>CAMVQZ010000005.1 GCA_947169745.1 uncultured Clostridia bacterium
AGCGATTCGGCAGCGTGACGCTGCACCCGTGTTCGCGTTATCGCTCATTCCATTCACTCTGTCGTGCGTGAATATGTTTTCGTTGCACAGCATCCGGCACGGCAGTCATATCTTCACCGCATCTGCTGTGTGATAGGCAGTCCGCTTTTCAACGCGCAGATCTGAGCAACCTGCAAAATGCGTGTGGCCACTGATCAATAATAAGAGCTACCTAAAAGGGGACGGCTGTCCTACTTTTGGCTCATCATTTGAACCGTGTGCACGGTCTTATTTATTCTTTTAAAGTTGATTATTGTGCATATTGTATATTTATATATCGTTTTTTTCGTTATATACGGCCATTATTCACACTTGCAAAATATGTGCCTTTATGATATACTATTACAGTAACATCCGGGTGTAGCGCAGATTGGTAGCGCGCTTGAATGGGGTTCAAGAGGCCGCAGGTTCGACTCCTGTCACTCGGACGTTAAATGAAGCACTTGCCTTATGGCAGGTGCTTTTTTCATGTATTTATATTAAAGTATCAGAAAGAAGAAAAACTATAACTGACAACTTCAAAGAAAAGTTTTTTTCTGAGTGATTTTTACAGCAGCCCTGTAACTTATGACGGCATTACCTATCAGAATAACAAAGCCGCTTTTCAGGCGCAGAAAACACTTGACACAGAAAGGGCTCTTTCCAAGAGATACAAGGACGAAATAATGTGTATCATGTGGTTTTATATGACAGAAAAGCGCAGGAGTTTATTATTGATAATATGCAGGCCATTCTGAATATGAAATACAGCTGACCAGAATCAGACTTACAATATATCTGTGTTGCACATAAATGTGTCAGCACAGGTATTTTTTATTTTATCAGCCTTTCAGTCCTCAGACTCATCCTCATATTCCCCCTGAATGTGAGACTCTCACACCGAAAAAAGCTGCCGTAATAAAGATTACTGAAAACTTAAAATTTAAAAATGAATAATACAAAGCGGAGGCTTTGCCACTAAAGGGGGCCGCAGCAAATTTTGTTAAGCCATATAATGATTCAGTGATGCTCTTTGCAACTGATCTTTGTAATTGTAAGTTTAAAAACTGTTACAGAACTTAACATCTTATCATCAAACGACCATACAGCTTTACCTGTGTTATGTTCCATCAGCAGAGAAAGTCCTCGTTTCTTTTCTTCTGACTCTGACACTATGCTCACGATTCCATTACCAATTATGCTTTTGTATCCCGCAGAATAGTTACAGGCAATATCAGATTCTCGAAGAATATAGTCAGTATCCATTTCAAAACCAACTTCGGGATCTGACTTTATCAGTTCAATTTTTCTGCCCTCTTTAGCACTATGGAAGTATAAAATAATGGTATCACCCTTTTTCTCATATCCAAAGTTGAGAGGTACAATATATATTTCTCCGTTATCAATGAATCCTATTCTGCAACAGGTACAATGATTAATGATGTTTAAAATTCTTGCAGAATCGGTTACTTCCCTGTCTTTTCTTCTCATACTATTCCTCCATAAATTTTATCAGTCTTATTATATCATAATCCCACCGTCCACAGCTCCACTTTTCCGCATTTTCACAAAAATGCCCCGCCGGAGCAGGGCTGTTGAAGAATTTATTATACATCTTACAATTTATTATAGTTTTACAATTTTCTTTCTGATATTCTCCAGCCGGTTCAATGCTTCATAGAGTGTTTCATTTTTCTTTGCAAAATGAAGGCGTATCAGATGGTTCACATCCTCACGGAAGAAGCTCGAACCCGGCACTGCGCCAACTCCTACATCTCTTGCAAGAACCTCGCAGAATTCCAGATCACTTTTATAGCCGAATTCCGAAATATCAAGAAGAATGTAATATGCACCCTGGGGAACTGTATGTGAAATACCGATATCGTCAAGACCGCGAAGGAACAGGTCACGCTTTTCGGTGTATTTTGCCTGCAATTCCTTATAATAATCATCGCCAAAACGAAGCCCTGTTACAGCCGCCTCCTGCAAGGGTGCCGCTGCACCGACTGTCAGGAAGTCATGCACCTTCTTTGCAACTTCAATAATATTCCTCGGAGCAATGATATAACCAAGCCGCCAGCCGGTAATGGAGTAGGTTTTTGAAAGCGACGAGCAGGAGATTGTCCTCTCCCACATTCCCGGAAGAGATGCAAAATATGTGTGCTTATACGGTTCATATACGATATGCTCATATACCTCATCTGTAATAACAAAGGTATCATATTTCTCCGCAAGATCAGCAATATTTTTAAGTTCATCGTATGTAAACACCTTACCGCAGGGATTGGAGGGATTGCAGAGGATCAATGCTTTTGGTTTCTGTTTAAAAGCCGCCTCCAGCTCTTCAGAATTAAAATTGAATTCCGGCGGATAAAGCGGAACATATATCGGCTCAGCACCGGAAAGGATTGTATCTGCTCCGTAATTTTCATAGAAGGGAGAGAAAACTATAACCTTGTCGCCCGGATTCGTTACCGTCATCATTGCAGCCATCATTGCTTCCGTGCTGCCGCAGGTAACGACGATCTCACCATCCGGATCAATTTTTCTGCCCATAAGCCTTGACTGCTTTTCTGCCAATGCTTCACGGAAATTTTGTGCGCCCCATGTTATTGAATACTGATGGAAGTCCTCTTTTGTCACCTGTGCAAGCCTGTCAAGCAGTTCACGGGGCGGCTCAAAATCCGGAAAGCCCTGTGACAAATTGACTGCACCATATTGATTTGATATTCTTGTCATACGGCGTATAACAGAATCGGTAAAATTTTCTGTTCTTTTTGAAAGTGTTGGCATTTTTCTGCCTCCGATCAAATAGTTTTATATCAAAGGCTGTCCGAAAAGTATAAGATCTTCAGACAGCCTCATTCATTATAGCAATATCAGATACTATAATCAAGATTTCTTTCGTCAATCACTCTCTTTGACTTATGCTCGGAGCGTGTATTCAGTCCTCCGTCAGGGTGAACAACAACTCTTGCAGGCTTTACGCCGATACGGGCTTTGAGTGCTGCTGTGACCTCTGCCGCTACTTCATCATCAGACTTCGTATTGTCTGCAGTTTTTTCGATCTCTACCGCATATTTATTTGTGAAATCCTTTTCAAAGATACGGATAAGGTATTCGCCTGTAATTCCCTTGTGCTCACGAACAACAGCTTCAATATCGCTGGGGAATACATTAACTGCCGAAACAATAAACATATCATCCTTTCTGCCGAGAATATGTATTCTTCCGTGTGTTCTTCCGCATGAGCATTTTGTTGTGTCAATGCGTCCTATATCACCTGTGCGGAAACGTATAAGGGGACGTGCATGCTTTCTTAGTGTTGTAAATACCAGCTCACCTACCTGACCAGGCTCGAGTATCTCACCTGTATGAATGTCAACAGTTTCAACAAGAATATGATTTTCTGCAATATGAAGTCCGTCCTTCGCTTCGCACATTGCGGCGCAGGCTCCGAATATATCCGACAGTCCGTAGAAATCATAGACCTCAGCGCCCCATATATCCTCTATTGCCTTTCTTGTGGCTTCGATAGAACCGCCAAGCTCTCCGGCAACGATGATTTTTTTGATATTCAGGTCTTTCTTCGGATCAATGCCGCTTTTGAGCGCTTTTTCACCAAGCTGCCATGCGTAGGATGGTGAAGTCCAGATAACTGTAGGCTGATAGGTTTTCAGAACAAACAGCAGTCTTTCACTCGGGAGAGTACCGCCCCAGATGCACAGTGCGCCGAGATTCTGAGCGCCGATTACATCGGGACCTCCTACATACAGTGAAAAGTTCAGAGCATGAACATATCTGTCATTGGGACGCATACCGATCTGCCAGAACCAGCGGCTTTCGGTATCCTGAAATTCATCAAAATCTTTCTTTGTAAAAGGACTCATTGTGGGAACACCGGTAGACCCTGACGATGTAGAAATGAATACAACATCCTCCTCCGGTACTGCGGCAAGCTCACCGAGAAATGAGCCTACTCCCTGAGTATCTCTCTGCGTAGTCTTATTGATAAAGGGAAACTTCTGAATATCCTTCAGGGTTTTGATGTCCTCCGGCTTTACTCCGGCTTCGTCAAAGGAATGTCTGTAGTATGGTGCATTATCGTATGCAAATTTTACGATCTCCTGCAGGTCTGCAAGCTGTCTTTTTTCCAGCTCCTCACGGGGAAGGGTCTCCAGTTCCTCATCCCAGAATTTACTATTTATATCTCTGCTCATTGTAATTACTCCTTTTTCACTTGAAATTCTTTTTTATAAATTCCCATTTTGCATCGCGGGACTTTCTTATTATCTCTATATCCTCATCCGTCAGATGTCTGAAACGGCTCTGCTTTCTGAGGTAATCCGAAACGTCTGAAAACTCCTTTGGTTCATGGTTAAGGGTAAAACTGCCGTTTTCGTATTCAGCAAGATACCATAAGCCGCAGTCAACCACCTCTTTGGCTATTTCTACCGTTTCATCCGTTTTCACTCCCCAGCCTGTAGGGCAAGGGGCTAAAATGTGTATGTACTTTGTTCCCTTTATGCTTTTTGCTTTTTCCACCTTGCGCATAAAGTCGTTAAGATATCCTACGCTTGCAGTAGCCGCATAGGGTATCCCGTGAGCCGCAACTATCTCAAACATATTCTTTTTTTGCCTGAGATTACCGTGAATGTTCTTTCCGGCAGGTGTAGTTGTTGTCCTTGCGCCAAAGGGCGTCAGTGAGCTTTTCTGAATGCCCGTATTCATATAGGCCTCGTTGTCGTAGCAAATGTACAGGATATCATCATTCCTGTCTATCGCACCGGAAAGAGCCTGCAGACCAATGTCTGCCGTTCCTCCGTCTCCGGCGAAGCCTACAGCATGGAAATCAGTAATTCCCTGTGCCTTCAGTCCTGCCTGAACACCGGTAAGCATTGAAGCTGTTCCGGCAAAGGTGGATATTATGGCATTATTGCCGAAGCACAGCTGGGGATAATTGAAACCTACAGCCGACATACACCCTGCCGGTAAAACAGCTATTGCATTTTCCCCCAGAACCTTCAGGGCTATCCTGACCGCCAGACTGCCCCCGCAGCCGGCACATGCCTTGTGCCCGTAGAAAAATTCTGTTTCATCAAGTGTTTTCGCTGTAACTGCCATTTATCTCACCCCGATCCCAAGAAACCTTACTGCGGTTTCTTCCTGTTTCAGTTCTTCAAATATATTTTCTATCTCCTGCGGAGAAATATTCTTTCCTCCCAGTCCTCCGATATAGTTTGCTGCAGGAATATTAATTCCTGCCTTCTGCAAAGCCGAATTGACATTTGTATAGACTGTACCCTCGTTGCCGAAGGAAATATCCTTTTCCAGAACAGCGACTGCCTTTGCATTTCTGACTGCCCTTGCAATTTCCTCATTCGGAAACGGACGCATATATCTTATCCTGAGCAGTCCCACTCTTTCGCCATTTTCTCTGAGCCTATCAACTATCTCACGGACAAGTCCGGAAATACTGCCGAGTGTTATCAGAATATAGTCGGCATCATCTGTTTTGTAGCTTTCCGTAAGTCCTGAATAATGCCTTCCGAAAATCTTTTCAAATCTGATTTCCGCTTCTTTGACAACCTCCCTGACATTAAGAAGTCCGGTATGCTCCTTATATTTGAAATAAGTATTCGTATCAGGTCCTGCAGAAAAACCAAGGTTTTTCGGATTGCTGAGGGACATCTTGTTATCCGTTTCAAAGGACGGTAAAAATTCATCTGCCTGCTCTGCGTCAGGAACATCAACGACTTCGTAAGTATGAGTAAGCACAAATCCGTCAAGATTTGCCATAAATGGCGTGCTGACTTTTTTATGTTCAGCTATGTAAAAGCTCATAAGAGCAAGATCAAGCGCCTCCTGTGCATTTTCCGCATATGCCTGTATCCAGCCGCTGTCAAGCTGGGAAAGTGAATCCCTCTGGTCGCCGTAGATATTCCACGGTAATGCCGTAGAACGGTTTGCATTCATCATAACAACAGGGAATCTGCCGCCTGCCGCATAGGGCAGACATTCCGCCATATACAGAAGTCCCTGTGATGAGGTGGCTGTAAATGCCCTTGCGCCTGTTGATGAAGCTCCCATTGCACAGGACAGGGCGGAATGTTCGCTTTCAACATGGACGAATTCGGATTTCAGACTTCCGTCCTCAACAAATTCCGAAAGCTTTTCCACAACAATTGTCTGCGGTGTGATAGGATAAGCGGAAATGACCTGGGGTCTTGCAAGTCTGACACCGTATGCAAAGGCTTCGTTACCTGATAAAAACTTCCTTGCCATTATTTTTCCGCCTCCAGTTCTATTGCTTTCAGCTTGCATATCTTTTTACAGATACCGCAGCCCTTGCAAAAATCATAATCTATCTGAACTTTGCCATCCTTCCGGGAAATAACTCCGTCCGGACAGTAAAGGTAACAATTCAGACATCCGACACATTTTGCCGGGTCTATCACAGGTCTGACATTTCTCCAGCCTGCATTTTTTGTCACCAAAAAGCCTGCTTCATATGAAGTGGTTTCGGGGATATCCTCAAAGCTTGTGGGTATTTTTTCTCTGAGATACGGCTTCATTTTCCTGCCTCCTCATAAGCTGCCCTTACGGCGGCTATATTTTTTTCATGAAGCCTCGGCGGCATTGACTGTTTCACTGCTTCTGTCAGAGCATCAAGCGTTATGATCCCTGAAACTGCTGCCAATGCACCGAGAAGAATTGTATTCGTTATCGGCAGACCAAGATATTTTTCTGCAATACTGTCCCCGTCAATAGTAATAACACTGTCAATATCAATCTTCTTTTTTGTATTCAGGAGTATTTTCCCGTGAGGTCTGAGTTCATCATATGCCTGTTTGCTGAAAAGCGTATCGTCAAGAAAAATACTGTAATCAGCTTTTGAAATTTCGCTGCGGTTGCCTATGGGCTTTTCGTCAAGCTTTGTAAAGGCTCTGATCGGTGCCCCCCTGCGCTCTGGTCCGAATGACGGAAAAGCAAGAACGAAGGTGTTATCTCTGAGGGAATATGCTTCTCCCAGAAGTCTTGCGGCTGTGAAGGCTCCCTGTCCTCCCCTGCCGTGCCATATTATTTCTTTCATCTTTATCCCTCCGTCACTGCTTCCAGCGAAGCAGGAATTTCTGTATCCTGTTAAAAATAAACGAGATAAATACGATCACGATACCGACAACAATAAGTCCTACAATAGTTCTTGTATAGTCGCCGAAATCCGAATAATTCTTTATGTAATAGCCCAGACCGCTCTGTGCGCCGATCATCTCGGCAGATGTCAGCAGAACAAAGGAAACTGTAAGCCCCTGATTGCAGCCAATGAATATCTGCTGCAATGACGCCGGAAGTATTACCGAGAACAGCATTGTGAATTTCCCCACATTGAGCACCTTTGCAGAATCAATGGTTTTTTTATCAACATTCATAACACCGCTCATAGTACCACCCAGCACAGGCCAGAAGGTCGCAAGAAAGATAACAAATACAGATACACTCCGGAACGTCGGCAGAAGTGCTATTCCGTATGGTATGTATACAATAGGCGGTATCGCGCCTAAAAACTTTGATATATAGGTTGCAGCACTGCCAAGCCTTGCACTCCAGCCCAGAAATAATCCAAGCGGTATTGCAACTGCAATAGCCAGCAGATAGCCTTGCAGGATAATTCCCACAGAGCTTTGTATATTGGTCAGTATCTTATCGTAGTCACCGATAAACTGCCAGAATACCTTTCCGGGAGGCGGAAATAATGCGGCTTTCAGAACATTGAATTTCGCCGTTGCAAGAACCCACGCTATAAGCAGACCATAGATAAAGGCTACAATGTCAACAAAGAGATTCAGACTTGCAGGCTTTTTGATAAAAGCTGAAACAACAAGCGTCAGAACCTCAACTCCGACTGCAAACCATATCACATAAGAAGCGTAGGTTTCTGCAGCAAGCTGATCCGGAAGAAGCTGTATCAGAAGCAACACAGCAAAAAGAATGTGTACCACCCGGAAATATCTGCGAAAGAATTCTGATTTCAGTCTTGAATTTTCCTTTTCCTTTTTATCAAATGCAATTGCAGCTGATACAGGTGATTTTGCTTGGGTATTCATTACAGCACGACCTCCTCTCCACCGATCTTGCTTACTATGTCGCTGTAGAACATTGCAAGCAGTTCATTTCTGAATTTTGTATATTCCTTTGTCTGCACAAGCTCTGCACGGTTTCTCGGACGGTCAAAGGGAACTCTGATCTCGCGGTAGACACGTCCGGGGTTTGCCGTCATCATAACGATCTTATCCGAAAGAAGTATCGCTTCGTCAATATCGTGGGTGACAAATACGACCGTTTTTCTCGGAGTAGCGTTTTCCCACAGCTCGAGCAGAAGCTCCTGCAGGATAGTGCGGTTTTTTGCGTCTATTGCCCCGAAGGGCTCATCCATCAGAAGGATGTCCGTATCCATTGCAAGCGCCCTTGCTATTGCGACGCGCTGCTGCATTCCGCCGGAAAGCTGAGAGGGATATTTGTTTTTGAACTGTTCAAGACCGACCTTCTGGAGAAATCCGTCTGCAAGCTGATAACGCTCAGCTCTGGTTGCCGTCTTATTGACCTGCTTGATACCAAAGGCGACATTCTTTCTTGCAGTCATCCACGGAAAGAGGGAATAATGCTGGAATACAACACCTCTGTCGGGACCTGTTCCGGTTATAGGCTCTCCGTTTATCAGTATTTCTCCCTCTGTGGCTGTATTTATGCCTTCAAGGATACTCAGCAGCGTGCTTTTGCCGCATCCGCTGGAGCCGATTATACTTACGAATTCGCCTTCCTCAATGGAAAAGCTGACATTTTTCAGCGCAGTAAAGCTCTTTTTCTTTTCAATATAATCAACTGTCAGATTATTTATCTCTATCTTGCTCATTTATCATCATCTCTTCTTTCCCCCACCGGCAAGCCTCCGGAGCCGATTCTTATTTATTCATACTTGTCAAAATGTGTTTTGAGTTCTGCATATACCTTATCATCAGGAGCTTCGCTGATAAGACTTTCGAGTGCATTCTTGTAGATATCTGTATTATAAAGCTTGTCGATATCGTAATCATCTGTATATCCCAGCTCTACGATGGACTTTTTGAGAGCGACTGTTCCCTGCTTGTCCGGATCGGGAACGGATGTGCCGTAGCCGCCGTAAATCTCAGTCTTGATAAGATTCTCTTCTATATCAATGTATTTCTTCACATCCTTTATGGTCTGCTCCTGGTTTTCCTGCGTGAACTTATATGCCTTGATAAGGGCTCTTTCAAAGGCCTTATAGGAATTGGGGTATTTGCTCAGCGCCGCTGTTGATGCGACCTGACGGCAGCAGGGCTGATTTTTGAGAAGCGGCTCCTCTGAGCAGCGGTAAACAACTTTATAGCCCTGACTCTCAGCGAGCGATGTATAGGGCGAGTATGCCGAAACAGCATCTATGGTGTCATTCTGAAGGGCATTGTAGGCATCCTTCTGGCTGTCAAAATAAACGATATTCACCTTATCCTTACCTTCGCCTATCTCAATACCCTTGTCCTTCAGGAGTATCTGGAGTTCGGCGTCCTGTACACTATTCTTTACAGAAGCGACATTTCTGCCCTTGAGGATACTTACATCCCACTTATCAAGCCCTTCAACAAACTGAGGCTTGATAACATAGCCGTGACCGTTTGTCATTGCTCCGCCGAAGATAGTAAGATCGTGTCCCTTGCTCTGGAATGTAATCGAGGGAACGGAACCGATGAATGCAACATCCAGCTTATCTGATTCAAGTCCTGTGGAAAGCTCCGCAGCGGATGAAAACAGTGTAAGCGTTACGTCAAGACCTTCCTCCTTGAAATAACCCTCCTCCTTTGCAACAAAGCCCAGAAGGTGAGCCGTTGAATTAAGGTGTCCTAAATTGAAGGTCGTTTTTTCCAGTTCCTGTTTTCCGCTATCCGATGATTTAGTGTCTGAAGCAGCTGTTTTGCTCCCCTCGGATGATGTATCACTGTTTTTGTCATTACAGCCGGCAAAGGCTGTTACTGATAATGTAAGTGCAGCGGCTAATACAACCGCAGTTATTTTTTTATTCATAATAATTTTCCTTCTTTCTTAATATTTAACTGTTTCAATCTGCGCAGCAATCGGGAATGTCTGAGCTTCCGTCGTTTTTGCAGCAGTCCGGTACGGATGACTGATCTGATTCCTTGTGACAACAGCTTTTCTCTTCTGCGCTGTTATCATGGGATTTTTCTTTATCCGTGCAGCAGCCGGACTTTTCATTCTCCTCGCAGCAGTCGGATTTTTCCTTGCAGCAGTCCTTTTCTACTTCGGATGCTATTGCAGAGGACTTTGCCGATCCTGAGGCAGCCTCATTACTGTCCGGCTGCTTTGTACAGGCTGTAAGAGCTGAAAGTCCGAGTGTTACGGCAAATATAAGTGCCGCTGTTTTTTTATGCTTCATTTTGCTTTTCCTTTCTTTTTACGTTTCTTGCATTCAGTATTCTGCTTTTGAAATGTACTGCATCAAGGCTTGTGCCGAGTATTATAAACAATCCTGCACCGACGCCTGCCTGAACGAGATTCGGAAATATCTCTGCTATCGCCGCCGCTGTATCATAAAGCAGGGCATTTGCAACGAAATATCCTCCGATCGTTACTATCGTTGTGGGTATCAGCATTAATAAATTCGGCAGGCTGATGATCTTCCGGAGCTTAGGACTGTTCTTCAGAAAAAGCTTTATAAGGAAGAAGGGCAGGACATTCAGCGCTTTTATGATCGCTGTCGGTATTGCCCACTGAGGATATCCTGCAAGCAGATCAGCAAGTCCTCCTCCGATTGCAGCAGCCGCAAAACCAAGCGGTCCGGGAAGAACACTTGCCGCAAGGTATATCATACTGTCACCTGCGTGTGCATATCCAAGCGGAGCAGGTATTTTTATGTAGGCTGTCGTTACTGTTATCAAAGCAGCAAACATCGCTGCTATTGCGGCATATTTTATGTTTTCACTGCTTGTTCTGTTTGATGTTTTGTTACTCATTTTTGTTTCCTCCTTAAAATTGGCAGTAAAAAAGGGAAGTCACTCCTGACTTCCCGTAAAAAGCACAGAATTACTCTGTCACATTCGGAAAGCGCAGCAAGCCCTGACACAGAAAACTGCTTTCTGAGTCATACATATACAGCTATTCATACACATACAGCTTATTGTTCCAGTTGTCTTTGTCATTGTGGTTTACTCCTTTCCGTTTCGATGTATTAATTATATCATTGGTTTTTTCGTCTGTCCAATATCCTATTTATATAATAGGTAATAGGTTTAACCTATTACTCCTTCAGTATTTCAAATGCGTTTTTATAAGCTATTCTTTCGGATTCATCTGCTGACAGATGTAGTTTTTTAAAGGCTGCAACCTCCTGTTCCGGACTCCAGAGGGGATAATCTGTCCCAAACAGTATTCTGTGTGCACCGTAGCCGCGAATATAGTACGCCACCTGCTCCGGGGGAAGAAACATCGTAGTGCTGGAAATATCAAGATAACAGTCCATTTTTTTCAGGATCTCAAAGGCTTCATCAAAAAGAGACCAACCGCCTAAATGTGCGGCGATCACCTGAAGGTGCGGAAAATTATCTATTACTTTTTTCAGTCTGCGGGGATGGGAAAAATCAAAGCGCTTGTCACCGCAGTGAACAAGAAGCGGCAGTCTGTCCTGAATATAGTCGAATACTTCAGACAGACGTTTATCATCTGTATTGAATTGCTGTGTATCAGGATGCAGCTTTATTCCCCTGAGCCCTAGTCTCATTATCCGTTCCGTTTCCCCGATAAGATCATCACATTCAGGATGAAGCGTACCGAAGCCGTAAAACTCCCTGTGCCGGCTGACTTCATCAGCAATAAATTCATTGATGTGCCGCACCTGATCGGGTTTTGTTGCTACCGGCAGTAAAACAAAGCGTGTAATTCCTGCCGCCCTGCCTGATGAAAGCAGTTCCTTGCTTGTGCCGCTGTAAGCCGGAGTAATACTATAAAAATCCCCCGTTGCCTGCGACGCCTTTTCTGCTATCTTATCAGGATAGATATGTGCATGAAAATCAATTATCTCCATCTTTTACTCCCAAATATTTCTTCAGTTCTTCAATATACATTTTCCCCACCCTGCTCAGGTGAATGTTCTTTTTTGTTATGTAGCCTATCTTCATCTTACTGCCGGGATGCCCGCTGTCCGGTTCAAATGGGATCGCCGCAAAGTCACTGCCGTTGAGTTCCTCGCAGATAATACCCGAACATAGTGTATAGCCGTTCAGTCCCACCATGAGATTGAGCATAGTTGCTCTGTCGGTAGCCTTGATGGTGCGGGGGTAATGATTGTTGCTGAGTATCTCTTCATCAAAATACATCGACCCGCTGCCGCCCTGCTCAAATGACAGGCTAGGGTATCCGATCAGCTCATCAAAGCGTATGCTTTTATTTTTCGCAAGTGGATGTCCCTTCCATAAGTAAACATATGCGTCACAGGTGATAAGCTCGTGAAATTCCAGCTTGTTTGTCCGCAGCAGTTTTGTCAGAATCGAAGAGTTGAAGTCGCTCAGATACAGTATGCCCACTTCACTTTTCAGTGTGCTGACGTCATCTATCACCTTCTGGGTGCGGACCTCGCGAATGGCAAATTCATATTCATCGGTGCTGAGCTGCCTGACAAGCTCCACAAAGCTCTTGACTGCAAAGGAATAATGCTGTGTGGATACAGCAAATTTTTTCTTTAGCGCGGAGTTTTCTCCGTATCTCTCAGAGATCACTTCATACTGACGATACAGTTCACGGGCATATGAAATAAATTCCACACCGTCACTTGTCAGTGTCACTCCTTTTCCGCTGCGGTAGAATATGATTATTCCCAGCTCTTTTTCCAGCTCTCTTACAGCCTCTGTAAGCGAGGGCTGAGAAATATACAACACCTCGCTCGCTTTATTGAAGGAACCCTGTTCCGAGATTGTAATTGCATAATGTATCTGTTGTAATGTCATATTACACCTTTACCGGCGAGTTGCCGGTCCTTTAATCACGTTATACTTCTATCGATATTCAGCTCTTGACTCTGAGCTTATTCATATAGATTTTTTGTAAAGTAGCGGTCTCCCCTGTCCGGGAGAATAACCACGATATTTCCCCTTGCTCCATCTGCAATAAGCTTCTTTGCTGCCGCAAGTGCAGCCCCCGAGGAAGAGCCGGCGATAATGCCCTCTTTTTTTGCAAGCTCTCTTGCACCGTCAAAGGCTTCACTGTCAGTCATTTTTACAACCCTGTCCACAAGGGACATATCCATGGTATCAGCGATAAAATCGTTACCGATACCCTCTATGTCATAATCACCGTGTTCGCCGCCGCCCATAGTCGAACCTACAGGATCTGCAAGCACACCGAAAGTATTTTTGTTTTTCTCCTTCAGGTATTTTACAACACCTGAATATGTCCCGCCGCTGCCTGCTCCTGCAACCAGATAATCAATATTGCCGCCAAGATCGTCATATATTTCTTTTCCTGTTGTTTCATAGTGTGCCAGCGGATTGGCAGGATTTCTGAATTGTTCAAGGGTTACTGCGCCTGGTATGGAGCTGCGGATCTCCTCCGCCTTTTTCCAGGCGCCAAGCATTCCGCCCTCACGGGGAGTATTGATGATCCTTGCGCCAAGAGCACGGAGAAGCGTCTGCTTTTCCTGTGAAAACTTTGTAGGCACAACAAAGATTATTTCATAACCTCTGTTAAGTGCCGCGAAGGCTATTCCAAGCCCTGTGTTTCCGGCAGTTGCTTCAACAATAACGCTGTCCTTTTTAAGTATGCCCTTTCTTTCAGCGTCCTCTATCATATATTTTCCGATCCTGTCCTTGACGCTGCCGGACGGATTGAAAAGCTCCAGCTTTGCATAAAGCTCAGCTCCCTCCGGGAGGTCAAGATGAGTAAGCTTTACAAGAGGAGTATTGCCGATCAGCTCCTGCATATCATTGTAGAGTGCCATAGTTACACCTCGCTTTCAGCAATAGCCTGATCCAGATCGGCAAGAATATCATCAATATTTTCAATGCCTATTGAAAGTCTGATGAGACCATCCGTGATACCCACCTTCTGGCGTACTTCATACGGAATAGAAGCGTGGGTCATACTTGCCGGGTGGCATACAAGGCTCTCAACACCGCCGAGACTTTCTGCAAGAGCAACAAGCTTCAGTGACCTGAAGAATTTTTTGATGTCATAGTTTTCATACAGCTCAAACGAGATCATTACGCCGCCGTTTTTTGCCTGTCTTTTGTTTATTTCATAACCCTGTGCCCCAGGCAGTCCGGGGTAGTAAACCTTCTTTACAGCCTTATGCTCACTAAGGAACCTTGCAGCCTTTTCCGCATTTTCCACATGACGGTCGAGACGAACGCCGAGAGTTTTGATTCCTCTGATAAGCAGAAAACTGTCAAATGGACCGGGAACGCCGCCTGTGGAATTCTGAATAAACCCTATTTGTTTTGCAAGCTTATCGTCATTTACAACCACAAGGCCTGCAACCACATCACTGTGTCCGCCGAGATACTTTGTTGCGCTGTGGATTACAATATCCGCGCCAAGCTCAAGCGGTCTCTGCAGATACGGTGTCATAAATGTATTATCAACAATTGACAAAACCCCATGCTTCGCGGCAAGTCTTGCAACTGCGGCAATATCTGTTATTGTAAGCAGCGGATTTGCGGGACTTTCGATAAGTATCGCCCTGACATCCGGAGTTATCTTCGTTTCAAGCTCTGAAAGATTTGTGGTATCCTCGATAGAGTAGCCAATACCAAAGTGATCGAATACCTTATCCAGTACCCGGAAGGTTCCGCCGTAAACATTGCTTGAAATAATAACCTTGTCTCCTGTGCGGAAAAGGCTGAGTACAGCTGTGATAGCCGCCATACCGGAACCAAAGGCAAAGCCTGCCTTTCCTCCTTCAAGCTCTGCAATAAGTGCTTCCAGCGCCGCACGGGTGGGGTTGCCTGTACGGGAATATTCCCATTTGGGTGTTTCCCCGATACCGTCCTGCTCATAAGTAGATGTCTGATAAATGGGGACATTGACTGCCCTTGTATATTCGTCTCCGTAAATGCCCCCGTGAATAAGGGCTGATTCTATATTTTTATATGTTGACATATTGATTACTCCTTATAGTAAAGTTTTTGTTCATTGTAATTTTGAAGAATAACGAGCATATTTTCAGCCGTTTTTTTCGCTGCCGGCAGATCGTGCTCAATATAATTACCGCATTCTTCTTTTTTACTTCCGGGTATTTCACCCTCAAAATCCGCAATAAACCTGAAGCTGTCCTGCACAAGTGATATTGCCTGACTGTGAGAAACACTATCTCTGACAAGAAGATAAAAACCAGTCCGGCAGCCCATGGGACCTACATATATCACACTATCGGAAATCCCGCTGTTTCTTGCATAGGTGGCAAAAAGATGCTCTGTGGTGTGAAGCTCGCCGTTTCCAAGATAGTCTCCGCCGTTGGGCTTTTTCATTCTGATATCATAGGTCACAACATCACCGTCAATACGGGAAATATACATTCCTCTTTCAAGCTTGTCGTGATTTACCTTAAAGCTTGCTATTTTTTTCATCAGACTGCCTCCCTGAGATAATGTTCAAGATACCCTTTCAGCTCAGACGCAAGATCTGTCTTTTCCCACGGAAGATCAATATCGGTTCTGCCAAAATGACCGTAGGAAGCTGTCTGTGCATAAATAGGTCTTTGAAGATCAAATCTCTCGATTATTCCAGAGGGTCTGAGGTCGATCGTATCCTCAACTGCCTGTCTGATAAGATCATCTGATACCCTGCCTGTTCCGTAGGTATTTACAAGTACAGATACAGGTGAAGCAACGCCTATCGCATATGCAAGCTGTATTTCAGCTTTTTCCGCCAGTCCTGCAGCAACAATGTTTTTGGCAATATATCTTGCGGCATATGCTGCACTTCTGTCAACCTTTGTGGGATCCTTGCCTGAAAATGCTCCGCCGCCGTGTGCCGCTGCGCCTCCGTAGGTATCAACAATTATCTTCCTGCCCGTGAGCCCGCTGTCACCCACCGGACCGCCGATAACAAATCTTCCTGTCGGGTTTATAAGTATCTTATAGTCATTGTTTCTCCATTTTCCCGGAAGTGTCGGACGGATAACATATTTTATCAGGTCAGTTCTTATCTGCTCCTGTGTTATATCCGGGTCGTGCTGAGTGGAAATAAGAATAGTATCTATCCCGACAGGCTTTCCGTTTTCATATATTACTGAAACCTGGGTTTTTCCGTCAGGTCTGAGATACGGAAGAATACCATTTTCCCTTACCTCTGTCAGCTTCCCTGACAGCTTATGTGCAAGGGATATCGAAACCGGCATAAGCTCCTCTGTTTCATTGACAGCATAACCGAACATCATTCCCTGATCGCCTGCGCCGATTTCGGCATTCTTTTCCCCGCGGTGTTCAAGCGCGTCATCAACGCCCCTGGCAATATCCGGAGACTGTTTATCAATTAGCTGTATTATTTCCGCCGTATGACCATCAAACCCAAGCTCCGGACGGTCATAACCTATACCGTTGATCGTAGCTCTGACTGTTTTTTCAATATCCACAGCCGCAGAGGAAGAAACTTCTCCGACAAGAACAACCGTATTGTTCTTTACCACCGTTTCTACTGCCACACGGGAATTGCTGTCCTCCTTCAGAAAAGCATCGAGTATTGCGTCTGAGATCATATCGCATACCTTGTCCGGGTGTCCCTTTGTAACTGATTCTGATGTAAAAATATAATTTCTCATTTCCTTTTTCTCCTTATATGCAAGCATAAAATGTATATTTTCAAATGCCCTGATACCATCGTCTCTGTCTGCAAAATAACGCTGCTGTATCATCTGGGGTGTTTCGTGATCCCCAATTTCAAAGCCGTATTTATCAAGCACGGAATTGATCTCAGGAAGAGAATACCCGTGCAGCATTTTTTCCCCCAGTCTTTCAGTTATAGCTGCAAGCGTATGTACCCTTTCGGAGCCCTGGTCTGCGAGAGTGGTCTCGTCCGGATAGTCAAATGCGACTTCTCCTTCTGCGCGGCAGATATCACTGATCTTTCTTATTGTCTGCTCAAATACCGGCAAAGTCAGATAGTATAAAACGCCAAGTATTGCAAAGAATGTGGGGATTTCCGGATCATAGCCTGACGAAAGGAGTACCTCTGTCATATCATCCTTTGAAAAATCAATGGGAACGAAGGTCAGGTTTTCCGGGATATTCCATTCAAGCTCCCGGATCCTTTCCAGCTTGTATCTGCCTGTATCCGGATGGTCAAGCTCAAATATCCTGATATCAGAATATTCGTTCCTGAAAGCAAAGGTATCCATTCCCGCACCGCAGATAACATACTGACATCCGGGATGCTTCTTTGCAAATTCAAGAAGTTTTGTTTCGGCAAAGGCTATCCTTGAAAGCGGAATAGGCGCAATATATCGGTTAAGCCTTGGATAGATCTTATCCGCTGTAAATTCTGCATTATCAGATCTGCAGCCAGGTTCAAAATCATTCTGTATAAGCTGACCTATCTCCTCAAATTCTTCCTTACCCATCAGATCATAGGCAAGATAATCATCGAATATTTTCTTGCGACCGATATTTGAATGATAAGCACGGGCAAAGGAACAAAGCTTGGCTGTAATACTCTCCTGTGCTGCTATCATAATATTTCTCTCCTTTCAGACAAAAAAATGCCGCCTGTGCTGCGATGGTGCAGACAGACGGCTATGGCAGAAAAATGTTTTACGGTAATATAAACCATCTCTGTAAGCCGCCTGTGTCACAACAACACATACAGCAGCCAACAGGCGCAGCAAAGCTGCCGGAAACAGAAACTCTGCTTTCGGATGATACAGTATCAAGCTGTATATTGCTGCGGAACTTCATTTCAATTACCTCTTTCTTTATACTGAAAACATAGCAGTCGACAGGTATCTTTCACCTGTATCGGGCAGTATTGCTACGATTATCTTTCCTTTGTTTTCCGGACGCTTTGCAAGCTCTGACGCTGCCCATACAGCCGCGCCTGAAGATATTCCGACAAGCAAACCTTCCTTTTTTGCAAGCTCTCTGCCCATCTCAAAAGCATCCTCGTTAGTCACCTTTATTATTTCGTCATAAACAGCGGTGTTAAGTGTTTCAGGCACAAATCCTGCACCGATTCCCTGTATCTTGTGGGGACCCGGTTTTTCCCCGGAAAGAACAGGCGAACCTGCAGGCTCTACCGCAACCACCTGAACATTCGGATTTTTACTTTTCAGATATTCTCCCACACCGGAAACTGTACCGCCTGTCCCGACGCCTGCAACAAAAATATCTACCCTTCCGTCGGTGTTCTCCCATATTTCGGGACCCGTTGTGTCATAATGTATCTTCGGATTTGCACTGTTGGTAAACTGACTGGGAATAAAGCTGTGTGCGTTTTCGGCAGCAAGCTCCTGCGCCTTTTCGATAGCGCCCTTCATTCCCTTTACTCCCTCGGTCAGAACCACCTTTGCGCCATAGGCTTTGAGAAGGTTTCTGCGCTCAATGCTCATTGTTTCAGGCATTGTAAGAATAACCTGATAGCCTCTTGCAGCACAGACGGCCGCAAGACCGATTCCGGTATTTCCGCTTGTGGGTTCGATAATCACCGAATCGGGTTTAAGAAGTCCCTTTGCCTCGGCGTCATCTATCATCGCCTTCGCAATTCTGTCCTTGACGCTTCCGGCCGGATTGAAATATTCCAGCTTGCCGAAAACTCTTGCACTTGTATTTCTGCTTATTGTCTCCAGCTCTAATAGCGGAGTTTTCCCGATAAGGTCTGTTATTTTTTTATATGTTTTCATATATATCTCTCCTCAGATGTTTTAACGGTCAAAAGGCAGTGTCAACATCGTTTCTGAGAATGTATGTAAGTCATAGAGATTTCTCCTTGTCAAAAGCATACAACCTATTTAAATGGTAGGTTTATTCCATAAAGTATTATCTCACATATGCTCTGCTTTGTCAAGAATAATTAAGGGTTTTGCTTATAGAATAATCCTATTACTGGTTATAGAAAACACTCGCCTCATTTTATGCCGTTCCAAGCCTTATCATTTCATCGATACATTTTTTCGCTTCTGAAATAGTATCCGGGGGCAGAATTATCTCTTCGCCGCTCCTGCCCGAAACACAGTTATACAGGTCAACAAGGGTTGTTGATTTCATATTGGGGCAGATAAGTTTTTTTGTAAGATAATAGAAATCCTTGTCGGGACAGCGATACTGCAAATGCTCCTGAATGCTTATCTCTGTTCCAATAATGAATTCCTTACAGTCAGAGTTTATCGCATAATTCATTATACCGGAGGTCGAGCCGATATAATCAGCCATCGCACAAACACCCGGCTTGCATTCGGGATGCACGAGCAAGAGTGCGTCAGGGTGCAGCTTCTTTGCCGTTTTTACATCATCGGTGTTGACACAGGCGTGTATCGGACATCCGCCGGAAAGCAGCTTGAAGGTTTTTTCAGGTACCTGCGCGGCGACATATGCGCCAAGATTGCAGTCCGGAATGAAAAGTATCTTATCGTTTTCGATCTTCCGGCATATCTCCACAGCCGAGGACGATGTCACACATACATCGCAGATAGTTTTGAGTCGGGCAGTAGTATTGATGTATGCAACCACAGTATAGCCGGGATATTGTTCCTTTACTGCACTTATAAGCTCTTTGTCCATCTGGTCAGCCATTGCGCAGCCGGCATCGGGATTCGGCAAAAACACACGCTTTTCCGGGGAGAGTATCTTGCAGGTCTCTGCCATAAAACGGACGCCGCTCATTACTATCGTGCTGTTGGGAGCCTTTGAAGCGTCAACACTGAGCTTATAGGAATCACCTGTGAAATCGGCGACCTCAAGTATTTCCTTTGCCTGATAGCTGTGGGCAAGAATACAGATATCCTTTTCTTTTTTCAAACGTATTATCTCTCTTTGTAATTCTGAAATATTCATATCTAGTTTCCTTTCGTTATGGTACAGACATCGCCCCTCGAATTTACAACCTGGTATCCTGAGCTGTTAATCCGTCTTTCAAGGCAGCTTCTGCACTGTGCCGATTCCTCGCCGGTACATATCTTATTTTCATATAATTCGTATTTTTTCCTTACGGCAACAGGCGACAAATTAGGCATTACTACATTTGCTCCGGCTTTAAGCCCCTTTTCCCGCCCTGACGGATCAAGTGTTCCCAGTGCCGTTGTTGCCGGGATAAGAGCATACGGGAACAGCAGCCTTGATATTGCGATCAGTCTCAGAGTAAGGGAAACACTGCCGCTTGGATACTTACTGAAAGGTGTATCATTATGTGTTATAAACGGCCCTATCCCGATCATATCCGGCTGGAGCCTCTGCATAAATCGTATATCTGAAATAATGCTTTCTGTGGTCTGGAAGGGTGAACCAACCATAAATCCTGTACCCACCTGATAACCGATCTCCTTAAGATCATACAGACATCTTTTTCTGTTTTCACAGGACATTTCATCAGGATGCAGAAGTGCATAATGCTTCGGGTCGGCAGTTTCATGACGCAGAAGATAACGCTCTGCTCCGGCTTCAAAGAAACGCCGGTAGCTTTCCCTCGTTTTTTCTCCGACAGACAAAGTAACGGCACAGTCGGGATAATGCTTGTGTATCTCCGAAACGATACTGCAGATCCTGTCATCTGTGAAATACGGGTCTTCACCGCCCTGCAGAACAAAAGTACGGTATCCCAGCTCATAGCCTTCCCTGCAGCACTGCATTATTTCTTCTTTTGTAAGACGATAACGCACAGCATTGCGGTTATCTCTGCGTATTCCGCAGTACAGACAGTTATTTCTGCAGTAGTTTGTAAACTCTATCAACCCCCGGAGATAAACACCTGTCCCATAAAATCTGCGCCGTATCTTATCGGCGGCAGAAAACAAAATGGATGTATCATAATTGCCGTCAATAAGAAATGCAAGCTCTTCATCCTCTGTTTCCTGCGTCCCGGAAAGTTTTGTAATTATTTTTGTTATGTCACACTTCGGAGTAATCATTTATTATATCGTTAATCCTTTCACCATTTTCAAGTCTTTCAAACATTGTCTTTGCAGGGTTTGTGTGTTTCCGTACACGTTCATACAGCGGAGCAAGATATATTTCTTCCCCGAAGCCCCGTTCTTTAAGCCCCGATTCACAAAGATCAAGAACAGCCACTGCAAGCTTATACAAACCCTCTGTGTCAATAAAGGAAGGCAGCTCACGACATACAAGCTGACGCCGGAGCTCTGATGCATTATATCCGTTATTGTAGACCGATCTGTCGTTTTTAATAAGATCCGCAAGTTCATTTGTTTTATTCAGAAGTCCGAGATGAAAGGCGGAAACTGTCATTACATCAGAGATAGGCTGACAACAGGCACTGCGGAATTCCACCGTTCCCCTGAAAGTCAGGTCTTCAGATTTAAAGGTGCGCAGATAGGAAATATCCTCCGGCCGGGGATGAAACTCCATAGAGCATATTTTATCATTTTCCATATATTCTCCGGTCAGGGTATCGGTATTGAAATATTCAAGTATATTTACAGGCTTGAAATTAAGGTATTTCCCGTCACGCTCAACGCAGTATATTGCCGTTGTAGAGATGTAATTCAGAATATCGTCAACAGTTTTTATTTCGCAGTCATACATACCCACATTATGAGGATTAATGCCGTGGGTGCTGTTTTCCCAGAGCATATCACGACAGCAGAGAAGCTCTTCATTTTCATGAAGCAGGACAGAATTATTGAAAATCAATGCCTTGACGGGCTCAAGCTGATTGAATGTATTTATGACCTGCGGTGCGGTTTCCTTTGTTACGTCAAGCTGTACCTGTGAGGCACTGGAAAACATACCAAACTGGGGATAGCGGTGGAAATACATCGGCAGACAGGCATACTTTGAAAAAGACGAAAGATGATGGAACAGCATCTTATATCTGCCGTTTTCGATAGGGATATTATTGTTGACAAGCCTGTTAGGATTGATTCCCATACCGGTCAGGGTATAGTTACAGGGCTTAAAGAAGTTCTGTACAAAACTATAATATCTTAAAAAGCGGCCGTGTATAGTATGAAGCTCACTTTCCCTGCCGAAAGAAAATTCCATATTATTATAGGAGCAGTCGTAGGAAAAAACATCTCCGTTTTCCCTGTTCAGCGCTGAATAGATGTGCCCCTGATCGTCGATTCCCGTGGGGATGAATCCGAATTCTTCCAGAAATGCAGCTGTAAGCTTATGCACAATCTCAAAATCAACGGCTTTATGTTCAAGATTTACGATAGGCATTTCTATTTCGACGCCTATGAAGCTGTCTTTTTTCGTTTCGATTGGTTTGATATAGCGGTCATAAAGACGACCCATTATTTCTTCTTTTGTCATATTTCCAGCCTCCTTACAGATTTGCAAAAATGCTGTACAGCATCCGCATATTTTCTTCGCTTTCGATGTATTCATTATCGTGGTTCGTTCCTGTTTTCAGCAGCTTCCCGTTATAGAATGCTGTCAGTCGGGTAAAAGGCAGAGGCTGCCACACTTCTTCGCTTAAAGGCAAAGTAGACAGAATTGCAGTATTGTTTTTCGTCAGGTAATAAAGCGTCCCCCTGCAGTTGGTATGGGCATACAGATATTTCCCGTCTGAAAACAAGAGGTTGAGTTTGTTGCCCTTTGTCATATCGCATATGATACTGTCAAAAAGCTCAAATCGTTCCTCAAATACAAGTCTTGAACCTTTTCTCTCCTGTGCGGCATTGAGCCTGTCAATAAGATACAGAAACACTCTTTCGCTGTCGGTATCACCCATCTGTTTCTGAATATAAGAATTAAGTTGAGGATAATCAAATATTGTCCCGTTATGAATAAGCGTCCACCGCCTGCCTGTATTATCCTTTCCTGTAAACGGGTGACAGTTTTTGTATTCAACATTACCGATAGTCGCATATCGTATATGTGCGAGCATTATCTTTGATTCGACAGGCTGTGAAAGCCGCTCGTTAAGATAATTGCTTTTTGATGCCGCTATGCTTTCCTTTTCGATAAGAGCGCCGTTTCTTGCAATGCAGGCAAGTCCCCAGCCGTGGGGATGATGGCTGCTGTGGCTGTAGAATGTTTTCAGATAGTCATTGGCCTTGAAATCGTTCTGAGAAGAAAAACCAAACAACTCACACATATCCAACACTCCTTTGATATTCCCTTGCAAGCTCCAGTCCCTTCTCCATATAGGCATCACCAAAGCGCTCACTGATTATTTCAGCATAGCTGTTTCCCGGTTTTAATTTTTCAAGCTGATAGTTTATTACATCAATGAATTCCGGGAAATGCTTTGACGTAAAGCGCTGGATATCAAGGAGTACAAGCTTTGCTCTCTGTCTGATCTCTTCATTTCCGAAAACGGCAGCTTCCTTGATATTTCTGACAGCCTTTATCTGATCCGTTTCTGTAAAATCCCTTTCAGGCTGGCTCACAAGATACAGAATGAGAAGATGTATAAAACGAATATCCTCAACAAAAATACCTGTGGGAGAAAGCGGATTGACATCCAGCACTCGCAGTTCAATATGATTAATGCCGTTTTCAGCAAGTGCTTCAAGACTGTTTGCTCCACGGGGCTTCAGCCGCACAGGATAGTAAAGCTCCGAGACAGAACGAAGATTGCCGTCATCAATATACTTCTGAATACTGCCTATATAGCTTTCAAGGCCGGAATAATCAAGCAGGGGAACAAAGTGGTTCCAGTAGCCCTTATCCGAACAGCGTATTGAGGAATAGAGATTACTTTCTGTACCTGCAGTCTCGTCTGAAACAGGACTTGCCGCTGTAAGATATACCACAAGCCATGCATGCTGCGTAAGTCCGGATGCAAGACGGAGGTATATATAATTCCTGAATCTTATATAATCATTTTCCTCGCTTTGTTCAAAAGCGGCTCTCATAAGCAGGTCAGAAAAAGAAAAATTGAGATGAATACCTGAAAACAGCATTTTTATTTTACCGTATTTCTGCGCAAGATACTGTCGATAGACAGACTTGCTTTGCAGACTGCCCGAATACTGTGCTACAGGTATTTCGTTTTCTCCGCTTATTCTCGGAGGATTGGAAAACGGCCAGAGCAGCTCTCCGTTTTCCCTGAGCCTTGTATTAATATATCTTTGCAGCTCAAGAAGCTGATCGTTGAGCTTCTGAGGATCAGTAAACACATCTCCGATAATCTCGATCTGATTTTCGCAGAAGTCACGGTCAATGTTTTTCTGGTTTTCAAAGGGATGGGGCGTCTGTGCCAGAGTTCCGTCTGAATTGACCCTGAGACCTTCTCTTTCTATTCCTGATTCTGCCTGTGTGATGTATTTTTTTATTGACGCATTTTCAAGATCAAATAGCATAATATCATCTCAATTCTTAACATATTCATCCAATTGGTTAAGTAGGTTTATGCAGACTAATAAACCTATCTGTATAGTAGGTTTATTATACCATCAACTTAATCCCATGTCAATACATCACCGGATGCACCAGCGTCGACGCTGGACCCGTGTTCGCGTAATCGCTCGTTTGCACTCTCTCTATTATGCTTGTGGATACTATCATGCCGAGGCATCCGGTGCGCATTACCTTTATTATTTTTTCAGTTTTCAGTATTCATTCCTGATAATCTCTATTCTCAATTAACTTTCCGCTTCTTTCCCTTCTCGGCTTCGTGTATTTTCCGGTTCCGGGAACATTGAAAATATTTAAGGGTAAATTAAAATATAGTTAATCCTTCTTCCACCGGGATTCCTATATACGATCATATAATTATCATCAGAAGGACACAGGGATGACTGATACCGAGGTGATAAATATGACCGACCAAAGCAAACGCATAGTTCTTATTCCGGCATACTGCCCGGACAAAAAGCTTTTAGAACTGGTCCGTACCCTGCATAAAATGGATTTTTCCATTGTAGTTGTCAACGACGGCAGTAATACAGAGCGGGCTCCTCTTTTTGCCGCTGTCAGCGGATATGCTGCGGTGCTGACCCATGAAAAAAACAAAGGCAAGGGCGCGGCTCTCAAAACAGGGCTTGAATATATCAAAAATACGTTTTCTGTGCCCTATATTGTTGTTACGGCAGACGCAGACGGTCAGCACCTGCCGGAGGATATTCTTATTGTATGCGAGAAAGCAGAAAACAATATCGGCTGTCTGATACTTGGAAGCAGAATTATCGGCAGGGACGCTCCTCTGAGAAGCCGTATCGGGAATGGGATAACAAGACAGATATTCCGTCTTTCAACCGGAACAGCCATCTACGATACCCAGACCGGACTGAGAGCATTCAGTAACGGTCTTACGGATTATATGCTTTCTGTGGAGGGTGAGCGTTATGAATACGAGATGAATGTTCTGCTTCATCTGGGTCAGAACAATATCAATGCACAGGAGATACCCATCAGGACAGTATATATTGACAATAATTCCTCCTCACATTTTCATCCCATAAGGGATTCCTTCAAGATATACCGGGAGATCCTCAGATTTTCAGCCTCTTCCCTGCTCAGCTTCTGTATTGATTACGGACTTTTCTGTGCATTGATGGCGCTGACAGGTCTGACCGTGCTTTCCAATGTGCTGGCAAGGACAGCAAGCGCAAGCATTAACTTTTCACTGAACAGGAGCTTTGTCTTTGGCAGCCGTACACATATACTGAAATCAGCAGTCAGATATTTCCTGCTTGCTGTAATAGTGCTTGCTTTCAACACCTGTATTCTGAAATTACTGATCGCAGCAGGACTGCCATATATGCTTGCAAAGATCATTACAGAAACAGCAATGTTTATTTTCAGCTGGACAGTTCAGAGACTATTCGTATTCAAGGAGGCAAAGACATGAAAAAATATATTTATCCTGTTTCTTTTTCTTTGGTCCTTGCAGCATTCACGCTGTTTGTTGTGCTGGATACCTTTGTTATCAGCCGGCCTATGGTATATGTTCACGGACAGATAAACAACTCCATGTTCAGCAGCGGACAGAAAAAAGCAGAAGCCAGCTCAGCTGATGAGCCGGCAGAGGAAAAAGAAAGCAAGGAATCATCTGAGGAAACAGAAAAAAAGGTTTCAGACAGCTCTGAAAACACAAAGGCATCCGGAGACGGAATCAGTACCGAAGGCGCAAGTCTCATAGGAGAATACAATAATGATAATGCAAGCATAAAGCTATACGAATACAGCTACGAGAGCACTGCAGTATATGTTGCTGATATAGTTGTAAGCTCCAGTGAATATATCAGGACGGCTTTTGCAGATGATTATTACGGAAAAAACGTGACTGCTAAAACCTCAGAAACGGCACAGGAAAATAATGCGGCACTCGCAATAAACGGCGACTACTACGGCGCCAGAGAAAGCGGCTATGTTATCCGGAACGGTGTCGTATACCGGGACAGCGATGACGGCAGGGATCTGCTTTGTATTTATGCAGACGGCACAATGAAGATAGTCAGTTCCGGGGAAAGTACAGCTCAGGAGCTTGTGGATAATGGCGTCTGGCAGGCATTTTCCTTTGGTCCGGCTCTTGTACAGAATGGTCAGGTAGATGTTTCTGTCAATGCAGAGGTAGGCAAGGCAATGGCAAGCAATCCCCGGACTGCTGTGGGAATGATAGATTCCTGTCATTATGTTTTTGTTGTATCCGACGGCAGAACCAGTGCCAGCAAGGGACTGTCGCTTTTTCAGTTAGCGACATTTATGAAGGATATCGGCGTTGATACAGCATATAACCTTGACGGCGGGGGTTCCTCCACACTGTATTTCAACGGAAAGATCATCAATTACCCCACCACATCAGGAAGGTCTATGAAAGAGAGAGGAGTGAGTGATATTGTATATATCGCAAAGTAACAGGAGACTGCAGAAGCATCTGACCGGAAGCATTATTGCTTCACTGTTCTGTGCATTATTCGCAGCTGTCTATGAATATTTCAGCTTCGGAGTATATTCATATTTCATGCTTTTTGCCTTTGCCATTCCCCTTCTTTGCTGTTCCCTTCCATACAGCATTATGGTATTGACAGACAAAGGAATACCCGGTACAATGGCGCTGCGGCTCTGGAACAGCGGAATTGCGACACTGACCACAGGCTCTGTAATCCAGGGAGTGATTGAGATCTACGGAACGACCAATCGTCTGGTAATCATCTATGCAGCAGCCGGTATCCTCCTTTGCACAGGCGGAGCTGCCGCGTGTGTGATACCGGTAATACAAAAAAGGAATACCGGGGATGTGCAAAAAGTCATTTCTCCGGAAAACGAAATATAATCATTACAGAGCATCCCCTGCCGTCCCCCGTCAGCAAAAAAGCACCCTTTTACGGGTGCTGAATGATATATGAACTCCCCCTGGGAGCTGTCGCACTAAGCTGTTTTTATTATGCGACAGCTCCTTTTTTTCAGAAATGTAACACCCCTTGCCGAAGGATTTGTAAAAGAGCATTTCGCGCTATGCGGTGAGCGGCCATAGACTCTGCAAGCCTTCCCCAAAAGGCTTGACCTGAAACTGCCGCCTTTGTTCTGATGTTACTTTTTCAGATCACATAATGCTACATCCTATTTTTTGTTCCGGTTCCGGAAAAGCAGGAGGGTTTTATAGGTACTAATTATTTTTTCTGAACAGGAACGAAAACAGGCTTTTCTTTCTGTATCGGATCCTTTTATCCGATCGCGCAAATCCGAATACCTCATCAAGATTTGTGATATGCCGGGGAATAACGGCTTCTTCACAGGAAATCAATGCATGGGAGCCAAGCTTTTTTACAGTATCCGGAACAGATATGCTTTTCAGACTGTCACATCCGCTGAATGCTCCTTCGCCTATCTCCTCTAATCCCTCAGGCAATACTATCTCACTAAGTGCTTTACATTCAAGAAAAGCGCATTCCCTGATGATTTTCAGACTGTCCGGCAGAGATACTTTTTTCAGAGCTCTGCAGCCCCAGAAGGTTCTGTCCCAGATAATGTGTACACCTTCCGGAATATTGATTTCCCGGAGAGCTTCACATCCATGAAATGTATAATTTCCCAGACCTGAAAGAGAGACAGAAAGCCGGATGCTTCTGAGGCTCCTGCAGAATTCAAACGCCTTGTTTTCTATCGTCTTTACATTTTCCGGAATCATAATCTCTTCAAGGCCGGAATAAGCAAAGGCAGAAACGCCGATCTTTTCCAGAGTAGATGGAAGGACAGCTTTTTTCAGAGTACCCAGGGAGGCAAACAACTCATCGGGTATGGTCCTTATGCCTTCGCCGATCTGCACCTGAGAAATCGATTCCGTGTATTCCTTCCATGGGATCTCATATCCCAGTATCCTTTCACGTTCCTTTATGTATTCTTCCCCGTTATCTGTTTCTGAATGGGTAACAGTTTCCGTGATCCTTCTGGGAGAGAGCCTTCCGTCGCCGCCCTCTGAAGCAGTTATGGAGAGAACACCGTTTTTATCAACAGACCATTCAAATCCATCCTCCCTATGCTTTTCACCATACACAAGCCGGCTTTCTTTCTGCTGCTCCTCATTTTCCTTGTAAGCCAGCATTTCCTTAACAACACCTGCCATCTTCTCCATATCTGCATTTGCCTTTTTCCATCCATCCGCACTATAATCGCAGCCATACCAGAAAACGTTTCCCTTTGCCAGAAAAAGACCGGTATATACTTCATTATCGCATTTTATTTCCCAGCCGGTATTATAATTTTTCTCCGGCAGCTCAGGAGAATTACGGGTCACAAATTTCACCCAGCCTCCCAGACCTCTCTCGTTAGCTGTTATAGGATGACAGATAACCTCCTGCACAGAAGAGACCGGTATCCCCACACAATCCGTTATGACAATTTCATCCCCGGTTATACTGATACTGCTTCCTGTGTGCCCGTCCTGAAAATTATATATTATCTCTGACATATATATTCCTCCCTGCCGGTCAGCCTGTTGACTTTACCGGTAAAATTTTTAGTCATTTCCAAGGAACCACTGAATTAATCACGCCTTATGGCTCAGTACCCCCCTTACTTACATATTTTTAATCATCCTGCGCCAAATTTGCTTAAAAACCGTCAGGTCTCCTGCGCTCATTTGATACGATCTGACGACGTTATAAGAGCACTGGATTTAATCAGTGCTTACCTGGCACAATAAGGAGATTCATACAGCTTCCCGTGTACAAAATAGTTATATGACCGGCAGCCGCCGGCGCAGTATTCACCAAAGGGACATCCGGCACATCTGCCCGTCAGAAGCTCTTTGGTGAATTTCCTGTTATAAGCAAAATTATCGGGATTTTCCCAGATACTCCTCAGGGATTGCTCCCTTAAATTGCCCTCGATAAACCTTTCGTCATACAAGGCCTCACACCCCCGGACATTTCCTGAGCTGTCTATCCCCACAGAGGTTATCCCGGCAGAACACCCCGGAAAAAGGGCTCTGCCGCTACGGTTTCCCCGGAGCCTGCCGTCAGCCTCCGTAAAATATCCGATATTATCCGCCATACCGATAGAAAAAGGAACACTGTCTGCATTTTCATCTATAAAGGTCATAACATCCCGGAAGCTGAAGCGATGATCCGGCTTTCCCCGGGAAGCGTTACCCATAGGCGTGCACGCCTGAAGCTGCCAGGCAAATATCTTATATTCCTTCAGTATCCCCAGCAGCTTTCCCAGATATTGCACATTTTCACTGTTTACTGTTGTTATAACGCTTGTGGGGATGCCCTCTCCTGTCAGAGCCGCAACCGCATCCAAAGCCCGATCAAAGCTTCCGGGCTGTCTGAATTTGTCGTGAATATCCCCGGGACCGTCTATAGAAACGGACACAGATTCTATCCCGCAGGATCTCAACTCTCTTAATAATCTGTCGTTAAAGAGGAAGCCGTTTGTAATGATATTGACAGAAATACCGCCTCCGGAAAGGCAGCTCACTATATTCCTCCAGTCATCCCTCATGAATACTTCTCCGCCGATCACCGAAACTCTTCTGCAGCCAATATCTATCAGCTCACCCGCAACCCGCAGGCATTCCTCGGTAGTAAGTTCGTTTTCTCTGGCTTTGCCGGCACGTGAACCGCAGTATCTGCAGTTAAAGCAGCACGCAAGGGTTATTTCCCACACGCATCTTTTAAGCTGATATCTCATTGTCTGTCCCCTGTTCCCACGTCATCGCTGCCTGTGAGGGGATAACCGCATTCCGAGCAGAATCTGGAGCCTTCCGGGTTATTATATCCGCACATCTCACATTTTCCACCAACGGTTTCTGCACTGCTCTCCGGTTTTTCCTGGGTCTCCTGCCGGAACATATCCATAGGAAGTTGGACAGGAAACATATTCTGAAAGCCCTCCCCGTTATTCATCATCTGAGGTCCTGCATAGGTCATCATAGCGACAGGCATCACAGGTCCTGCATATACTCCTTCAGCCGGGGGAAGATCTGTCTCTGCATCAGCCGCCCGGTCAGGGTAAGGCGCAGCATTCTTCATTATCTCCTCCGGTGTCAATTCTCTTTTGTTTTCGTCCATAGCTATACCTCCCGGCAATAAGCCTTGTTTTTATATTTTAAGTATTCGTTATTCACTGCACCCGTGTTAGCGTAATTGCTCGCCTACAATCGCTCGGTCGTGCGCGCATATACTTTCGCGGTGCGGCGGTAGTTGATGAGATATTGTTATGGGGGCGGTTATTTCGTATCTGGTTTGTTTATTATAAACCGACAGCCTCTGTAGGCGTGCCTCCGGCACGGAACCAAAGGGGTGAGCCAAGGTTCCCCTTGTATCCCTCCCCATTTTTCTTTGTACAGAAGCTCCTTAAGGCTGACGTAGGAGTGTATGTTCCTCTGCTTTGGTGAACAGATACAGAGGTTCGTATAGAAACACAGATTTCGTATAAACTTACAGATTACATATACATTCCGCCCGGTTCATACCCAATTGCCCTCAGCATAAAGACCACCCGACCGACGCAGCAGGGATCTGGAGGGGGATTTCAAAAGGGACGCCAGCCCAATTTGCGGGTCCCCCTTTTGCCCCGTGCCAAAGGCACGCCTGCACAGACTTTCGGATAAAATGAACAACCCGGAAACGAACAGACCCACCCCAACAACAATCCGCATTATTCATTGCCGCGCTACGAAAGTAAAAAACGCACGACCAAGCGAACGGAATGAGCGACCACCGTTAAATCTTCGGAAGAACTATTCCGGGGGAAGAGAGGGTCACTTCCTGATCCTTAAGCTTTGTCCCCTTTTCCAGCTCAGTGACCTTCAGGGTCACTATCTTTTCATTCTGCACTGTAACATAAACGCACAGGTTCGGCCGGGCATATACCATAAGGTAGCCTTCCTCTTTTTCCGGTGAGATCTCCGCCCAGGCTTCTCCCACAGCCGAAAAACTCAGCATTCCCTTTCCCTTGATGTAATTGTCTATTTTTTCAGAGTTGTCGTCCTTGCCGAGAACATCCTCCGCAATTATCTCCTTCAGCGCTTCGGGATTGCTCCGTGTAAGGGAATATACGATCGTACCTACTGCGTTATCCACACCCTTGCGCTCCGGATAATCTATGCCGGCAAGCCACGGACCGCCTCCTGCGCCCTTTTCGTCAGCTTCACATTCAAAGAAATACATACTGTATACCCCATCCTTATCGGGATCTGTTTCAACGCATTTCCACCGGGTAAACCTCAGACTGTAATATTTTCCGGCAGTGGTCTTTATTACAAATACCGGCTCCGCCATTACCTCAAGCTCAGTACCCTCGTAGTGCTTTGTTGTAGATGTATTCTGATATACGATTTTTTCAAATTCACCCTTGTATATATCAAAAACGTGCTTTATCCCCTTATCCAGATCCTTGCAGACCTTCAGCGCCTGTTTTGAAAAAACGCTTTTCAGCATATCGGGATCCTTTTTATCCAGCGCCTGGATTATTACATCCTTTCCGCCCTTTTCAGAGGTCTCTGAGCTGCCGTCCCTGCTCTGCATATCAGTTTCCGGATCCAGACAGCCAACTGCACAGAGAAGCAGGGAAAACGCAACCAACAGGGATATTATTCTTTTCACAACACCTATCTCCTTTAACATTCAGATCATAGCTTTATTCCGGCAGGGGCAGAGTAATAATGAAGGTGCTGCCCTTTCCTGTCTCACTTTCAGCACGGCAGCTGCCCGAATGCATTTTTACGATCTGACGCACTATAGCAAGTCCCAGACCCGATACGCCTTCTTTATTTCTCTGACGATATGTATAATATCTGTCCCAGATATTTTTCAGTTCTTCCTCCGGTATGCCTTTTCCGTGGTCGGTAATGCGGATCTCAGCGTTTCCGTCCCTTCTTGCAAGGGACACGTTTATGAGCTTGCTGTTTCCATTATGCTTCACAGCATTATCCAGAAGATTGTATATTGCTCTTTCCAGTCTGCTCATATTTCCCATTACAACAATATCCTGTTCAATATCTGTTTCGATGGTTCCGTTTTCACGGCTGTAGGGCAATTCAAAATTCCTGCACACGCGGCTCAGGAGCACACTCAGTTCCACCCTCTCAGGCTTCGGCTCCTTACCCTCGCTCTGCATTTCGGAGTATTCAAGTATTTCATTCACCATTGCGGTCAGCCGGTCTGCCTCCCGGACAATAACCCCCACATCTTCACCGCACTGCTGTTCATCGTTTCTTGAAATATCCCTTATCATCTCCGCATAGCCCTTTATCATCGTCAGGGGTGTTCTCAGGTCGTGGGAGACATTCGCAAGCAGCTCCTTCTGATAATCACTTGTTTCCTTCAGCTTTTTCGAGGCCTCATCCAGAACATCATTCAGTTCATCCAGCTCCGAGCAAAAGCCCTTGACATAGCTGGCGGAGGGATCGTCCCTTGCTATATTCTCAGCCTTTTCCGTAAGCGCCGCAACAGGAGCAGAAAACTTTTTCGCAATAAACCACGCAAGAACAAATCCCGTGACAAGAGAAATTGCTGTACCCCACAGAAGCTGGATCCTGATTATGTCAACGGCAGATCCCATTGCCTGTATCATAGTTATTATGGTCAGGACATATTTCTCACCGTTATCACCATAATAAAAGTATGTCATATATATGTACCTGTCGTCAGTACTGTTTTCATATACCCCGTCACCGGATGAATCCAGTTCATTTCGCAGTGTACTGAAATCATCAATGATCCGCATATCTATGTGTATATCATTTTCTCTGCTGTTTTCCGAAAAGCGCTCATACGTATTATCTTCGGTTCTTTTTTCCTGTTGTTTTCTGTGCATTTTACCGTTCATTCCCTTGAATTGGTTTGAACAGTATACCACATTATTGTCGTTATCAGTCACATATACAAGCGCAGAATTAGTAAGGGATAATTCGTCTATTATTTCCGCTATATTTTCATTGTCCTGGTTTGCGACTATCTTTTCTGCCGCTTCCCTTGTTTTTGCCTTCAGCATATCGCTGTAGAAGCTCTGGAAAAAAATCGTCTGCAGTATCCACAGCACAGAAAAAATAAGTGCAGTGAACAATACAAAATACAGCCACAGCTTTATCCTGAACGACTTGATCTTACTCTTCAAGTTTATATCCCGCCCCTCTTATGGTATGGATACAGTCGCGGTATTTCCCCAGTTTTCCTCTCAGGAGCTTTATCTGCCAGTCAACAGTACGATCATCTCCGAAATAATCATATCCCCAGACCTGACTCAGTATCTGATCTCTGGATAAAACTATCCCCTTGTTTTTCATCAGATACAGGAGTATCCCGTATTCCTTGGCGGTAAGCTCCGCTTTTTCCCCGTCGATCATTACCGTATGTCCCGGCTCGTCGATCTCAACGCCTCCGCAGACAAGCCTTTCTGTTTTCCGGGAGGTATCCCTTCCGGCGTTACGGCGGATTATGACGTTTATCCTTGCCATAAGCTCTTTTGGCGAAAAGGGCTTTGTCACATAATCATCTATTCCGGATTCAAAGCCGAAAAGCTTGTCATACTCCGAACCTCTTGCTGAAAGCATAAGTATTGGTATATCCTTCGATTCCCTGATCCTGCGGCTTGCAGTAAAGCCGTCTGTATCGGGCATCATCACATCCATTATTATTATATCGAAATCTTCCCTCCGGCACAGTTCCACAGCATCCTGACCGTCTCCCACAGAAGCTACCTCATAGCCCTCACGAAGGGCATACCGCTCAATAAGCTGTATTATATCCGGTTCATCATCAACTATAAGAATCCTCGCCATCAAACAACGCCTCCCCTCTTATGATCCAATTATATACCAAATGATCCCCATCCACAAGCATAAACTTTCGCAGCGATGCGTGCTCGCACTGTGCGATTCGCGTAATCGCTCGCTTGCTCCCGCTCGGTCGTGCGGACATATACTTTCATGCCGCGGCGATAGATTATGCATATTATTGTCGGTATAGTCTGTTCGTGTCTGGTTTGTTTTTATGTACCGATAGCTTTGTGCAGTACGTGCTTCGCAAGGAGCCAAAGGCACGCGCTGCAGAGACTATCGACCCGGAAAGAGCAAGCCGGATACGCAGAGACTACCACATAAACACCCTATAACAAAAATAATTCTTTCTCAACCTCCGTATGTCTCGTAGTATTCGCTTTCAGCCTGACTTGCTTTTCTGGCGCCGTTCATACATCTGGGAGAAAGCAGGGAACAGTTATGCCTGCATCCGCTGCATCTCAGACCGCTGAGAAATTCCTCAAGCGTCGGCTTATCCTCCTCTTCCTCATCCTCGCTGTTGATTTCTTCCTCACTTTCTTCTATGCTGTCGTCCTCTGAAACTGCGGTTTCAGGTATGTCAGGCTCTGTTGTATCGTAATCATATAAGCCTTCATCCCGGCTGTATTCCCCGGCATCAGAAGCTTCATTTACGGTATTGTCAATACTGCTGTCGGCAGCCTCGCTGCTTCCGGTATCATTATCTGTTTCCTCAGTCTCAGATACAACAGATTTTTCTGATGCTGCGCCTGAGCTGTTTTCCGATGAACTGCTCCGGGCGGTTGTCCGGGAGGACTCCTGGCTGACGGTCTGTATCACCTCATCACCCCGGGGGATCATAACGCTGCTTGCAACAGTGTAGGAAATACAAAGCGCAGCATAGACGCAGACCAATAATGTAATACTCTTTTTTCTCATAATATATTCACCTCACGCAGCAGGCTGACGGAAAATAAAACTATAAGCAGGATATAGCACCCCAGCCTGAACCATTTCAGATAGCCCGGTATCTCTTTATACATTTTTCCGGCGAGCACGCCTGATATAAACAGCATACAAAGCATGGGAGAGATCGTGCTTGCCACAGCAAACACTGTACCTGACAGAGCGGCATAGCCCAGGGGCAGAGATGCCGCATAGCCTGTCATAAGTATCAGCGGGGCGCAGGGAGAAGCGCCGTAGCTTATCCCCATACCGATAAGCGCCGCGTGATTTGATTTTTTGTATCCGGACTTTTTTGTCTCATCGCCCTTGCAGCCCTTGCAGGTCTTGCAGGTTTTATGTCCCGTGTATTCCCTTATCCAGCCGATCAGGAGCCATACCCCCATAGCGAGCATTGCACTGTCAGCTATCAGTCCGGTTTTTATGCCGCATACGCACCCGTTTTCATCTATTATGTTACTTCCGACAAAGGAAGCTATGCAGCAAAGGGTTATAACTGCAATAAACTTTCCGAAAAAGAAATCAAAAAATCCGATAAACGACTGCCGGATATTTTTCATATGTGTTGTCAGGTAGCTGTAAAGAGCTGTGCTTATACCTGAACCGCAGCATGTGCCGCAGCCCATCCCCACCGAGGCAGCCGCTGTAAGACTTTCTGTAAAAATGGTAAAAACCATAAATTCAACCCCTTTCGCTTGCGATCAGCGCCGCACCTATTGCACCATTAAACTGGGGATACTGAGCGACATATACATCTCTCATAAGCTCCTCTTCAAACGCATGATGCAGTCCTGTATTGAGAGCTCCGCCACCGGTCATAAGAATATCCCCGCCCTTTTCGGTCTTTTTCATCATCTTTATGATACGCTTAGCCATAGACTGATGCATTCCGGCAAGAATGTCGCAGCGGTCATATTTTCTTGCAACCAGAGATATCACCTCAGACTGTGCAAATACTACGCAGGTACTGTTTATATCACAAGGATTGGTTGCTCCGAGGGAAAGTGGTCCCACATTGTCGATAGTAGTTTCAAGTATCTGGGCTATGACCTCCATAAATTTTCCTGTACCGGCGGCGCATTTATCATTCATACTGAAATTCTTAACGCCATAGTCGGGATCAAGATAGATAATCTTTGAATCCTGTCCGCCTATATCTATTATCATACCGGGACGGTATTCCCCCGGAGCGGTAAGCCGTACACCATAGGCATGAGCCGTTATTTCCGAGATATCATCATCTGCGACCTCCAGTATCTTTCTGCTGTAGCCTGTTGCCATAATATATCCAATATCAGCCGGCGAAAGCGAATTTCTTCTGCAAAGCTCAGCAGCGATCTTCCTTGCTGTACCGTTATTATCAATGCCTGTACTGCGTACCATTGTATCTATGACCTTTCCTTTTCCGATAAGCGCTGCTTTCAGATATGTCGAACCGCCGTCAAGTCCTATATAATATTTTCCCATAATAACCCTCCTTAGAAACTCCTGCGTACAGAGGTACGTTTTTCAGGCGCCTGTTTCAGCTTTATCAGCTCGATGAATGCTTCTATCCGTATCCTGAGCTGCTCTGTATCCTCTTCGTTATAGTCGCTTTCAAGCCGTATCACCGGAACTCCCAGCTGTCCCAGTTCCTCCTCGATACGCTTGTATTCATGGTCATATACAAGGCAGCCCCTGAGAACATGATATATTACTCCCTGTATCTGATTTTCCTTTATCAGTTGCTTCAGGCGGTAGATACGCTGGGAATTATCAGCAAATGTAGGACAGGGGCAGGGACGAAGCGCACGGTTGGCAAGCGCCCTTATCATTCCGTCGAAGCTGTCATCTGTAATGACTGCCGGATCCCAGAGTCCCCGTTCTCCCATACAGGTCTCGTCTCCTGCAACGATACCGCCCATTTCTTCTATCAGCAGCGGTATCTTGAAATTCGGAAAAACGACAGGAGATCCGGTAAGCAGAATTCTCGGAAGCTTTTTTGATGTGACTGTTTTCTTTTCGGATATATTCTTTTTTAGTGACGCATTGACCCGGCTGAGAGCTCTTCCCCATACATCCGCAGGGATATATGCAGAGCTGTTCAGGACTGCCATAGCGTGGCTTCCTCTGATAAGATATGGCGTCTGCTTTTTCAGCCGAATAAATTCCGACAGTTCATATTGTGCATATCCCACCATACGGAATCTTTCCGCAAGGCTTTCATATGTTATACGCTTCCCCGTGACTTTTTCAAGTCTTTCCATAAGGTCATAAAGCTGTCTTATATATTCATCAATATCGTCATCATCTCTTGAAGCCGGGATATGCATTGTCATAACATCGCAGCTGTCAGAAAGCATTCCGGCTATTTTCTTTTTGCAGTCACAGGTCACAGGTATGACCATCATTGAGCAGTCCTCATATACAGGCATAAGTTCTGTCTGCTTGAAGCCTGCAACCGCCTTGACAAGCGGACAGGCGTCCCTGAGGGCGATGCTGTCTCCGACGGAAAAGGCTGTATAATTCCCGCTGCAAAGCTTTACAGGTACTGCACCTGCAGCATATATAAGCTCAGGAGGTGTCATCACACAGTATGTCCCGATTGTTTTCTGACCGGGCCTCCTTTCGATATGCTTCATATCCACATATATCTGTTCCAGTGCGCGATAAAAGGGCTCCATACCCTCCGGCGCTCCTGAAAGCTCCTTCAGACGCCGCAGATATTTTGCAGCTGTCTGGGTTTCTTTATTAATGAATCGCCTGTCCTGTCTTTCCTTAAGCGTTTCTTTTTTTATTTTTTCGATCATCTTTCATACCTCCCGGTCTTATCAGGTTTATACCCTGACATGATCGTCTTTCTTGACGATGTATACAGCTTTATTCCGGCGCAGGTCATGAAAAGTGCTTTATCCTCCGGACAGCAGCGTATACATTCTCCGCACATAATACAGTTTGCAGATGTGACATTGACCTTTTCTCTTTCCGTGTATATCATTTTTATTCCCATGGGACAAGCCTCATAGCAGGCGCCGCACTCAGTGCAGGACTGTGTATCCTTTTTGATGCGGAAAAGTGATATTTTATGGAAGAAACCCATAATAGTTCCCAGCGGACAAACCATACAGAATGCTCTGCGCTTGAAGAATCCGCCCATAAGTACAAGTATCATCAAAAAGCCGCTGACATAAAGACTGGTACTCATCCCGGCAAGTATGGGAGATACAGCCACAGCCGGACAGAAGTTACAGAAGTTGCCGCCTGCAAAGCACAGACCGGTAAAAACCAGAACCATAAACCATCTGACAGGAGCTGCCGCTCCGTACATTTTTTCGTTCATCTTTATTCCTTCTGTTTTTGTTTTCCGGCGTATCTTATCCATAATATCCTGTATCAGTCCAATCGGACAGAGAAAACCGCATATTGCCCGTCCCAGCAGAATTATAAAGCCTATGGTGCTTGCAAGAAAAACCAGTATGCTCTGCCAGGGCAGCTCAAATAGTTCATTGAGATGGGAAAGATAGTAGCAGCTTGATTCTGTCATCTGTTCCGTATTCCAGGGGCAGGACAAAACCGGTATGCTGAGACTTGACATCTTCATACCAAATATAAGACCGCCCCAGATCATAATAAACGAAAAAGCTATCATAGCGATCCAGCGAAGTATCATAAACAATACCGGCCTTTGTTTCGGAGCAGCGCCCTTTTGCCTGCCGGTACGCACATCGGCAAAGTGTGAATGTTTTTTATCGGTCTTTGCCAGTGCTCTTCTCAGTATGACGACATGAATAATACCGGCTGCCGCAAGTCCCGCAATAATAAAAAGCGGTACCAGTGTTGCGAGATAATCAAAAGACATTATCTTTTCGATGCTTGTGGAAAAATCATTCGTTTCAAACTGGTAAAACGAAAACATCCATGCATAATATGCAAGGGCTGCAATTCCTGCACATATAACAGTGGTAATTATTATTCTCTTTGTTGATTTCATGACGCTTTTTTCACCTCACGGTATCTTCTCTGTGTAAGCATTTCCGAAAATGCTTCCATTCGTATTCTGAGCTGCTCCACATCCTGATACTGATAATCTGTTTCAAGCCTGAAAACCGGTATATCATATTCTGCCAGCATAGTCTCAAGACGTTCCAGCTCGAAATCATATTCTATCTGTCCCTTGAGAACGTGGTAAATGACGCCCTCCACCCTTTCATTCTTAACAAACCATGATATATAATCAAACATTGCCTCATTCTTTACAAATGCCGGACTGGAATCATATCTGAGCCATTCTGAAGCAATATTTCTTATGAGCCTGTCACGGCTGCCCCGGAGCGCCCTCCGGGAGTAGGTAACAAACGACTTCATTGATATATAATCCACAGCCTCCTTTATCTCAAGTCCGGAACCGCTCACGAGGAAGGGAATCTTGTAATTCGGAAAAAGAACAGGTGAGCCTGAAAGCATTACTGCCGGATGCCCGGATCTCCTTTTTTTAGAATCAGAGAGTTTATATTCTATCTCGCTGATAAGACGTTCTGTATGATATGTCCAGACCTCGACCGAGGGTGACATATAATAGGAATTCTGTACGAATAATCTTGCCGCGTCGGTTATGACATCTGTACGTCCACTCGTTATCCGTAGAAATCTCCGCATTGTGCTTCTTGCAGCCGAAACAACCTTCATAGCTGCAGAGACAGAGCTTCTTGTAACCCTTGACCCGGTCTTTGCTGAAACAGCACTGCACATAGCCCTGAGCTGAGCGGCATATTTTACGGCTGCATATTTATCCCTCCTGTCAGGCGGTACATCAATAAGGCATACATTCCTGCCGTCACTTTTCAGATCGTATGCGATTTTTCTCATACTGTCATTTACAAGGGGAATAACAAACAGCGCATCCGACAGATCAGTGCCCTCCGGTCTGTTGATATATCCTGCAATAGAACGGCTTACCGGATCCATATCCCTGGGAACAAGATCATCCGACCATGCAGTGGAACCAAGACTGCCTCCTGTTATCCAGTAAGGCTCAGCGCCTGATGCCAGAACAAGCTCTTCCGGTACCGCTGTCCCCAGCAGAACCACCTCAGGAGTCTGATACTCTGTTTCATATGCCCAGTCATATGCTCTGTTAAAAAACCACTTTATTTCCGAAAGCTCAATGTTGTCGTTATAAAGCTTATTGAGGCTCTCACAGTATTCCTTGTCAAAGCTGTCTGTTTTATCGGATACGATATTTTTCTTTTCCATTTTTTGTTCCTCCGTATATGTTATATTTTCTTCGGTGCTTAAATAATAAAACATCCCATGGGAATTACAATGGAATGTTTTAGGAATATATGTGGAATTTTAATACACGACGATTCCCGGAAATTCTTTCGGACACCACCTCCGTTTTTCCGGAGATATCCTACTTTGATCGCCGCATCCCAAAAAATCAGCCGTATTCCGCATTGTTCTGACCACTCAGCAGACGCCTGAAGGGGCATTGGCAAATTTCCGGATATATGCGTATTTCGCCACAAATAAATTTATGGTATAATAATACATACCACAATACGGAGGCGATATTATGATTACATACAGAAAAATGTCATCTGTTGAACTTGACCGTTTTATTGAAATGAGGATAAAACAGCTGAGAGAAGAGGGCGCAAAAGAAAACATTGATCTTACACCGGCGCTCAGGGATTATTATATTCGTCATATGGCAGACGGCACATTTATATCCTGGCTTGCCTTTGATAATGAAAGAATCATCGGCACAAGCGGAATGTCCGTTGTAGAAAAACCGCCCTATTTCGGCTGCCCCACCGGAAAGCTCGGCCTGCTGTCAGGTATGTTTACGGACAAGGAATACCGCAGGCAGGGAATCGCAAGGGAATTACTCTCAAGGGTCGTAGATGAAGCACGCAAAGCCGGCTGCGGCAGCGTTCAGATAACGGCTTCGGATATGGGAGTTTTACTGTATACTGATTTTGGATTTGTCAAAAACGATAACTTTATGCAGTATAAATTATAATCTGGAAATGAGGTCAGAAATAATATGAAGATAAAAATAAGGACTGTCTGCATAGAGGATTATGACAGAATGATAGAGCTCTGGAACAGTACAGAACACTCAAGACGTGCTCTGAATCCTGTTGACGACTCCAGAGAAGGAATCGGAAGATACCTGAAACGAAATCCAACCACCTGTTTTTCAGCATACATTGACAATGATGGAAAAGAGAAAATAGTAGGTGTAATACTTACCGGGCACGACGGCAGACGCGGAATAATCCATCATCTGTGTGTACACCCGGATTACCGACGTCAGGGCATAGCTCATTTGCTTGTTCAGAACGCAGAAAACGCACTGCGAAAAGAAGGTATCACGAAAATATTCGGACTGGTTTTTAAAGATAACGATCCTGCAAATGCTTTCTGGGAAGAGCAGGGATATACACTTCGCACAAATCTGAATTACCGGAACAAGAGCCTTGATAAAGATGTTCCCCAGGGTGAATAAACGGATGAAAGCGCATAATAAACCTGCAAATGCTTCCGGGCACTTTAAAAACCAAAATGAATCGTTTTAAAGCATCTTATCCGCAAGCCCCATGCCCTGCACCGGCAGGGCTTTTTGTTTTGCACTAACCCCCAGCGGTGCATGCTCGCACTGAGCAATTCGCGTAATCGCTCATTCCATTCGCTCGGTCGTGCGTACATATACTCTCGTGGCGCGGTATCCGGCGCTCACCGCCCCAGACAATACTCCACCCTACTATTGCATTTTCCGGTGTTTTCATACTTTTCCTCATAATCTGAAAGGGGCTGTTCTATATCACAGCCCCTTTTCAATAATTGAATTATGCAAGCCTCAGCAATGACTATCAGGCTTTATTCCTACGGGAGAACCAGAGTAATCCCCCGAACATAATCATACCTGCTGCAGCAATCACAATTACAAATATCATATTTGAACCTCCGGATTCCGGAAGCGTATATGGAGTAAATATGTATCTGTTTGTGAAAACATAATCCACATCTATATCAGTTGCATCAACCGTTTCAAGACTTGTTGACAGCGAGGTATTATCCGATGTGGATGAATCAAAAGCCTTGATTATTGATGCTCCCTCATTATGCATAACATTATACGAGGGGATATAGTGCTCATTTGCAAGTTCGGTAATCTGGTACTGTGCTCCCTCAGGAAGATCTCTTACAGTAACATATTCAGCGTCCTTTATCTTGAACAAGATGGTTTTTGTTCCATCTGCTTCGGAATAGAAATATTCATTTTCTGTTCCGGTCATATCATCTGCGCCATAAGACATAGTGTATTTCTTTCCACTCTCAAGACCTGTAAGCTCAAGACGGAATCCAAACTCCTCAGCCTTATAATCCACAGAATGATCGTCTCCATATGTGAAATCAACAAGCTTGGATATTTTAAGATCATGCTGATCCTTTCTGTTGGTAAAGACGACAGTAACATCTTCTCCCTGATTTACAGTCTCTGTTTCAGTGGAAAGCTCCTGATCCTTTAACAGATTATATCCAGAAGAGCTGACATTGTTGCTCACACCATTTGCATCCTGTAACACATATGATGCAATATAAGATGATGCCGCCTCTGTTACCCGGTATTTTGTTCCTACGGGAAGAGATTCAAAGGTTACAATTTCTCCGGCGCGGACAACAAATTTAACTTCAATTTTTCCATCACTGTCCGCTTTTATGATACCCACAGAAGAATTGATGTTAGCAAAGCTGTCAAGTCCGGACAATTCAACAGTAAATGTAAATTCATCTGTATTGGACTGAGAAGCATTGGCAACAAGCTTTTGAAGCTTCAGATCCTGATAAAGGAACATCTTGTTTGTGAAGGTAACCGTTACATCTTCTCCTTCATCAGCCTCCTCCGTCGCTGTTGAAAGCGGCTTGTTTTCCTCTGTGTTTGCTCCCCTGTCAGTGTTTATCAAACCAAGAAGATTAGCGTCTCTGACAGTATAAGTAGCTATATAGTCTCCCTTATCCTCTGTAATCCGGTAAGTCGCTCCAACTGGGATATCTATGAATTCAACAACATCTCCGTTATACAGACTTACTCTTACATCTGCATTGCCGTATCTGTCAGCCTTATAGACAGTACCATCGGATAAAGTGTATTCTGCCCCCGCTTCAAGTCCGGAAAGAGTTACATTGAAGCCAAAGCTGTCTGTATAGCTTTCAAAAATACCGGAAAGAATCTTTTTGAGCTTAAAGCTCGTTTTAGGTGTTTCGACAACTGTCGTTTTTGTATTTGTAAACTGAACAGCTATGTCTGTATCAGCAGAGATAACTCCTTGTGAGTTTCCGCTGAGAGTCAGCTCAAAGCCGCTCTGTTCAACTTCTGATACGCTGTAATGCCATCCGGTAGGAATATCAGGAATGACCAGTATTCCCTCATCACCAGGAGTTATGCTTACATGCGCCTTGCCGTCAGTAAAAAGAACACCTCCGTAGAGCTTTGCTCCGCTGACTGACTGATTGTTTTCATCAGTAAGGATTATATCGAAATCGAAAGCCTTTTCCATATCCTCAGGTAAAAGATCCTCTCCGGAAAGTATCTTTTTAAGGCTGATACTTCCAAACGTTGGCGGATTATCCTTTGACGTGTTAGTAATAGTGTAATGACCCTCTGACACGACACCGGCAGTATATTCTGTATTGCTGGCAGTGTAACCCGCAGGCTCTTCCTCCCAGGTGTAATACTGCAGATTCGGATTCAGCCCTGTAAAGGTATATGTCCAGGTTCCGTCATCGTTTTTCACTATCTCACAGTGTTCTTCATCTGTGGATACATAGTGAATCTTGTCAGACTCCGGATCGGGCTCAGGTTCCGGATCAGGATCGGGCTCAGGTTCCGGATCAGGACCGGGCTCAGGATCCGGTTTCGGGGGGAATGGTTCGCAGGGCTCCAGCTCCGGTCTCGGCGGTATTGGCTCGCATGGCTCCAGCTCCGGTCTCGGTGGGAACGGCTCAAGCGGCTCCTGTACCTCAGGAGCTTCATATTCCTTATATGTGAAATAACCCGGGTTACCGTTATCAGGATCGTCCACGCGAGCATACCTAAACGACAAGATGTTTACTTGTCTGTAGGCTGTTCCGTTTTGTCCCACAAGAGCTGCGTTTCCGCTGAAAACAGACGGCTGGTTTCCAGTAATTATTGTATTATCCCATCTGTCCGAAACATAAACAGTTTCAAGCACCCGACTGTAATAGAACATTCCGGAGAAAGAGGTATATGACACTCCCTCCAGCGAAAAACTGCTCATATCCAGCTTCTTTATCCTTGAATTATAAAACATATCCTTAAAACTACTGACCTTAGATGTATCAAAGCCTCTGAGGTCAAGGTATTCATATCCAGTGCTTTTACCAAAATCACGGAACATCTCCTGCATAGAGGTCACACTGGACGTATCAAAGCCCGTAATATCAAGAGAGGAAATATTTGTCATACCTCTGAACATACTTGACATCGACGTCACATTTGAGGTATCAAAATTTCTGAGATCCAGCTCTGTAATCCCTGAGCATTCCATGAACATTTGCGCCATCGTAGTCACATTTGACGTATCAAAATTTCTGAGATCCAGCTCTGTAAGCCCCGAGCAGTTCATGAACATCGAATTCATAGTTTTAACATTTGAGGTGTCAAAATATTTTGTATTAGGATCAGTAAGACTTGTGCAGTCTTTGAACATATAACTCATATCAGTCACACTGGATGTATCAAAATATCTGAGATCCGGTTCCGAAAGGCTTGAACAGCCCGAAAACATATATGCCATATCTTTTACGTTCGATGTATCAAAATATTTTACATTAAGCTCTGTAAGACTGGAGCAGCCATTGAACATATAGGTCATACTTGTTACATTTGAGGTATCAAAGCTTCTTAAATCCAACTCTGTAAGACTTGAGCAGCCAGAAAACATATATGCCATAATTGTTACGTTCGAGGTATCAAAATAGCTTGTATCAAGCTCCCTGAGATTCGTACAGCCTCTGAATACGCTACTCATACTCGTTACATTTGAGGTATCAAAATACCTGAGATCCAGCTCTGTAAGACTGGAACAGCCGCTGAACATGGAAGACATATGTATCACGCTGGAGGTATCAAAATACTTCACATTAAGCTCTGTAAGACTTCTGCACCCACTGAACATACTGGACATATTGGTTACCTTTGATGTATCAAAATTCCTGAGATCCAGCTCTGTGAGATCATAGCAGTGGAGGAACATACGAGACATATTTGTCACCTTTGATGTATCAAAATATCTTGTATCAACGCCTGTAAGATTACCGCAGCTGGCGAACATAGATTCCATATTTACTACGTTTGAGGTATCAAAGCTGCTGAGATCCAGCTCTGTAAGACCCGAGCACCCGCCAAACATATATGACATATTGGTTACGTTATGAGTATCAAAGCCGGCGAAATCCAGTCCTGTAAGAGCGTAGCATCTGTAGAACATATATCTCATATCGGTCACACTTGAGGTATCAAAGCTGCTGATGTCCAGGTTGTTGAGTACTCTGCAGTCCTGAAACATATATGACATATTGGTCACGCTTGATGTATCAAAGCTGCTGACATCAAGGTCGGTGAGCTTCTGGCAGTCATAGAACATATATGACATATTTTTTACGCTTGACGTATCAAAGCTGCTGAGATCCAGCTCCGTAAGCTCTTTACAACCACTGAACATATGTGCCAAATTAGTTACACTTGATGTATCAAGACTGCTGAGATCCAGCTCTGTAAGCTTACTGCAGCCGTAAAACATACTTGCCATATTTTTTACGTTTGATGTATCAAGGCTCCCTAAATTCACATTCTTCAACGCACGACAATTTGAAAACATCGACGCTGTAGTAGTTACTTTTTCCGAGCTGATATCACTCAGATCAATTGACTCTATGGAATTAAAACTTGAAAAAAACTCGCTGCTGAGTACAGGCAAATTGACCTTCTGAGCATCCGACCACCACCAGATAGTTCCATCCTCATCCATCCATGCATATATCTTATAATCTGTACTAAAATCATCCACCCTGTATGCATTCTCGGGATAGGTGTCGGTCTCTGTCCAGTGTCTGAATGCCTTATTTTTATTATACGTCCCAAAGCTACTGGCATTAAAGTAGTATTTTACAGACCCATTGATACCACTTCTCCTAAAGGTAGCTTCCGTCAGCTTTTTTTCCGAGCTCAGGTGTATGACAGGCGTGGGACGTGAGGCATTATCGGCACGGTCTATCCATTTTTTAGTGATCGTCACAACCCCGTTTTCCTTATTCGGAATAACATGATAGCCCATTGAGTTTGTTTCAATACCGCTGATAGTAACAACTCCCTCAGGAGTTATCTTGACTATTCTTTTTGTTTCGTCAAGGCTGTAGCCCTCAGGAGCCTCTGTCTCCTCCAAGAGATAGGTTCCTGCCTCCAGGCCGCTGAAAATAAGCTGACCGTTCTGGAAGCTGACTTTTTCAATATCCACTTTTGTACCGTAGTCAGATGTACCTGTCAGACGGAATTTAGCTCCCGGAACAGCAGCACCGTCGCTATACCCCACCTTTTGTATTGTAAAGGAATGATACGGCTCATTATATACGCTGAGAGAACCGTCTGTCTCCATATTGGAGTCACTTATAGCGAAGTTACCGTTATCGTCCACTGTCACAGAATAAATCTTATCGCTGAGAACATGACCTTCGTCAGTTTCGGTTTCAATCATACTATATTTTCCTGGCTCAATATTTTCAAAGGTAACAACGCCCTTATCGTCAGATACGGAATAAAGAATCACATCCGTACCATAATCAGATGTACCGTAGAGTTTGAATTTAATATCCGGCAAAACTAATCTTTTATTGACGATATCCCTCTTTGTAAAACTGATATCTGTATGAACTCTTGGTTCATTGGTAATTGTAGTATAATCCTGAACCGGCTCGCCATTCAGAGTAACGTTTCCGTAACCGTCTATAACGAGCGTCATCTCTTCACGGATTTCCTGATAATCATCAGTGCCTGCATACTCAAAAAGTCTGTATGTTCCCTTTTCAATATCCTTGAACTTGAGCCTACCGTTTTTATCAGTAGTGAGCACCTTATAAACACCGGTACCATAATCCGAGGTACCGTCCAGACAGAAGGAAATATCCTTAACCGGCACCTCTGTATCAGAGGAATCAACCTTATGAATACCAAAATCAGCAGTTACACGATAATGAACCTCAGTAAAATTATAATGAACGAAGGAATCCTCCTCATTATCGAGAAGATCCATAACGGTATGCTGGGAATATATATTATTATATACCACAGGGTCGGCTGACTGAGTTTCATCATTTGGTGGAGCCTTCATAAAAAGCACCGCCGCTATTGATTTTTCAGTCTGAAGGATAAAATCGTTCCCGTTTTTATCTTTTCTAAGATCAAAGGCAATCGCTTTCGCAAGGCCTATATCGCCTATTTCATCCTCTGTCAGCCAAAGCTTTTCACCGTTGTACACAGCATTCAGATCTCTGTTTGCATCATCGTTAATATTAAGACCAGGCACCTTTGAGTAGTATATTACCGGAGCAATCCCCATCTTCTCAAGCTGGCTTTTATTGATATCTGTCAGAACACCTTTCCAGTTGCCTGTATCACCGGCGTTTACATAATTCTCCAGAGAATCGAAAAGAATGATGTTTTTTGCCTTACTCTGGTCATCAGTGCTGAATCTTATCCTGTAATAGTATACACCATCCGGATTAACGGTTGTAGATGAGTGATAATTTAAATCTTTCGGAGTCTTTACCTTTTTTGTCAGTCCAACGGTAGCACTTGTGAGTATGTCCAGAATGCTTTTTCTCTGTCCATAGATAAACCTGTTTCCTGATGAAGTTTCATCAAGCCCGCTCATAAGTTCTTTTTCTGTTATATTACCGCCGGTATCAGGGAAACCTCCAGAAATACTGTCATTACCTGTCTGATAAGCAACCGGATTGTACACATTTTTACCGTAGTCAACCATACTGTCCCATGAATAGGTTGTGGAAAACTCCATCGTATACTTATCTCCGCTTTCCTTAATGCGTACTATAAGCATTGTCCTGCCGGTTCCATTATAATCAGGAATCACTTCCACATCATAATCTGCATCCTGAAGAACCTTTCCGTCGGCTGTTATTCTTACAGAATCCGGAACATAATCCATTCCCATTGGAAGAAGGTCATAAAAGCTGCCTGACTGCTGGTTTACATATTCCTTTCCTTCATTTGTAATAAAGAACTCGTTCATCCGGACCTTCCAGCCCACTGTTGCAAATTTTTTGACCTTATTATTAACAGTATTTTTAATCTCTTTTATAATCTCAGATTCTTTTTCTACACCAATAGAATAGTCATTTGCATAGTTATTAGTATTATAAATGCAGTTGTTGTCTGCATCATATATAGACGAATTGGATTTATTTCTCAGATAAACTTTTTTGCTGTCGCCTGTCTTTTCTAAAATATAATCAGACGGTTTCAAACGGCATTGTACCTTTGCTCTGATAATCGTATAATAATGAGCATTCTCTGTTGTGATCCTGAAGCCTGTACAGTTCTCCTTAAATTTTATTTCGTGACCGGCAATACTGTTAACATATTGTGGGTCATAGGTAGAATTGCCGGTTTTGAGATTATAGCTTCCGACTAATACAAAATCCTCCGAATCATTGAATTTAGCATAGAACCACAGAATATCATCGTCAGTATAAGTAACACTGTTATTTATGACAAACTTCATCTGATCCTGATCATATACGGCGTCCCTGATAGTCCAGTTAAAGTTCACGCTGCTGATTTCATAATCGTCTGAAGTAAGCTTATCGTTGTTTCCGTTAAAATACAGCTCGTCATCAGTAAGAACAAATTTAACCTTCCTCTTGCCGTAGCTGTCTTCGGAATCAGGATCAGAACCACTCAATTTTGTCCAGGGATACGGATATCCCATTATATAAGTTGAGTAGTACAGATTTTTCTCCGTATATGGTACAGATTTGCTCTTTATATCATCAAGTCCATAGTTGTTATAATTCGATCCTGACTTGCCGGATGATAAATTACCTATGGGCTGCTGAAATACAGGCGGAGAATAAGAAAACACTGCAGAAGCCTGTGCGGATGTGGCTTCATCTATCTTATCCACAGGCTCCACAGACGCCTGAATCTTGTTCTTTAATGTATATTTCTCCAAAGGGTCATAAGTAGACTTTTTATACCTCGTCAGAACATAGTCTACTCTTTTTTCCTCCTCACGGCAGTCATATACAGTGTTCACATCACTGAAACTGGTGCTGCCGGACATTTTGTAACCAACCACTTCCGCATCATCATTTGTAAAGCTGTCAGACAGCGTAAAATCATACGGCTGAGTAACATCGGTCACATTGGTAACGATCTTCCATACAAGGTAATAGTAATCCTCTGAATCCTCCGGTTTTTCACCCCATGAGGACTGCCAGGATAAATACCGGCCTCCCTCGTTGGCTTTTTTGACAGATTCGATCTCTGCTCCTGTATTGATATGCACAGGATCCGCTTCCGCATCAGCGTTGACAGACAAACCATCCTTTTCCATAGTCAGTTCCACTGTCACCGGATCTGAGGGTCCCATATCAACATATTCAAAGGTCTTTTTTGACGTATCATAAGCTATCTCAAAATAACCGCTCTGAGCTGACGGCAAGACCTCATTATTTACTATCACGATGTCATCACCATCGAAATAATATACATAATCCGTGTCACTGCTCGCCTCCTGGATCGATACAACAGAAAGCTCCGTTATATCTGCGAAGTTCCCGTCTCTGTCACGAAGGCTATGTCCGGGAATCCTGAACACGATCTTTCCTGCGTCAACTTCTCCGGTACCGGAAAGTGTATATGATATACGATATGTAAATCTGTGCCCCTCACTCGTATTAGTGGCATTCCATACATATTTCCCATCCACAGTCTCCGCGCCGGAAACAAGTCGTATGGCGAGATTTTTTATTTCCAGGTCGCTGTCCTCTGCACGAACGTATAAAACCGGCATTGTGAGAAAAGAGGAGAAAAAGATCATTATCACGATCAGAAAAGCAATCACTCTTTTTGATAATCCTGATATTTTATTCATTTTCCTTCTCCTTTCCACCCTGCAGGCAAATTACAACAAACAGGCAGAATACCGCCACTGCAATTGCAGCGAGGACCCATATCCGGGTGTCTCCTGTCTGAACAGAATCATCCGGAGACGATACGCCGCCTGATACAAGGCTTGTATCGTCACTGCTTTTCCGGGAACTTTCGGAGCTGCCGGAAGATGACTCATAACTGCTGCTTTCAATTTCGGATGTATCTGAATCATCACTCTCTTCATCCGAGGAAGGGTTACTGCTGTTTGTGTCGCCCGACCAGCGGGTCTTGGGTTCCGACAGAACTTCACTCTTCCAAAATGTTTTTCCGTCCTTGATTTCAGGAAACGGAACAGATATCAGATACGGTGCAAAATGTTCATAATCTTCGCTTATACCCGAAGAGGACTTTTGCCTTACAAGATACATACCATCCTTAAGCTCACTGAAAGAGGCCATTCCCTTTCGGTCTGTGATACAGAAGCCATCAGCGCCTGAAGCAATTGCGTCGATATTTTCTGCAAGCTGTATCATTTTCTCTACAGTAATATTTCTGAATGTGATATCTTCTCCGTTTTTCATTTTTCTCACAGAAGCATATTCCGGAAGAAGGGAGTAACCTACTGTTCTGATTCCGTTCGTTTCGTCTATGTCTGCAACTCTGACTATTTCTATCCCAGCATCCGGCAGCGGTTTTTCAACTCCGTTTATCTGAACATAATAGTGGATATTCAGTGTATTGCCGTCCTGATCGTTTCCGGCTGCATGCGCCGGATGTACAGTCAGAAGGTTAAACAGTAATATAAACGCCAGCATTATAATCGTGGAACTTATCTTTTTTTTCACATTTCATCGTTCCTTTCTGTCAGATCCTGCTTTTTCAATAATGCGTTTTATGACTATGATCAGACTAATTAGAATCACAAAAGCCATAAATCCCATAAGTACCAATACCGATGGCTCTAAAACTAAATGATGCTCACCCGTGGTGACCCTGCCGTCTTTGACATTTTGTTTCTCATCAAAAGGTATACGTCTGCCGGTTATCAGAAGGCGGTGCGTATTAACACCGTAAGGCTCACATGTAACGAGAGTCACAAGATCCTTTCCGTCTTCTATCATGAGATCACCGACTTCATGGGGAAGTACAATATCTGTTTTATACACCTGATAGGCAAGTGTATGACCATAGATATGGATGTAGAAGTTGTCCCCGTTTTTAAGGCGGTCAAGATTTGAGAAAAATTTTTGGTTCGGAAGCCCTCTGTGGCCAGTCAGTACACTGTGAGTACTGTCCCCTCCTACCGGAAGGGAGCTTCCATGAATGTGACCTATACCAGTGCCTAAAGATACATCGTTTGAGTAATGATAAATCGGTTCCAACACATCTATTACCGGAATTTCTATATAACACATAACTCCGTTGTTCATTGTATTGAGAATTGATTCGTAATATTTATCTGGTTCGTATTCTGCGTCTGTTACTATATTTCTTCCTTGAACGTAAAGCTTCTTATTGTAGTCCGATGCTTCCTTCAACTCATTCTCATATGCCTCTGTATCACCATTTCTTACGATTTCGTTATACTCAGCAATAAGCTGAGAGCTTCTGTAGCTATTCCATCTGTCACTGATAACAGGATACATAAGCACCAATGTGCATATAAGAAAACCCAGAACAGAAATTATTGTTATCACTCTTTTTACGATTTTTTTATTATGCTTTATTTCCCGCTTTCCTTCTTCGGGCATAGGGAACACACACCTTTTCGTATACTTTAATTCTTCATCTTATTTGTTGCTCTTCAGGGTTTAATCTATTCGGGTAATAAACATAAACCGGAAACAACTTCCACATCCATATCTACAGTATTAATAATCTCATCATACAAACCACTGCTGCAGGATCACAGATTATCTGTGAATATCCGGCAGCAGCTGAAGTCTGTATAAAACAATTATTATCTCAATATGATCCGAAGATCATGCCTGTAACTCATTCCTCGCTGTCTGTATCTTCCTTTTTCTTTTTGTTCACAGCTATTATCACGCCAAGGAACAGAGTCATTCCTACTGCACCTATAGAAATAAACAAGAATGTACCTGCTCCACCTGTTGAAGGCAGTGATGCCAGGTTTGTATTTACTATCTCTGCAGGAACAGTTGTATCCACAACAGTGTTTTCAACAGAGCCGTCTGCAGCAACTACCGGTGTATTGGTGTATGAAGCAGAACCAGCTGTTACAGAGTAAGCACCGGTTTCGCTGTCCTTGGATTTGATATCCATAGTATAGGAAGTCATTATACCTTCATCATTCAGTGTTGCAGCTATTGTTATCTGATAATCTGTATCATTAAGAGTATATCCGGAGGGAGCAGTTGTCTCCTTGAGATAATAAACACCCTCGTCAAGTCCTGTAAAGGAGATATGACCGTTGGAATCGGATGTTGCAGTACCAACAGCCTGAGTCATTGCTGCATCTGAATACAGGGTAAACACAGCGCCTTCAAGTGGATACTTGCTCTTCTTACTCCTGTTATCAGAGGTTTCTTCAAACTCTTCTCCGGACTTTGTAACCTTGTTAAGCTCGTATGTGGTCTTACCGCCGTCTTCACCGTCCAGATCAGCATCAATACCAAATGTATAGTGGTATGTATGATCTGTAAGAGTCTTGTATGATGTAGAATCACTCGGGTTATTGCTGTATGTAAGAGTCGCCGTATTCTTATTTTCTGAGTAATTCAGACCAGCTGTATTCTGAACCACACTTGAATAAGTAATCTCAACAGTCTTTGCAGCATTTGATCTGATATAGCTGTCTTTAAAGCTTACTGAGAAGGACACTGCCTGAGCCGCATCTGTTACTGTAAGACCGTCCTTATCCTTGAATACAACAGAATAGGTTGTACTGTCTGCTGCTACAGTATCTCCTCCTACCTTGACTGCAAGACCTGTCAGTCCTGAAAACGCCTTAGGGTCAAGATTATCGTTTATTTCATACTTAAGAGAACCCTCTGCATAGTCATCTGAATATGAGGGAATAGTCATTCTGTCGAGCTTGAAGCTTACAGTATCTCCGAATGCGATAGTATCACCATCGGTTTTCTTTGATTCGGCATTTACTCCGTTATGAGTGCTTCCTGTGATGCTTTTATCAAAGCCTGATGTGCTTGATTTAAGATATGCCTGAGTGGGGAAATTAAAATATGAAGTCATATCCACAGTTCCGCCTGTTGCTGACGATGCAATCTGGTTAGCGTCTGTAATATTGACTGCAACCACGGCAGGGTTATAGACATATGTGTCAGAATCCTCAACTATTACAATATACAGACCAGCTTCAACATCTGCAGTATAGCTTGTTCCGGATTTTGTCATCCTTATACCTGTAAGTGTAGTGCTGTCCGAAGAAATATTGTCTGCAATTGCCGTAACTTCAGCAGCAGTCGGTGCAGTCAGATCAGCTATGGGTGCGTTTGTGCTGTCACATAATGTATATGAAACCAGCTTGCCATCCTTGTATACACCCTTTGCAACCTGATAAGCAGTTACCTTTAAGGCTGACGATGTATCCATAACATCGCTTACAGTAATGGTTTTCTGAGTTGTTGCTGCCACGGTTGATGTCGCTGTCCAGTTTCCGTCTGTAATAACGGTATTAGCGGCCTGAACCGGAAGTGCCGCAAAACCTGATAGAGCAACAAAAAGTAATGCGGTACTCAAAGCCTTTTTTGAATTTTTTCTTCTTTTCACGAGACATCTCTCCTTAAAAAAATATTATTTATTTCAAAGCACATCTTAATGACCTGCTCTAAAAAAACGGTATTGTTCCCCACCCGCAAATTGCGGACAGCGATTATTTTCAGAAAACAATGCCGCGCCCACGGTGACCTGCTTAAAGGAACACCCCAATCCTCGCTGGGCTTTGAGTTCATTTTAGCGTCCACAGAGTTCCTTGTTGAGCAAAGCATCATCCGAAAAAGTTCTTTTTGCGTTCTTTCGGCGTTCCGCTTTAAACATTATTACAATTTCCTATAAAATAAACAAATAATCTCATATATAATTGTGCTTTTTGCCCGAATTATTAAACATTCCCGATATCAAGAGAACATCTCATACAACCAATGCGTTAAAAATATCAGATTATTCACCAAATTCCCCTTTGCATTACCTGTATAACAGCTTTGCACCATATGCCCGGTCTCTGTCAGCAAGCATATCTTTCACCGTCGTTGCAAATAAAAAAACTGCAAGGGACAGGCTGAAAAATCACCTGTTCCCTGCAGTTTGATATTATGTATTATTCCGAAATCCGGTTGTCCGAATCATCTATATTTATTCAGGTACTTCCCCTGCTATCTGACAAAGCGTGGCAAGAGTCCTCTCACCCCATGAATAGTTTTGCATATACTGACCGTGGAAACAATCAGTACACGTTTTATCCTTGACTATAAACTTATATAAGTCACAGTCAGCCACCGCCATATTAAGACTTCTTACCCCCTTGTTATTTATAACGAGGTCCCCTATATCGTATTCATCCAGAGTTTCATGCATCCTCATCGCAACCTTACGGTAATTTGACATCACCTGTTTATCAGCAGGCTTATCCTCCCACAAATATGATATCGCTTCCTCTGCCGACAGGCTTCCGCCCCGCCTGTCAACCAGAACAGCAAGCAGTTCCTTTGATTTTGCACTGGTAAATCTTATGGGTACACCGTTAACAAAAACATCAAAGCTTCCGAAGGTCCGTATCCATATTCTGCTGTTATTTCCGGGTATGAACGCCCCTCTTCCCACATGGATTTCATCGTCATCATTGGCGCCGGAATCATTTCCTATAATCCTGTCATAGATTATCTGATTTATTCTTTCCGTCGAATAGAGAACAGTGAAAACACTGGTATTGTCACTGGAAGAAATAACCTTGACATAATACTTTCTGTTTACATCATTTTCGTCTTTAAGGATAAAAATTGAATTTTCACCCCTGAGAACAGCATCAAAACTCTCCTTATCCACTCCCAGTCTGGAAATAAACTCTCCGGCAGTAATGCCGGCATCCGAAATAAAGACATATTCTCTTTCTGTCATCCTCATTCTGCGGAGAGCCTTTCTGCACAGAAATACCGGCATGATCTTGTCATCATTCACTTCAATAACAAAGCCCTCCATATTATTTTTATCCAATGCGGTGTTATAATAATTCCATAATTTTTTAACTATGTGTGACATAGATATATGTTCCTGAGGCGGTGTCGCATCAGTTATATCCCTGCCACATAACAGCACGTTGCTTCTGTTAAAAATAACAACGCTAGCCACATACTTTCTGGTGTCGCCGTTATCGAACTGAAAGTCATATACAGCCTGGATGACATAGTCTATCTCTTCTGGCTTTTCCATATCTTTAAGAGCGAGTATTTCCTCAAAAAAGCTTCTGGCCTTTTCACGGTCCTGAGGTAATACATAATTATTCAAAAAATAGTCATTGGCGCTTGCCAGTGTAAGCACCACATCATAAGAAATACCAATTGGCCTCTGTATGCTTTTATGGATACATTCGGCTGTTTCCTTTTCAAGATCGATCCTGATTATAAAATTGTAGGAATTTTTCAAAGACTCAGTCTTTCTTTCGATCTCTTTTTGTTTTTCTTCATAGTCCTTGCTCAGTTTTTTATCATTATTCAATCTAATACCCCTCCTGATGATCCGAAAATCAATAACAGAAAATAACGCAAAAATGATAAAAGACTGAAAAACAATTTAGAATATTGCTCAACAGAAACAATTAAGTATTTCACGTTCACGTCCTTATGTTATACATTATAACGCAAAAAACGTTCCTTTTTTATCGACCTGTGGTAACTTTCTGGTGCCGTTCGCGTTCCGGAATCGTTCTACACCTCTTTAATTATATCACATTTTTTGGTTTTATCAACTGCCGGCTGAATTAGTGCGTGCTCGCACTGAGCGATTCGCGTTATCGCTCATTCCATTCGCTCGGTCGTGCGTACATATACTTTCGTGACGCGGCATCCGGCGCTCACCGCCTCAGACAATACTCCCACCCTCCGCCGCCGCAGCCCTTACGGGCTGCTTTTCGCGGCTTGTTTACTTTGACTTCTGGCTTTTCAATCTTCTGACAGCAAGCGCCTGTTTCTCCCAGAATTATTTTAGCAGCGTGACGCTGCACCCTTGTTCGCGTTATCGCTCGCT
>CAMVQZ010000006.1 GCA_947169745.1 uncultured Clostridia bacterium
ATAGAGAGCGGAGGCACTCCGCCGCCGGATGCCGCGCGACGAGAGTATATGTACGTACGACAGAGCGAGTGTAAACGAGCGATAACGCGAATTGCTCAGTGCGAGCACGCACCGCGAACACGGGTGCAGCGTCACGCTGCCCGGATGCCGCGCGACGAAAGTAAAAATACGCACGACCGAGCGAGTGCAAACGAGCGATAACGCGAAATAGAGAGCAAAGGCACTGTGCAGGCGCTCTGTGCCGAGAAAGTGATATGATAACCAGCCGCAAGAAGCAGCCTGTGAGGGCTGCGGCGGCGAGGGGTGGGAGCATTGTCTGAGGCACTATGCGCCGGATGCCGCGGCACGGTAGTTTATATACGTACGACAGAGCGAATGGAATGAGCGATAATGCGAACATGGGTCCAGCGTCACGCTGGTCGGCGCTGCTTGAAATATTCTAAAATACGTGATAGAATATCAATAGAAATTGAGTACTCTGCGGCGGCAGAGGCTCTGAATTATGCGGGGTGAAATTTTATGATAGTTGTAGAAAGCGGAGAAATGAAGATCATGGAGAGAGATGCCATCAGACAAGGGGTGTCATTGTCCTCGCTGATGGAGCAGGCAGGAGCTGCGGTTGCGGAGCTTGCTGCAAAGCTTATCACGCAAAAAAAGCTGAAAAACATAACCGTGCTCTGCGGAAAAGGCAATAACGGCGGAGACGGCTTTGTAATTGCGAGATTTCTTTCCCTGATGTGCAATGTTACTGTAATAATCGCAAGTGAAAATCCCGAAACAGACCTGGCAAAGCTTAATTTCAACCTTATTCCCGATAAGGTCAATATTCTTTACCACACCTCCCAGAGAGAAGAATGCGCGGATGTAATAATCGGCTCGGATATGATAATAGATGCTATTTACGGCATCGGCTTCAAGGATATACTGGATCCCGACAGCACAGAGCTGGTCATCCGCAGCAATATGAGTACCGCTATCAAGATCGCTGTAGACATTCCCAGCGGAATAATATGCAATACCGGCGAGATACTTGGAGATTGCTTCCACGCCGATTATACAGTGACCTTTACAGCACTGAAACCCCTTCACGTTCTTTACCCCTCAATGGATTACTGCGGCGAGGTCACAGTCGCAAAAGTAGGTATCCCCCAGAATATAGTGGATATGTGTACCTACGCAATGAAAACCACTGACGAATATATTGAAAAACATCCCATAAAGCCTCTGGCAAAATCTGCTCATAAAGGGACAAACGGAACCCTTCTCTCTGTCTGCGGAAGCTACGGAATGTCCGGCGCGGCAGTTCTTTCCGGAATGGCAGCTCTGAGAAGCGGCGTCGGCATACTCAAATCCGCTATTCCGAAATCCATATATCCCATCGTTGCCGGAAAACTGACAGAAGCTGTTTTCCTGCCCCTGGAGGAAACTGAGGACGGTCTGATCAGCATTGATGATTTTGATAAACTCCAGATGGAAATACTGAACAGAGCCTCCGCTGTACTTATCGGATGCGGCCTGGGACAGAACGATGATATGGGAGACCTGGTATCCGCACTCATAACCACTTCCACAAAACCGGTGGTTCTTGACGCCGATGGTATAAATGCTATTGCGGCGAATATAGATGTATTAAGACAGTCCTATGCCCCCATTATCCTCACACCCCACCCCGGAGAAATGGCAAGGCTCACAAGTACAGATACACAGACTGTCCAGAAAAACAGATACAGCACCGCCCGGAATTTTGCTTCGGAATTCGGTGTCACTGTGGTATTGAAAGGAGCAAACACCATAATAGCCCTGCCTGACGGAAATGTCTATGTTAACCTCACAGGTAATAACGGAATGGCAAAGGGCGGAAGCGGAGATATTCTCGCAGGTCTTATGGCTTCCTTCCTCGCTCAGGGTATGAATTATGATGAGGCTGCCATCAATGCGGTATATTATCATGGCCTTCTGGGAGATAAATGTTCCGAAAAATTCTCTTCGAGAACTATGCTCCCCAGTGATATGCTGGATGCGATACCGGAGGTGCTCTGACAGTACCGGAAAGGGAGGCGTTTGATTGAAAAAAGCCATCTCAGCCGCTCTGGCTCTGACAGCTGCTTTAGGTCTTTGCTCATGCGGCAGTCCCAGAAGCGACCTCCGGGTAAACATTCCGGAGGGTACAGTGTGCAGGATAACCGAAAAGGACAAAAGCTGCAGGGTCAGGATAAGCTATGTTTCAGAGGACACAAACACATTGACTGTCACTGAGCCGGTGGAATTATCCGGACTCAGTCTGAGACAGGCCGGGGACACCTTTTCCCTGTCCCTGGGAGGAATGATCTGCCGGGGAGACCAGCCGGCGCTTCCGGAGAGCTCTGTGCTTATGAAAGCGATGGCTGCAATTAAGAAACTGAATTCACTGCCGCCGGATATTTCTTCTGACCGGGAAAGTGACGGCAGCATCACCTCTGACGCTCTGGGGTTTTCATTTAAAACTGACGGATCCGGAAAGCTGACGGAATTAAATTTCTGAAAAAACAGGTCCGTCGCAAAAAGAAAAGTTTCGCCACCCAAAAAAATCAGTCATTTTCAATGCAAAGCGAAAAAATGACTGACAGAAAACATAAAAATCCGGTGAATCCAACAGTTCATCGGCTTTTGTTTGTGTTACTGAATTTCTCTTATTGCGACAGACCCATTATTATTTTTATTCTTTTATACTTTGATTTCAACACGCAAGGACAGAACCATGGGACATACCTTGCGGTCAAATCAACTGAAAAACATACCTTTTATAAATATTTCGGCGCCTATGAATATCAGGATAAGACCTCCCAGAACAGATGCCTTTCCTGAAAGACTGGTGCCGATCTTTTTTCCTATTTTCAGTCCGGCTATGCATATAATAAAGGTAACGACACCGATGATAAGGGCTTCAAGGACAGCGGCCGCCAGATCATAATATGCGATGGTAAAGCCAACCGAAAGAGCGTCGATGGATGTTGCTATTCCCTGGAGCATCAGACCGCCGACAGAAACCGGCTTTTTATCTCCTTCCTCCTCCTGACCCCTGATACTTTCAAACAGCATTTTTCCGCCGATAAGAAGCAGCAGCACAAGAGCTATCCAGGGTACCAGCTTTTCAAAAAACTCCAGTACGGAAGCTATTGTATGTATACAAATCCAGCCCAGAAGCGGCATCAGCGTCTGAAAGACGGCAAAGGTTCCGGCGATTGCGCTCATTCTTCTCTTTCTCATACCGGCGTCATCCAGACCATTTGCAAGAGAGACCGAAAAGGCGTCCATTGCAAGACCCACGCCAAATAAAACACTATTAAGAAAAAACCAGCTATCTACCTGCACTTTCTGTTATGCCTCCTAAAATATATCCGAAGATGTGTTCCACTGAAAAAATTTATTTATTCATTTCCTCATATGCCTCCCTGCTGATATAGCATCCGGCTGCCGGCTTTTCGGACGGATTTATGATACAGTCAAATATCTCTATCATTGCTGAAACAGGCTGCACAATATATCTCTGACCTTCGCCGCAGGCTTTATTCAGTCTCTTTACATCGGTGAACATATGCACTGCCTGTCTGTTATTTCTTCCGGCGACAGTGCTGAAGAGGACTTCCTTTTCCGACTCTCCGCTCACCGGCATATACAGACGCGCCTTTACAAGCTCCCTGGAAAGGAAATGATAATACAGATTGAAAATGATCTTTTCGTCTGTTGTCTCCGGCTCATTCATCTGTCCTATAAGTAGTATCCACTGCTCAAGAGAGGGGTTTGCGTCATCTTTGCTGATATCAGGCACAAACATTTCTGCATCTATGCTGGTCTTATCCGTCAGTACACGAACACCCCGGACGCCATTGGAGGCAAACACGTCTGCAAGAAAGCTGCGGATACCTTCTCCGTCATTTCCGTTTTCGATTTTTCTTACTGTAAAAGCATCCCCCTGATAAAGGCGGCTATAAAGCTTTTCACAGGCCTTTGGTATTAAAAGTATCTCCGGCGGAGTGCACATATATGTGTCATCGTTTCTGTCGATAGTCTGACTGAACATATGAGGGTTATCTGTTTTATTATTGTAGATACAGAATACCTCATCCGAAGAAAGTATCTTTTTACACAGAGCCTCAGCAACCCTTCTGCGTTTTTTCAGATCCTCCTCTTTCCGGCTTTCGTCTCTGTTCTGGGCACAGACCATCCCGAAGATACGCCATGCCTCCGCGCAGTCGGTAATACTCATATCCCTGAGATCCTCATCGCTCAGCTCCAGCCTTTTCTTTCCCACAAAATAATCGCCGATAGCTGAAACATATGTGTCGTGGATCCTGCTCTCCTCAACATCCGAGGTATAAAGCACGGTTCCGGTTTTTATCTTCATCATCTGTCCGCATTCTATCCTGAGAGCAGCAAAACAGTTCTCTGCCATTTTCTCAGACCTTTGCTGGATCTCCACCGCCGTTATCTTTACCACATTTTCTGCAGCGTCATCATCACCGTAATTTCTTATCATTACAGCCATTCCTTTTTCGATCACACCGTTGACCTTTCCGACAACAATAATATCTGTTCCGTCATCCATCCGGAATTTATCCAAAACTCCGAAAACAAAAGAATTACTATCCATAATTATTACCTCTCGATCAATTCATTTACATCCTGAGACATCTATAAATATATATTATCCTAAATCCTCCAAATATTCAACCCCAGGCAGCGTCGACGCTGCCGAATCGCTCAGTGCGAGCACGCACCGCGAACACGGGTGCAGCGTCACGCTGCTAAAATAATTCTGGTAGAAAGCAGGCGCTCACTATCAAGGGAGTGAAAAGCCGTAAGTCAGAATAAGCCAGCCGCAAGAAGCAGCCTGTGAGGGCTGCGGCGGCGAGGGTAGGGAGTATTATCCGGGGTAGTGTGCGCCGAATGCCGCGCCACGAGGGTATCGGTACGCACAACAGAGCGAGAGTAGCGAGCGATAACGCGAACACGCACCGCTGGGGTTGATTTTGGTGTGAATTATGTGATATAATTTTTAAAGAAGAAAAAAGATCGAAACGGGAGGTGAAGGTATGGAGAAGCTGCTGTATTTCGACTATGCGGCTCTGATAGTGGATATAGTTCTTTTATTCTGTATAATCCTGAGAAGAATGGTACACGGCAAAATGAACAGGATATTCCTTTTTGTGGTCTGTACCTCAACCTTTACCTGCGCTATGGATATCATTGCCGTTCAGTATGATAACAGCGGAATGTATTATCTTACCGAAAAAATGATCTTTCATTCCGCATATCTGACAATGAGGGCTTTCACTTCCTTTTTCCTGCTGAATTATATAATCGCACTCACCGATACCTGGTTCCGGTTTGAAAAAAGTATGATAAAGAGAACCGCTATATACCTTCCTGTTCTGATACTTCTTGCGATGATAATTGCAAATTTCTTTGCCGGAAATATGTTCTATATAGACAGCAATGGAACTTACACACGAGGAAGCAGTTTCATAGCCCTGTATATTGTAAGCGCCTATTATGCCCTTTATGGCTTTTCAAAGATCTTTCGTGAAAGACGTATGCTTGATACGGGAAAGACCATCTCTTTATATGCAGGATTTATGATTATTGTAGTGGCGGCAATTGTTCAGTTGATATTCCCGAGGGTTCTTGTAGATATGTTCTCATCCTCGATATCCACTCTGTTTATTTTTATGATGGTACAGAGACCGGAGGAAAATATCGACGGGGAAACAGGTCTGCTCAGGCTGGGCACATATGACAATGATATAAACCGCAGCTTCCATAACAAAAAACCTGAGACCATCATAATGATAAAGATAACAAATGCGGATACTATCAATAATATGCTGGGCTACAGAGATAATGTTAAATTCAAAAGAGCCCTGTCCGATCAGATAATAAAGAAACTGAAAAGCGAAAAGATTTCCGCAGATGTTTATTGTATCGGCCCCGGTGATTTCCGGATAAAGCTGGAAAGACGCTTCCGGAAGCACGCACCTCCGCTGGCTGAATATTTCAACAACAAATGGAAACAGCCCTTTGAATACAAGGGAATCAGCGTAAACGTCCTTGCGTGCATCTGTATTGTGAATATTCCGGATGAAATAGATAACAAAAGCTCTCTTATACTTTTAGGAGATATGATAGGAAGCATCCACAGCGGAAATGTTATCACGGCATCTGAGCTGAAAAACAGGATCGATAATAATGTTGTCAGGGATATGGATATGATAATCGAAACCGCCATTGCGGAGGATCGCTTTGAGGTTTATTATCAGCCCATATATTCTCTGAAGGAAAAACGCTTCAACTCTGCAGAGGCTCTTCTCAGGCTCAAGGATAAAAAATACGGTTTTGTATCTCCGGAGCTTTTTATTCCTGCCGCAGAAAAAACCGGTTCCATTCACAAAATCGGAAATATCGTAATGGAGACTGTATGCCGGTTTATAGGCAGCGACGAATTCAGCGGGCTGGGTATAGATTATCTGGAGGTGAATCTGTCGCCTGTACAGTGTCTCGAAAATGACCTGGCGCCGAATATCATAGATACAATGGAGAGAAACAAGGTGCTGCCGGAGCAGATAAATCTTGAGATAACAGAAACTGCTGCGGATGAATTGCAGAGCACCATCATAGAAAACATCAGCACTCTCCACAATGCAGGGGTAGCATTTTCTCTGGATGATTTCGGAACGGGATATTCCAATATGACCAGGATAGCCTCTCTTCCTTTCAGGATGATAAAGCTGGACAGGAGCTTTGTAGCTCTTAAGGACAATCCGAATTACTCCATAGTACTTGAAAATCTTGTAAAAATGATAAAATCCCTTAATATGAAAATAGTTGTAGAGGGCGTTGAAAACGAGGACGCTGTGTATAAATTCACCGAGTTGGGATGTGAATTTATACAGGGCTATTACTATTCAAGACCTCTCCCAAAAAATGAATTTATAAGCTTTATCAGATCACACGCAAAATAATATCAGAATCAAAAAAGCCGGCGGAACTTCTCCGCCGGCCAAATTATTATATTTTATTTTGCTGCAAGCTCTGCAATCTTCTTTTCAAGACCGGCAGCATCAAGTCCGAATTCAGCAAGGAGACCAACAGCCGGACCGCTGTGACCAAAGACGTCCTCAACTCCCACACGATATACGGGAACTGGACAGTTCTCAGCAGTAACTGCTGCAACAGCCTCTCCGAGACCGCCGATAATATTGTGCTCCTCGACGGTGATTATCTTTCCGGTTTCCTTTGCAGCCTTGATGATGATATCCTTATCTATAGGCTTTATGGTATGCATATTGATAAGACGGACGCTGAGACCCTTTTCTTTAAGAGCTCTGACAGCCTTCAATGCCTCATTTACAACCAGACCTGTAGCGATGACAGTAACATCACTGCCCTCCTCAAGAGTTATGCCCTTGCCTATCTCGAAGGAATAATTATCAGGGTCATTGAAGCTCTCTATTGCAAGTCTGCCGAGACGGATATAAACCGGACCATCATAGGCATATGCAGCCTTGGTAGCCTCTATCATTTCATAGTGATCAGCAGGATTGAGAACTACCATTCCGGGGATCGTCCTCATAAGCGCCAGATCCTCGCAGCACTGGTGGGTAGCACCGTCCTCGCCTACAGATATGCCGGCGTGGGAGCCTGCGATCTTTACATTAAGGTGGGGATATCCAACGGAATTACGCACCTGCTCATATGCTCTTCCTGTAGCAAACATTGCGAAGGAAGCGGCAAAGGGTACCTTTCCTGCTGTTGCAAGTCCTGCAGCAACGCCGATCATATTACCCTCTGCGATACCGCAGTCAAAGAAACGATCGGGATATGCCTTTTTGAATATTTCTGTCTTTGTAGCAGCGGCTAAGTCTGCGTCAAGCACTACAATGTCATCGTGTTCCTTTGCAAGCTCACAAAGAGCCATACCAAAGCTTTCTCTTGTTGCTATCTTTTTACTCTCTGCCATCTTTATGCCTCCATTGCTTTAAGCTGAGCGTTGAGCTCGTCCATAGCTATCTTGTACTGATCGGCGTTGGGAGCCTTTCCGTGCCAGCCGACCTGGTTCTCCATGAATGAAACTCCCTTGCCCTTTATTGTATTGGCGATAATCACTGTGGGCTTATCCTTAGTGCTCTTAGCCTTATTCACAGCGTCCTCTATTGCACAGAAATCGTGACCGTCGATTGTAATAACCTCAAATCCGAAGGAAGCAAATTTGCCCTGGAGATCTGAAAGACCTGCAACATCAGCAACAGTACCGTCGATCTGCAGACCATTGAAGTCAACAAACAGGGTAAGATTGTCAAGCTTGTAGTGTGAAGCAAACATTGCTGCTTCCCAGACCTGACCCTCCTCACATTCACCGTCACCCAGCATAGCATATACTCTGTAATCCTGAGAGCTGAGCTTTGCGGAAAGAGCCATACCGCAGGCTGCGGATACGCCCTGACCAAGTGAACCGGAGCTCATATCAACACCGGGAGTACCTTTCATATCAGGGTGCCCCTGAAGCATTGCTCCAATGTGACGCAGCACCTTTATTTCATCCGTGGAGAAATATCCCTTGAGTGCAAGAGCTGCATACAGAGCCGGGCAGCAGTGTCCCTTTGAAAGAACGAATCTGTCCCTGTCGGGCTTTTTGGGGTCAGCCGGATCTACATTCATTTCCTTAAAATAAAGATAGGTCATTATGTCGGCTGCAGACAGAGAGCCTCCGGGGTGACCTGATTTTGCATTAAAAACACCCTCGATGGTCCAGAGCCTGACTTTACAAGCTGTTTTCTGCAGTTCTAAAAGTTCTGATTTTTCCATTATGTTCTTTCTCCTCCGATTCATTGTGGAATTGGTTAATAACTTAACAGACGGCATCAGCTGTCTGATCACTGCCTTGGGAGCCGCCTCAGAATTTATCATTTATATCCGTAAAGTCAAGAGGCTTATCCAATGTATCAACAAGATCTCTTGGAAGCTTTTTATCCTTGCCATCCGGTGATACCTGAGCATATCTTCCCTGCTCTTTCCCCCCGCTTTCTTCTGAAGCTCTGCGGGGAGCCGGATCTCTGCCGGTCTTTCCGGAAGATCTGCTTTTCTTTTTATTATTTCCTTTTTTACCCTTATTATTTTTTCCGCCCGGGCCGTCATTATTATCAGCCGGTTTTTTCAGATTAATGTAAATAACAAGACCGATAAGTCCGACACCGAGAACGATGAGGGGTATCCCGATAGCAAGATATTTCCACGTATCGTTTCCGCCCTCAGCCGCATCCTTGAGATCATCAAATTCGGATCCGCCGGAATTCTGTCCCTGTGAGGGAGGAAGGACCTTACTGGATTTGCTTTCGCTTCCGGAAGATTCATCCTTGGAGGGAGTCATATTTTCCTGAACGTCCTTCCAGTCCTTTGAAGTCATTTCAGATGTGTCCACCGAATGTTCCTTTGGCACCTTAGATGTTCTGGAGCTTTCTCCGTCTCCTGATGTCCCGCTTTCGGAGGAGCTTTCCTCTGTCTCCTCTTCGCTGCTGGTATTTTCGTAATCATAATCGTCTATGTATGAAAACTCGCCGTCGTCAGTGTCATCATCGTAATAATCCGATGTCCATGTATTGCTCTCAGCATCCGACCACGTTTCAGAGGATTCCTCGTAATAATAGGAGCTTTCTTCGTAAGATGAGCTTTCCTCGTAAATTGTACTACTTTCCTCAGCAGATTCGTCCTCTGTATCAGAATCCTCAGAGGAAACATTTTCGGAGTATTCCGTAACTGTGCCGGGATCCTCATCATCAGGAACAGCATTCGCCGCAAACATCCCGGAGGAAATAACAACACATGACAGTATACATACCGATAATATCTGAAATGGATTGCGTTTCATTTTCATATTATTTATCCCTTCGGATCTAAAAAATTACAGGATTTTTTCAATTCAATAATATCACAACAGTACCCCTGAATACAATATATTAATTATATTTCTGCAATTTTACGATATTATTTAAATAAGAAACAAATTTAATGTTGATATTAACTACTTGCCGCAGCGGAGTGCCTGTCCTGTCGATTTGCAGCAACGTGACGCTGCCTCTGTTTCGCTTTATTCTGTCCCGGAAAGTACACTCTTCTGCCTGATGCAGTTCAGCCATAACAGCCTACAGCAATGCGCCCTGCTGTCCGCCGCACAACTCTCTCAAAAGCAGCTCAAAGCACAAGCCGTCCTGGGGCGGAGTTTCCAGCTTTTCTGTTATCCTTATCGCATCCAGTACAAAATCCGAGGATCTTTCCACTGCCTCCTCCAGAGCATCTCCGCAGACAAGCCTGGAAGCCAGCACCGCGGCAAAAACATCTCCCGTCCCTGCTCTTTCGCAGCCAATGGATGGAGCTGCTACGACAGAATATGAGCCGTCCCGTTTATATATAAAATTGCAGATACTGCCGCTCTTTTTTATTCCGGTAATCACGATATCCCGGCTTCCGGCCGATCTTAGCTTTTCCGAGATCATTAAAAGCTCCGGTATCTCACATATATTTTCGTTATACGGTATACCAGTCAGGATACAGGCTTCTGTCAGATTCGGGGTCAGGACATCAGCCCTTGCGGCAAGCCTGCGGAGGCTCCTGCAATGCTCCGAAGTAAGTGTAGCATAGATCCTGCCGTTATCCCCCATTACCGGGTCAACGATGATGTGGGTTTCATTTCCCGCAAACCTGTCTATGAAATCCTCTACGATAGCTATCTGTCTGACAGAACCCAGAAAGCCGGTATAGATCGCATCAAAGCTGAGGTTCAGTTTTTCCCATTTTGAATAGTAGACCGACATCTTATCTGTATAATCGTCAAAGAAATAATCCTCATATCCTGTATGATTGGAGAGTACAGCCGTGGGTACCGCACAGCACTGTATACCCGCAGCGGATATTATCGGTATCGAAACACTCAGAGAACATCGTCCGAAACCGGAAAAATCATTTATGACCGCAATTTTTTTCTGTTTTGATATGGTCAAATACATCACCGCTTAATATTTTTTGACAACTATATAATAGTATAAACCCCTCCCCCCTGTCAATTATTTTCTTCCCAGCGGTGCGTGCTCGCACTGAGCGATTCGGCAGCGTGACGCTGCACCCTTGTTCGCGTTATCGCTCGTTTACTCTCGCTCTGTTGTGCGTATATAAACTACTGTGCCGCGGCATCCGGCGGCGGAGTGCCTCCGCTGTCGATTCGCGTTATCGCTCATTCCATTCGCTCGATTATGCGTACATATACCCTCGTTCCGCGGCATCCCTTACGGGCTGCTTTTTGCGGCTGGTTTTATTCCGATATAAATAAACACTCCCTGGGCGCTAAGTGCCTGAAATGATGTACATATTAATCGGAAGTCAAATAATACAGGTGTTGACAAAGGGGGAGTATATGTCTATAATTTAGGGGTAAATATAAAGGTTTGATGTGTAATCCAGAAGATGGATTACGTATGAAAGGGGAAATTATAATGGAAAGAAAAAACAGCACAATGCATATCAGATATATGATACTCGCTTCTCTGTTTGCAGCAATGATCTATATACTGACAGCAGTCGTACACATACCCACTCAGCAGGGCTATGTCCATATCGGCGACGGAGCAATTTATCTGGCAGCATCACTTCTGCCGGCGCCTTATGCCGTTGCAGCAGCGGCAATCGGAGCAGGACTTTCGGATTATCTTTCAGGCTTTGCGCTCTGGGTACTCCCCACAGCCGTCATCAAAGCATTGACAGTGCTTTCCTTCTCATCGGATCGCAGCAGGATCATCTGCAAGAGAAATCTCTTCGGACTTATCCCTGCGGCTGTAATCTGCGTGGGAGGATATTATCTTTCCGGAAGTCTGCTTTACGGAAGCTTTATAGCCTCTCTTGCCGATATCCCCGGAAATGTGACTCAATCAGTAATGAGCTCCGCACTTTATATTTTCCTGGGCTGCGCTCTTGACAAAATGAGTATCAAAAGCACCTGGGGAATGTTTTCACCGGCAGTAAAAAGCAAAAGAAAATAATAAAGAATAATTATGGTAGTTACTTCGCTCCTTTCTTACAGTAAGCTCTTGCGTAATGGATGTTCTTACGGCCTTCAATTATTATGTGCAAAAAAACAGGCGCTCGGTGTCAGGGGAGTGAAATACCGGAAATCAGAATAAACCAGCCGCGGAAAGCGGCCCGTAAGGGCTGCGGCGGCGAGAGGCGGGGTTATTGTCTGAGGCACTCCGCGCCGGATGCCGCGCGACGAGAGTATAGTTAAACACAACCGAGCGAGTGTAAGCGAGCGACTACGCGAACACGCTCAGTGCGAGCACGCACCGCGAACATGCTCAGTGCGGGCACGCACCGCGAACACGCTCAGTGCGGGCACGCACCGCAAACATGCTTACTGCGGGTACGCACCTGCTGGCACAAAAGAAAATCGGTTGGGGGTTGCATATTTTAAAAATATGTGATAGAATATATTTATGATTAATGTATGTTGACTAAAGAGTGGGGCGACCCGCTCTTTTATTGTTAAAACGGAGGAGAATATGGCAAAGAAAAAGAGCGGCAATACCGTCGCAGGGGTCTCGGAGCTTGTCCGTCCTATAATTGAAGCTATGGGTCTGACGCTCTGGGATGTAAGGTATGTCAAGGAAGGTGCGGTGTGGTATCTGCGGATATTCATTGACAAGGACGAAGGAGTCACAATTGAGGATTGTGAGGCCGTCACAAGGGCTGTAAACGATCCTTTGGATAGGCTTGACCCCATTGAGGGCAGCTACTGCCTTGAGGTGTCCTCGCCGGGAATCGAAAGAGAGCTTGTCACCGATGAGCATTTCGACAGGTTTCTGGGGGCTCCGGTAATGATAAAGCTTATCAGACCGGACGAAAAAGGAGAGAGAGAGCTCAAAGGAACTCTTATATCCCACGATAAAGACAGTGCAGTAATCATGTCCGAAAACGGGGAGGAAAGAGTAATAAAGAAAAAGGATACTGTATATATTAAACTGGATGATTTTAATATTTAATAAACGGAGGGTCAGAAAATGAAAAAAAATAAAGAACCGGAAGAGAATTTGTTTGAAGCACTTTCTCTGATTGAAAAGGAAAAGGGCATACCCGCCGACTTCATGCTGGCACAGATCAACAAGGCTATAATCACCGCCTGCAAGAATTCCTACGGTGGAAACGACGATGTTACAGTTGAATTCAATAAGACTACCGGCAGACTTTCAGCAAGCCTGAACAAGATTGTTGTCGAAGAGGTCACAGATATCAACAGGGAAATCTCTCTGGATGAAGCAAGAAAAATAAACGCATCAGTTGCTCCGGGAGACAAGGTCGGAATAAGGCTTGACCCCAAGAATTTCGGCAGAATCGCTGTTATGACTGCAAGAAATATGATCCGCCAGGGCATCAGAGACGGAGAAAAGGAACAGGCGTTGTCTGAGTATCAGAGCAAGCTCCAGGATATCGTCACCGCAACTGTTGAACAAGTTGACCCCAATACAGGAAATGCGACACTGCGACTGGGCAAGGCTATCGCGATCCTCCCGAAGAACGACCAGGTCGCAGGAGAGGAATACAAGGTGGGCGACCTTATCAAGGTCTATGTCGTAAATGTCAAGACCGGGGACAGAGGCCCCAGAGCCATCATTTCCAGAACTCACCCGGATCTTGTCAAGAGACTTTTTGAAGAGCAGGTTCCGGAGATATTCGACGGTATTGTAGAAGTCAAATCCATATCAAGAGAAGCCGGCTCCAGAACAAAGATAGCTGTTCTGAGCACTGATCCCGAGGTAGACGCTGTGGGAGCCTGCATCGGTCCAAAGGGACAGCGGGTCGGCACCATCGTTGGACAGCTGGGCGGAGAAAAAATAGATATCATAGAATACAGCGAGGATCCTGTAGAGTTTATCAAAAAGGCTCTTTCCCCTGCCGATGTTCTGGATGTAACCCTTGATCCCACAGGAGAAAAGAACTGCAGAGCAACAGTGCCGGATGGTCAGCTCTCCCTTGCTATAGGAAACAAAGGACAGAATGTGCGCCTTGCAGCAAAGCTTACAGGCTGGAAAATAGATATCCGCCCGGAAAGCGGCTTCTTCGGCGAGGATGACGAGGATGAAGAAGAGATAAAGCCGGAAGAAGAGACTGCAGAGGAAACAGCAGAGATTACCGGGTCTGAAGCTGAGACCGATGAAGCAGAAGAGCCTGCAGCAGAGGAGGAAGCAGCTGCAGAGGATACTGAAGATAACGAATGATATAAGCCGACAGGAGGAAACAGCAGGGTGCGTGAAAAGAAGATACCAATGAGAAAATGCACAGGCTGCGGCGAAATGAAGGAAAAGAAGCAGCTTGTCAGAATAGTAAGATCCCCCAGGGGCGAGGAAGAGACAAGCGTCGAAATATCGGTTGACGTTACAGGAAAGAGACCAGGACGAGGGGCATACATATGTTACGATCCCGGCTGTCTGGCAAAGGCGAGAAAAGCCCGCAGGCTGGAAAAAGCCTTTTCCTGCAAGATCCCCGATGAGATATATGAGCAGCTGGAGCTCCAGCTGAGAGAAGCATCTGATAAATAAACGGATAGTCCGGAAAGAGTGGTCGGAAAATGAATGAAAAATTGCTGTCGCTTATGGGTATCGCCAGAAAAGCCGGAAGGCTCTCTCTGGGATATGACCCGGCCGAGGAAGCTATGAGGAAGGGGAAATCAAAGCTTTTGCTGATCGCAAAGGATGTTTCGGAAAGAACTCTGAAAAGCATCACGGCTGCCGCGCAGCAAACCGGCACCCGGATGATCCTTACAGATATAACGATGGACGCCTTCGGAGCGGCTGTCGGAAAACGATCGGGAATCGTTTCTGTGAACGATCGGGGATTTGCAGAAAAAATGGAAACACTATGCAGCGAATAAAGACAGGAGGATGAATGTATGATAAAATATAAACTCAGCGAACTGGCAAAGAACCTGAATATCCCCTCAAAGGAGATATCCGAGGTATTAAAGACATATCTCAATGTCAACAAGAAGGCGGCTGCCGTCCTCAGCGAGGAGGAGCTGAACCTTGTTATTGAGTATTTTACCCAGAAGAACATTATGCCAAACCTTAATGCATATTACGCCAGCGCCAGTGAGCCGGCGGAGACAAAAGCAGAGGCAAAATCTGATAAAAAGGAAAAGCCCGCTGCTCAGAGCACAGGAAAAACCCAGGCTGCCGAAAAAGCAGAAAAGCCCCGGAATCCTGAAAAAGCAAAGGCTCCCGGAAAAGCTGATAACCAGGGCAAAAAAGACAACAAGGACAACAGAGACAATAAGGACAGAAGCCAGCAGAGACCCGGCGACAGAAAGAATCAGAAAAAGTCAAAGCAGCCGGCTGCTCCCAGACCCAAGCAGGAGACCCATATCCTCAGCGGTAAAAAACTCGATAAGAGTGAGACCGTTACAGAGGATAACAGCAAGGTCAATGAAAACAGAGGCAGGGTTGTCAATGCCAATACAAGGGCTTCTCATGTCAATATAGACAGATATAATGAAAAATACGACAGGCTTGCAAGTGAGAAAATGCACAAGGAGCCTACCGTACAGAAGCAGAAGATAAATCAGCGCTCCCAGCAGAAGGGCAAGCCCCGTAACTCCAGAAAAGAGACCGAGGCTGAGCGTATGAAGAGGATCGCAAACGACCGCAAGAATAAGCCGATCACAGTGCAGATACCTGATGAGATCACTGTAGGAGAGCTTGCTCTCAGGCTCAAGGCAACCGCTGCAGAGGTCATCAAAAAGCTGATGATGCTGGGAGTCATGGCATCTGTAAACGATGTTATCGACTTTGATACAGCGTCCCTTGCGGCAATGGAATTCCACGCAAAGATCGAAAAGGAAGTTATTGAGACTATCGAGGAAAAGATCATAGACGACAGCGAGGACGACGACGCTAATCTGGTCGAGCGTGCTCCCGTGGTAGTAGTTATGGGTCACGTTGATCACGGAAAGACCTCACTTCTGGACGCTATACGCCACGCTCACGTAACTGCAACAGAGGCCGGCGGTATCACCCAGCATATCGGCGCATACAGAGTCAATATAAATGACAGGGAGATCACCTTCCTGGATACTCCCGGACACGAGGCATTTACAACAATGCGTGCAAGAGGCGCACAGGTAACAGATATCGCTATTCTTGTAGTCGCAGCAGACGACGGTATAATGCCTCAGACAGTTGAAGCTATACATCACGCAAAGGCTGCCGGTGTTTCCATTATCGTTGCAGTCAATAAGATAGATAAGCCCGGCGCAAATGTGGAGCAGGTAAAGACCCAGCTCACAGAGCACGAACTGGTACCTGAGGAATGGGGCGGCGATGTTCCTGTTATCCCCGTTTCCGCTCATACCAAGGAGGGTATAGACGATCTTCTGGAAATGGTCATCCTTGTGGCTGATATGAAGGAGCTGAAGGCTAATCCCGACAGAGCAGCAAAGGGTACTGTTATCGAGGCGCGTCTTGACAAGGGCAGAGGTCCTGTTGCAACTATGCTGGTGCAGAATGGTACTCTCCATGTGGGAGATATAGTTGTCGCCGGCACAAGTGTGGGAAGAGTCAGGGCGATGACAAACGACAAGGGCTCAAAGGTAAAGGAGGCAGGTCCTTCGGTGCCTGTTGAGATAACAGGTCTTGACGATGTTCCCACAGGCGGAGACACCTTTGACGCAGTTTCCGATGAGCGTCTTGCAAGAGAGCTGGTAGCCCAGAGACGTGACGCAGAAAAGGAAGAGCGCTTCAATTCCAGAACAAAGGTCACCCTTGATAACCTCTTTGACCAGATGAAGCTGGGCGAGATGAAGGAGCTGAAGATAATAGTCAAGGCCGATGTCCAGGGCTCGGTGGAGGCTGTAAGGCAGTCCCTTGAAAAGCTGAGCAATGAAGAGGTCAGGGTAAATGTGATACACAGCGCAGTCGGCGCTATCAGAGAGTCTGATGTTATGCTGGCTTCCGCCTCCAACGCTATCATTGTGGGCTTCAATGTAAGGCCCGACCCGGTAGCTGAGGAAAACGCCAAGAGAGACGGCGTGGATATGCGCCTTTACAGGATAATCTATGACTGCATCGAGGAGATCGAGGCTGCTATGAAGGGTATGCTTGCTCCCAAATTCAGGGAGAATGTCCTGGGTAAGGTGGAGGTCAGAATGACCTACAAGATCACCAATGTAGGACTGGTATCCGGCTCCTATGTTCTCTCCGGAAAGGTAGTCAGAGGCGCTCAGTGCCGTGTTGTAAGAGACGGTATAATAATCGCAGACGACAACATCGCTTCCCTGCAGAGATTCAAGGACAGCGTGAAGGAAGTCGCCCAGGGCTTTGAGTGCGGTATTACTCTTGAAAAATACAGCGACATCAAAGAGGGAGACATCTTTGAGATATACGAGATGGAACAGATAACAGAATAAAAATCAAGCACTTCCGCCTTTTATGAACGGAAGTGCTTTTTTATGTTTTATATTCAGATCACAGCGAAGGCCGGAAAAATACAATCCGTCACCTGTGACCGCAGGACGGTACGTTCAGCTCAGTGAAAGCGGATTCCCTGAAAAGCTTTCTTTGCAGTCCTTGCCGCTCAGGTGACTGGTCTCGTGCAGCTTTCTGATAAGCAGGAGAGCCTTTTCCTCCGCCCTGTCCGCAAGCTCAAAAAATGTCTCCCTGTGAACAGAGCCGTCTGCCGGAGATATCCACTCTCTGCGCCGGAAATTTGCATAGTCTGCTCCGGGTTCAACGTTGCTGCTCCTGAAGAAAAATGATACAAGCTGAGGAAACCCCAGTATTTTTTCTCCATACGACAAAGCATATTTTTTCAGATGATATCTGTCATTGAGAAGGATAATGCACCTGCGCCAGTCATATACCGCTCTTTCTATTTCCTCATGGTCTGCCCACGGCCAGATACCGGAATCCCGGATATAGGAATCCATTGCCCCGGCTATTTTTCTTATGCATTTACCGTCATTCGGGCAGGTCACTTCAAGCCGTATCTGACCAACAGACATACCTGTTTCCTTTTTCAGAAACACAGAATCAAGACAAGCCTCCATCCTGTTATGGTATATGGAGGATTTTTTTATATCCGTTATCAGAGGGATGTCTATGATTTCCTCTTCTGCCCCTCGGTTCGCCCGGTACAGCACATAAGGATGAGCAACGCTGTCGAAGGCGTAATGAGTAACGAAGCCAAAGGCATAATCCCTCAGCTCTCTGTCCTCCTTTTCCACAGAATAGGAATAAAGATAATCAAGGATTTTTTCCGGAGGTGAATCGTGAATTATATGGGATATTTCAGACAGGCTTTTACGGTACTGCCACGGAAGCAGTCTGTGTCCATAGAAGAAATCCGGTCCGGTTGCACCCCAGAAAAAGGCATTTTTATATACGACCTCATATTCCTCCGGTATTTTTCTGAGTATTCGCTGCGCAAGAATATAGTGTGATAAAAAAGCAGGCATACTACTCGTCCTTTCACAGTATCAAAATATTCCCCCTGTCTCCGGGGCAAGGGCTATGATTACAGCTTTTTCAGATTTGCATAATTAGCCATCAGCTTTTTGGTTCCGACGGTATCAAAGGCGACCTCCAGAAGAGAATCCGCACCCATCGGGGTAACGTTTATTATCATTCCATCGCCGAATCTCTTGTGGGAAACTCTCATTCCCGGATAATAACTCCCAGTACCCGTAGATTGCTGTTGTCTGCCGGATATAATCCGGGTCATTTCCATATCCGTTCTTCTTTTTTCTTTTTTTATTTCCAGTCCAGCTCCTGTTCCCCACTGTGGAGCAGCCTCAGACTGCTGTTCTTCTATCAGTTCCTCAGGTATTTCCGAGATAAAGCGGGAGGGCTTGTTATAATTGGTCTTTCCGAAAAGGGTTCTTGACCGGGAGGATATGAGGCAGAGCTGTTTCTTTGCTCTTGTTATTCCCACATATGCCAGCCGGCGTTCCTCCTGCATTTCGGTAGAGGACAGGGTAGAGAGATATCCAGGAAAAGTATTCTCCTCCATTCCGGGGATGAATACATTATCAAATTCCAGCCCCTTTGCCGAGTGCAGTGTCATCAGAACCACCCTGCCCTCAGCCTCTGCCGAATTATAATTATCTATATCCGTCATCAGAGCGATTTCCTCCAGGAAGCCCTGAAGATCTGCATTGTCCGGATTATCCTGCTCATAGCGCATAATACCTGAGCGAAGCTCCCGGATATTCTCCACAGCCTCCTCGCCGTGGTCGCTTTCCTTCAGGATAAAGGGGATATATCCGGTCTTTTCCACCAATCGGTCATACATATCAGAAACAGGCATACCTGATTCAAGGAGATCGGACATTTCATCAATAATCCCCGCAAAAGCAGCAAGCTTGGATTTGCTTTTTGTCAGAGCGTCAAAATCCTCTGCCTGTCTGATCGTTTCAAACATACTCTGTCCCAGCATATTTCCGATTTCTTCTATCTGGGATACGGTCTTATCGCCTATTCCTCGTTTAGGAATATTGATTATTCTTTTCAGTCTTGTGTTATCGTTATGGTTGCTGATAACGCTGAGATATGCCACCATATCCCTTATTTCCCGTCTTTCATAGAATCGTCTGCCGCCGATTATCCTGTAGGGAACAGCCGCTCTTACCAGCGCACGCTCAATGCTCTGGGACTGGGAATTCATTCTGTAAAGAACAGCAAAATCCGAATAATCTCCGCCCTCAGAGACCTTTTCAGTTATTGTATTGACGATGAACCGGCTTTCGTCTCTTTCGTCCGAAGCCTTATAGAGAATGATCTTTCCGCCTTTTTCATTATCAGTCCAGAGGGTCTTGTTTTTGCGTGAGGTATTATTTTTTATAACGCCGTTTGCAGCATCCAGGATATTTTTGGTAGAGCGGTAGTTCTGTTCAAGCTTTATAACTGTGGTATCGTCAAAGGTGCTTTCAAAATCCAGTATATTCCTGATCGTAGCGCCCCGAAAGCTATAAATGCTCTGGTCGTCATCTCCCACAACGCAAAGGTTGCCGTGGGTCTGGGAAAGCAGACGCACAAGCTCATACTGCATATGATTTGTATCCTGATATTCGTCCACCATAATGTACATGAACTGGCTGCTGTATTTTTCTCTCACCTCCGGAAAATCCCGTAGAAGAACCACAGTATTGAAGATCATATCGTCAAAGTCCATAGCATTTGCCTTTATGAGCCTGTCCTGATACATGGAGTATACCCTTGATACAGACAAAAGCCTGCTGTCTCCCTCAGCAGTCTCCGCAAAATCCTCCGGCGCAAGCATATTATCCTTTGCATTGGAAATCTCTCCCAGCACCATTTTTACAGGAATAAGCTTTTCGTCAATATTGAGGCTCTTCATACATTCCTTTATAAGTCGCTTCTGATCGTCTGTGTCGTATATTGTAAAATGCTCCGTATATCCGAGAAAATGGGCACACCTGCGCAAAATCCTTCCGCAAGCGCTGTGAAAGGTAGACGCCCATATATCAAGACCCTTTTCTCCGATTTTTTTACATATTCTTTCCTTCAGCTCATTTGCCGCCTTATTAGTAAAGGTTATGGCAAGTATCCTCCACGGTGCCGGAGCTGAGACAGAAAGCCTTTCAGCCAGCTCCTCGCGCAGAGGTATATTTTCTTCAGCAGACCTGCGTATCTCCTCTATTTCCTCGCTGCTGTATTCTCCGTATACTATATCTGTTTCACACGCTTTTCCCCATTTTATGATATTTGCTATCCTGTTGACAAGCACCGTCGTCTTTCCGCTGCCTGCCCCGGCAAGTATCAGCAAAGGACCGCTCACTGAATATACCGCCTTCTGCTGCATATCATTGAGCTCCCTGAATTCGTTTTCGATTATCCTTAACCTCAGAGCCGCAAGCTCCCTGTAAAGCTCCTTATCCAATTTATCCTCGTCCTTCCCTCTATTTTTCTTCTACATCCTATTTTACAACAATTCCAACCCAAGTGCAACGTCCGCTGCGTGCGGTGCGTGCTCGCACTGAGCGATTCGCGTTATCGCTCATTTCATTCGCTCGGTCGTGTGTACATATACTCTCGTGGCGCGGCATCCGGGCAGCGTGACGCTGCACCCTATTTCGCGTTATCGCTCGTTTACACTCGCTCGGTTGTGTTTAACTATACTCTCGTGGCGCGGCATCCGGGCAGCGTGACGCTGCACCCTATTTCGCGTTATCGCTCGTTTACACTCGCTCGGTTATGTTTAACTATACTCTCGTCGCGCGGCATCCGGCGCTCATAGCATCAGACAATACTCCCACCCCTCGCCGCCGCACCCCTTACGGGCTGCTATTCGCGGCTGGTTTATTCCGACTTCAGGCACATCACTTCCTTGACAGCAAGCGCCTGTTTTTTCAGAACCATTTTACACTGACGTCAGCAGCGTCGACGCTGGACCCCTTACGGGCTGCTTTACTTTGACTTCAGGCATCTGACTTCCCTGTCACTGAGCACCTGGTTTTGTAGTCAGTATCCGTCATGCACAAGTTTACTATAATACCACTACTTTCCATTTTCAATTTTCCGTTAAAGAGATTTTCCTTTTAATGAACGTTCTCAGCTTTTTTAGTGACCACATCACAAGCATAAGTATCAGAAAGACAATAATATCCGTTATCAGCCTCGGAATAATTGAGCCGACACGGTCATAGGTTAACCACAGAGATTTTGTCAGATCATCCATTGCATGGACCCAGAAAAAATACATGGAATTTCTGCCGATAAAAATAAGCGGAATCATCAGCTTTTTCGCTTTGACAAGCAGGGTACAGAGATATATCAGCACCATCACACCGGCTATCGCCGATATAAAGCATAAGGGGAATAAAGGATAAGACCGTACACCCAGATCCAGATAACGACCCCTGTCATATATGTATATAAACTCGGATACGATATTTTCCGGAAGGTGCATAGTCTGACAAAGAGTGTATTTTAATCGGGACATACTGGTATTGTACTGAATAAAAAAGCAAACTGCCCAGACAACAAAACAGACTGCTGCAGCCTTCCACTTATTTTTATTCAGATCGATCCGCTTCAGATAATTTCCGAAAGCAAAAAAAGGAATTATCGCGAGAGCAATATCCCATGAAAAAGGAAGATTCTGCACACGGCCTATTGTCACACCCACAAAGGAAAGCAGGCATATGACCGCAGCGAGTACCTTTTTGTTTTTGATCCTGAGGTGAAGATAATCATAGAGGGTACGTCCGAAAAACAATCCGAAAAAGAACCACGATATGCCTATGTTGGGAATAGAAGCGCCGGCGATAGACACATCTTTAGCGCTTGCATAGACAAATATGTTGATCCTTTCAGCCGTGTAATCCATCCAGCCTGCCTGTGCAGCCTTATCCGGCTGCATGGCTATATCATATATTGTCTGCAGAATAAACAGAACGACCGCCGGTAAAATAAGATGACGGAAGGCTTTTTCGGTTTTTTTCAGGAATGCTTCTCCGCTGTCGGACGATCTGTATGTATATGCGCTCAGGATAAAAAACAGGGGCATATGAAAGGAATAGATCAGCCCTCTCACTAAAATTTCTGTCTCACCCGGCATAAAAATACAGACGGTATGTGCGACCACCACCAGGATCATACCGATGCCCTTCGCGAGATCTATCCAGTCTATTCTGTTTTTTGATTTTAAAGCATTATTTTCCATTTCCGCCCTCCCGGATTTCTCTTTATCAGAAATATTATATACGCTATTTTTCACATCGTCAACAGAATATTAATGTCAATATATAACACTGAATACACTCCACAAAAACTCAGCGGCTCCCGTTCTTATCCGGAAACCGCTGTATATACGTTTATTTCAGTACCGCAAAAAATGTCATAAACATCAGCTTTATATCGTAGAAGATACTGAATTTTTTCAGATACTCCAGATTATACTCCATTTTCCTGGGCAGTACTTCATTAACATAGGTCTTGTCGGGGTCATTTGCTCCGTCGAGAAGCTTTTCTTCATCCTTGAATCTGATACTTGCAAGAGACGTTATACCGGCCGGCATCAGAAGCGTAGCCATCATTTCGTCGGTATATTCATTGACATATCTTTCCACCTCCGGCCTTGTTCCCACAAAGCTCATATCTCCGATGAGAACGTTAAATACCTGGGGCAGCTCGTCAAGCCTGCATTTTCTCAGAAATTTTCCGGCTCCGGTAACCCTTGCGTCGTGGGTAACGGTAACCTGCGTTCCCAGCTTTTCAGCATCGGAAACCATCGTGCGGAATTTGAATATCCTGAATACCCTGCCGTATTTTGTGACACGCTTTTGTCTGAAAAATACAGTTCCCTTTGAATCCAGTTTTATCCATACTGCAATTATAAGCATGAATGGCCAGGTTACTGCAAGCACTATTATACCCACCAATATATCAAACAATCTCTTTGCAAAAAGATTGACCGGTCTTGACGCCAGGATATCATAATATTCTTTTACAGCATCATTACGGAAGCTTTCGGGAAGCTTTTCCCATTTTTTCATGCCTGCTCCTCCTTTAAAAGCCCTTTTCCCTCAGATCGCTGACAAGGCCGATATAAAATTCCCTGATATCAAGATCCGGCTTGTCGTGACGAAAGAGATCGATAACATCCGCATGGGATATTCCGTCCGGATCAGCAGATCTCAGGACCGTATAATTTTCCCCCCATTCTGATGAACTCACAGATACAAGACCGTCGTTTTCACCGTCAAACCGGGACGCCAGCATATGTGAGAAATTCAGCGGAAATGCGCTTGTCATAGCTCTGTTTATTTTGCTCCCGAAGCTCTGATAATATACTCCGGGACTATCCGGTACGTTTTCATTGAACCGGCGGCAGCTTTCGGCTGTAAGGTCGCTCACTGCTCCGATAAAATCAGGGGCGCTGTCCCCTGCAAGATGAAAGGCTGCATTATATTTGTCTGCGATGGTTTTTTTCAGCTTTTCGGGAGCATTTTCCAGCAGCCAGTCGGCAAATTCACATCCCCGGTGGGGAGTATTGATCGTTGTGAGAGACGCAACATACTTATCTCCTCCCAGACAGGAAATTGCATACCGGCTGTCCAGTCCTCCCTTGGAGTGAGCGATGATATTCAGCTTTTCGCTTCCGGTCTCTTCGATAACCTGTTTGATGCGTTCCATAAGCTCTGCAGCACTGTCCTTTATATTCAGAGCGGACTGCTGATCTCCATAGAACAAAACTGCTCCGTTTTCCTCTAACTCCTTCGGGACACGTCCCCAGTAATTGAAAACGTTGCTGTCCCTGAAAAACACTCCATGCACAAGCAGGATAGGATATTTAGTACGGCAGATATTTTTTCCGGCGCGGTTTTTTCTGAGGATCCGGCGCTTTTTCTCTCTGTCTGTTTCCTTGTGCACAACAGATATTATCTTTATCAGAATGATAATATTGACAACAGGTATCAGTCCGCATAACATCCCCAGTATCCTCAGCCTTGCTCTCAGCATTGAAGAGGTGAAGTATACTCTTATTATTCCGTTCCAGAAAATTATCAACTCTGAAAAAAAGAGTATCAGAGCGTCCCGGAGGAACTGACTGCTGAAAACCCCGTATGCAGCCGCATTGGCGGCAAATCCGAATAGTGTCTCAGGAACAATAAGTATCAGAAAGGCGCAAAGAAGCCGGCTTCCTCCGCAGGCTATCCTGAGTTTTACCGGAAGCCCCGTACAGGGTGCCGGAAAAACATTAGCGGCGAAAAAGACTGAACCGGAAATTATATACAGCCAGAACGGCAATTCATATGCCGCCGTGATACACGGCAGTATCGCGGCGGCGAAAAGAATGATTGAAAGTAAGGCAATATCTAATATTTTTTTCATTGTCAGTTTTTATTTTCAAGCTGTTCCCTTGCAACTGCAAGCATAAGCTTTATCCTGTTTTCCTGATTGACCTTAGGAGCGCCGGGATCATAGTCTATAGCAACGATGTTTGCCCTTTCATCCAGCATCTTTATCGGTCTTATCATACCCTTTCCGTTGATATGATTGGGCAGACATCCGAATGGCTGGGTGCAGACTATATTTTCAAAGCCCGATTCGATAAGCTCCAGCATTTCTCCTGTAAGGAGCCATCCCTCGCCCATCTTGCTTCCGTAGCCCACCATACCCTTGACCAGGCTTTTGGTATGCTGATATGTGCCATTGGGTCTGAAGCCGTATTTTTTCTGGCTGTTTATGATCAGCTCCTCAAGGCCGGTAAGATAATCGAAAAGCTTTTTTACGATAATGTATTTAGCCCTGCTACCGCCATAGAGCTTGAAGTCCTCCATACGGTTATCCACCTTGAACATAGCAAAGCCCAGTATACCGGGGAGATTCACCTCGCAGTCCTGCTCATAGAGGAACTGCTCCAGGTTATTATTTCCCAGCCCGGAATATTTTACATATATTTCTCCCACAATACCCACCTTTACCTTCGGGGTACGCTCCACCTTGACCTTTGAAAAATCATTTGCGATGCCGTCCAGATTTTCAGCCATTTCCTTTTTGGTAAAGCCGTGTCCGCTGGCAAGGATATCAGTAAGCTTTTCCACCCACTTGTCAATAAGCTTCTGGCTGTCGCCCTTATTTATCTCGTAAGGCTTTGTCTGATTATCCAGAGCCATTATCATATCTCCGTATATAAGGCCTGCGGCGATCCTTCTTATCATAGGAAGGGTAAGACTGAAACCGCTGTTCTTTTCCAGACCGGACATATTAAGTGAAATGACCGGAACATTCTCAAAACCGGCCTTGACAAGAGCCTTTCTGAGAAGATGAATATAATTGGAAGCACGGCAGCCTCCGCCTGTCTGGGTTATCATAAGAGCTGTCTTATTAACGTCATACTTTCCGCTCTGGAGAGCGTGTATCATCTGACCTATTACAAGCAGCGCGGGATAACAGGTATCATTGTGGACATATTTCAGTCCCACCTGAGCGATCTCCGGGCCCTCTGTATCAAGGAGTACAGCATTGTATCCGTAGTGCACAAACACATTTCTCATTATATTGAAATGTATCCTGGCCATCATAGGGATAAGGATAGTATATCCCTCTTTTTTCATTTCCTTTGTAAACAGAAGCCGTCCTGTTTTATCATATACCAGATCTGCCATCTGAACACCCCCTGTAATTTACTGCTTTGCCTTTTCGGTGGTTGCAAGAAGGCTCCTGAGCCTTATCTTGACCGCTCCGAGATTTGTTATCTCGTCTATCTTTATCTGTGTATAAATCCTGCCGTTTCTTTCGAGTATAGCTCTCACTTCATCAGTAGTAATAGCGTCGACGCCGCATCCGAAGGATACCAGCTGCACCAGGTTCATATTTTCCTGATGGCTCACATATTCAGCCGCAGCATACATTCTGGAATGATATGTCCACTGATTTAGAACGCTTGTCCTGACCTTCTTTGCTTCCTTGTCGCTGACGATATCCTCGGAAACAATAGCTACTCCGAAGCTGGTTATAAGCTTGTCTATGCCGTGATTTATCTCCGGGTCTGCATGATAGGGTCTTCCGGCAAGAACGATTATCTCCTTGCCCTCTTCCCTTGCACGCTTTATAATTTCATTTCCCTTTTCCCTGATAAGCCCCAGATATTTTTCATATTCTGCATAGGCAGCCTTTGCTGCTTCCTTTACTTCCTTCAGCTTTATATCTCCATAGAGCTTTACAAGCTCCGGGTGTATCTTTTTCGGGAAATCCTTTGGTCTGTGTATACCCACAAATTCATGGAAAAGCTTTACGTCCTCCATTCCCCGGACATTTGCGCTGATAACCTCCGGATAGTAAGCTACAACCGGACAGTTATAGTGGTTATCACCCAGGTGCTCGTCAAAATTATAGGACATACAGGGATAAAAAATATTCCTGATACCGTTGTCCAGAAGCCACTGGATATGACCGTGCATAAGCTTTGCCGGGAAGCATACAGTATCTGAGGGGATAGTTTGCTGACCGTGGAGGTAGAGCTTTCTGTTTGAGAAGGGAGATACCACTACCTCAAAGCCCAGCTTTGTAAGGAAGGTGTGCCAGAAGGGGAGCAGCTCAAACATATTCAGACCCAGAGGTATACCGATCTTTCCCCTCGGCCCCTCCTGGGGAGCATAGCTTTTCAGAAGCTTCAGCTTATACTGGTAGATATTGAAGCTGTCGTCCGGTGATTTTTTGGTGATAGGCTTTTCACAGCGGTTTCCTGCTATGAATTTTCTTCCATCGCTGAAGGTATTTACCGTCAGCCTGCACTTATTGCTGCAGCCGCTGCAGTTTATGGCCTTTATCTCGTGGCGGAAGGTATCCAGCTGGACTATATTCAGAAGGGTGGATCTGTAGTTTCTGCCTGCCATAGACCTTGCATACAGGGCTGCGCCGTATGCTCCCATAAGTCCGGAAATATCCGGGCGGATAACGTCAACGCCCATTTCCTGCTCAAAGGCTCTGAGAACGGCGTCGTTAAGGAAGGTGCCGCCCTGGACCACGATCTTTTTGCCCAGTTCTCTCGGACTGGAAACGCGTATGACTTTATAGAGCGCATTTTTTACAACACTCAGGCAAAGTCCGGAGGATATATCCTCGATAGTCGCGCCGTCCTTCTGCGCCTGCTTTACTGAGGAATTCATAAATACGGTACATCTTGAGCCCAGATCCACAGGGTGCTTTGCAAGAAGTCCTATCCTTGAGAATTCCTCGGCGGAATACCCAAGGGCATTCGCAAAGGTCTGGAGGAAGGAACCGCAGCCGGAGGAACAGGCTTCATTGAGGAAGATATTATCTATCACTCCGCCTCTTATCTTGAAGCATTTGATATCCTGACCGCCGATGTCTATTATAAATTCCACATCCGGCATAAACTTCTTTGCGGCAGTCATATGAGCAATTGTCTCAACAACTCCAAAGTCTACTCCGAAGGCATTCTTGATTATCTCCTCGCCGTAGCCTGTGACAGCAGAGGATGCGATCTTTATGCCTGGACATTTGCTGTATATGTTTTCAAGGAATTTCTTTACTATCGGAACAGGGTTTCCGCTGTTTGACATATATTCGGAATATAGCAGTGTGCCGTTTTCATCAGTGACAACTCCCTTGACTGTAGTGGAGCCGGCGTCGATTCCCACATATGCTTTTCCGCTGTAGCCCTCAAGCGTGCCCTTTTCAACCTTTGCCTTTGCGTGTCTTTCCCTGAAAGCTTTCAGCTCCTCTTCACTGTTGAAGAGAGGCTTATTGAAGGCAAAATTTCCTGTACCCTTGTAATGCTCGATCTGCTCCTCGGCTTTTTCAAAATCTATGCTCTTGTCAGCGCATAAGGCAGAGCCCAGCGCAACATAATAAAGAGAGTTATCAGGACAGATACCCTTTGTTTTAAGGGCCTTGTCGAAGCCATCCCTGAGCTGGGGTATGAATGTAAGAGGACCTCCGAGATAAACGATCTGTCCGCTTATCTCACGTCCTTGGGCAAGACCTGCTATGGTCTGGTTTACCACGGCCATAAATATGCTTGCCGCAACGTCCTCTTTTTTGGCTCCCTGGTTAAGAAGGGGCTGGATATCCGTCTTTGCAAACACACCGCACCGCGACGCTATTGTATATGTCTTTTCATGCTTTTCTGCCAGCTCTCCCAGCTTCTCGATGGGAACATTGAGCAGGGTAGCCATCTGGTCTATGAATGCTCCGGTACCTCCGGCGCAGGAGCCGTTCATTCTGACCTCCATGCCTCCGGAAAGAAAGAGTATCTTCGCATCCTCTCCTCCCAGCTCGATGACTACATCTGTATTCGGGATGAGAGTATTTGCCGCAACTCTGGTAGCATATACCTCCTGGATAAAATCGATCCCGCAGGCGTCAGCCACACCCATTCCCGCTGAACCGGACATAGCTATAGCCGCTTCCTCTCCGGCAGGAATATTTTCCTTTACAGTCTTTAAAAGATCAGATATCTTGCTGGTTATCTGAGAATAATGTCTTTCATACGTCTTGAAAAGGATATTATTGTCCTTGTCAATAACAACGCACTTGACGGTGGTCGAACCTATATCAAGGCCTACTCTTACCATTTAACGTACTCCCCTTTACTATTCCTCGACAAACTTTACCTTATAATCATACATTCAGTCAAATAAATATTATAAAGCAAATACCGATTTGTATTATTCTTATATAGAACAATATTTGATAAAAATCTTCCAAATAAGTCAGATTTCTTCTGAATAAAACGGTAATTTTTTATATTCTATTGTATTTTATCATAAAAAGTAATATAATCTTTTATGTATAACAAATCAGAGCCGCTTTTTCTGCGGCTTTCTGAACGGAGAATGATGAACTTCTATGTTTAAAATATATAATGCTATCAACAAGCACAGGCGTATCATCCTGTTTTTGTGCGACTTTCTTTTGTGGAATCTGTCGTACTATCTTTCATATGGAATAAACAAGGACAATCTGGCTCTCAGAGGGGAGCTCACTGTTTTTCTCTGGGGACTCCTTGTGGAGAACGTCTGCTTTGCCGCAATATTCATATTATTCAGGCTGTATGACAAGCTGTGGCGTTATGCAGATATCGAGGATTTCTTTTTTGCCGGTATAGCGTCCCTCACCGCAAATCTTACCTTTATGGTCATAACCATGTGCCTGGGCGGCTTCTATATGGAAGAATTCAATCTGGGAACGAGAGTATACATCACCTTTGCGCTGATGTCCACCTTCTTCCTGATGATGTTCCGTATAGTCTACCGTCTCAACAAGATACTTGAGCGGAGAAATCTCGCTCAGAAGGCAAAGAAACGGCTTCTGATAATCGGTGCCGGTGAAGGCGCCCTGTCTGTCCTGAGCGAGCTTTCAAAAACTCCGGGCAATGAATATATCCCGGTGTGCATCGTTGACGATGACAAGGAAAAGCTTCACAGGCGTATTGCCGGAGTAAAGGTAGTCGGAACCACATATGAAATACCGGAAATATGTGAGGAAATGGGGATAGAGGTCATACTCTTCACCATATCCCAGATAAGCGTCACTGATAAGAAGAGAATACTCGATGCCTGCACAAAGACTCACCTTGAGGTGAAGATCATACCCAACATCTACAACCTTATGACCTCCGGCGTGCCCATTACCTCATCCATACGTCAGGTAGAGGTAGAGGATCTTCTCGGCCGTGAGCCGGTGGTCTTTGATACCGAAAAATACGGAAAATACATCATTGGTCAGACTGTACTCGTAACAGGCGGCGGAGGTTCCATAGGCTCGGAGCTTTGCAGACAGATTGCAAGACTTCGTCCCAAGCACCTTATCATACTTGATATCTACGAAAACAATGCCTATGAGATTCAGCAGGAGCTGATAAGAAAGCACGGCAGTGATCTTTCCTTTGAAGTGCAGATAGCCTCTGTCAGAGACAGAAAGAAGCTGGAGCATATTTTCAGCGAGCGCCAGATAGATGTTGTATTCCACGCAGCAGCCCACAAGCACGTTCCTCTTATGGAGACAAATCCCGAGGAGGCTGTCAAGAACAATGTTTTCGGAACTCTGAAGCTTGTAGAAACTGCGGATAAATACAATGTCAAGAATTTTGTGCAGATATCCACAGACAAGGCAGTCAATCCCACAAGCGTAATGGGCGCCTCAAAGAGGATATGCGAAATGATAATCCAGATGATGGGTCGGCGCAGCAAGACTAATTTTGTAGCTGTGCGTTTCGGAAATGTACTCGGGTCAAACGGCTCTGTTATCCCCCTCTTCAAGGAGCAGATACGTACCGGAGGTCCTGTTACTGTTACTCATCCGGATATCATCAGATACTTTATGACAATACCCGAAGCGGTATCCCTTGTGCTTACCGCAGGCAGCCTTGCAAAGGGCGGAGAGATCTTCATCCTTGATATGGGCGAGCCTGTCAAGATAAGGGTGCTTGCAGAAAACCTTATCCGCCTCTCCGGCTTCAAGCCCCACGAGGATATCAAGATCGAATATACAGGGCTTCGTCCCGGCGAAAAGCTTTATGAGGAGCTTCTGCTGAATGAAGAGGGCATAACCAAAACAGACAATAAGAAAATATATATCGGAAAGCCTATAGAATTCAGCAACGATATTTTCTTCTCTCACCTGAAAAATCTTTATTATGCAGCCCAGAAAAATGACAAGGACAGAGTTGAGAGCATAATTGCAGATATCGTACCCACATATCATCACGAGGTCAACGGATCATCGTCGCTTCCCGATGAGATAGAAGAGGAAGGATAAAAAACGAACCGGAAGCTCTGCAGACGCTGATCTGCTGATCTTCCGGTTTTATAATAATTAAAATTATTAAAGCTGCACAGTCCTTTTCTCACCGATCCGGCTGCTTATCAGGGGCAGCACCTCTTTGGGATCTATATTCAGTACATATGCAAACTCCTCATACAGAAGCCTTTCCGCTCTGTCAAGAACAACCTCATCCACCTGATGGAGCCGTTTCCCTCTCTCCTCCTGCTTTATTCTATGGAGAAAAATAGATTTTATCATTTTCATTATTTCTGTCCTGTCACCATTTGAAAGGATATTTTGAAAGACAGTTTTCCTTTCGTTATCATCCTCGATCCAGCTTGTTTTTTCATCCGGCATAAGGCTGATAAGCTCCTCCACTTCTTTCCTGTCCATCACAGGTCTCATCTTTGCGGTCAATTTTTCACTTTTGCTGGGAACATAAATAGTAGAATCCTGATCGAATACCGGCTTCAGAATGTAGTACTCGATATACTGTCCTCTGACAGCCCTTATTTCTTTTCCCTCGATCCTGCATACACCCTGCATACCATAGATAACGGTATCACCTTCGTTAAACATCAGCTGGTCTCCCCTTTTAATTATCCTTGATAATATTATAGACCTTCAAAAAAATAATTGTCATAGGCAAATTATACAAACTTCCCGCGGCATAATACCGGCACAGGTCAGTGTAAAATTATTCCGGAAGAAAGCAGGCGCTCAGTGCGGGCACGCACCCGCTGAGTGTGTTGACTGGCTATTCGCCTTGTGTTAGAATTACTACAATAATACATATGGGGGAGAAAAATGCACAAAAAAATCACAACCGCTCTTTCTGTACTTTAAGCGGCACTGATCCTGACTGCCTGCGCTCAGAATGTAAGTAAGGATGATCCGGGGAAATCCCCTGATGAAAGCAAAAACACTTCGGATTCATCCACAATAAAAGCCACAGAAGAAAGCTCAGAAGCGGAGGAAAGCCCTAAGACAGAAAAAAGCTCAGACCAGGAAAAGAGCAGCACTGAAAAAGATAACAAGGCTGTCAATCTGATAGACAAATCCATCAAAACTCCGGCAAAGATAGAATATAATAACGGAGCCGGCACAATGACCGTCACAGACAACTATGCTATCAAAATTGCATTTGATGAGTTGGGAAAGATGAAGCTCGGAAAAGAGACGGATAGTGTATACGATACTCTGAATAAAAGGGTCAGCTTCTATGACTGAAGCGGTAAAAAAACTTTAACGCTGGTATTCAACGGAAATAACCTGGTAAAGGATGACAAAAATTATATAATCACCGACAGTGAGAATCTGACCCGGATATTCAATTTGTTCCTCGTTCACAAGACCCGTGAAAAAAGCAGCGAGCAGATCCCGGAGGAGCCTACTCCGCCTCATTTCAGAGCCTATTCAGCCGAGGATCCGTATCATATGATACCGCAGCATATAATTGAACCGGATGAGGATGAATTAACAGAGGATCCGGATACAGGCAAAAAATATGCCCGGAATGAATTGATAGTTGTTATTGACAAACAGTCTTCCTCCGAAATGATAGATCAGGCAGCCTCCGATCTTAGCGCAGATATCATTGCAAGTCACTATGAAACAAACAGATATCAGTTCCGGTTTGACCACGATATGTCAAAGCAGGAGCTTGAAAAAGCAGCAGACAAGCTGAAAAGCAATTACAGCTACATAACAGACGCATATCTGCATTATGTATGAAATTCAAAAAAACACCGGTGAGTCCAGAAAAGGATCTCATCGGTGTTTTATCATATTATCCTATCAGAGCTCGTTTGAGGGCTTTGTCACGCCGTCGGGACGGTTGATCTTATCCTCATCTCCGAAGAAGATTCCGTACCAGATAAGGAAAACATATATTGTCCATACCTTCCGGCTGTTGTCGTCCTTGCCGTTAAAGTGATCGTCCAGATAAGACACGATCAGATCTGTATTGAAGAATTTCTCCGCTGTTTCAGACTTGAACATAGCCTTTACCTTCTCATAGTACTTTTCGTCCTTAAGCCATACTCTTGTAGGAACAGGGAAGCCCAGCTTCGGCTTCTGCGCCGTAGCCTTGGGAAGATGACGCATAGCTGCCATACGCATAGCATATTTGGTAGTTCCGTGGGCGATACGGTATTTTGTGGGGATAGTCCTTGCTACCTTGAATACCTCCCTGTCAAGGAAGGGAACTCTCAGCTCCAGGGAATTAGCCATACTCATTCTGTCAGCCTTGAGAAGGATATCTCCGACCATCCAGAGATTAATATCCAGATACTGCATCTTTGTCTCGTCGTCATAATTCTTGACTCTGTCATAAAACTTTTTGCAGAGATCCTGGGGTCTTGTCACGATAGAGGGATCCTTGAGTATCTGCTTCTTTTCCTCGTCATCATACATAAAGGCATTGCCGATAAATTTATCCTCTGTCTTTCTTGCGCCTCTGAGGATATAACCTCTGCCCTTGACATGAGGCCATTTCTTTGCCTTTCTTGCAAGAGCATATCTAAATTTCTGAGGGAATATCTTCTGATATGTTTTGAAAACGTGAGGCTCATTATATACGGTATAGCCTCCGAAAAGCTCATCCGCGCCTTCTCCGGAAAGTACAACCTTTACATATTCACTGGCAAGCTTTGATACGAAATAAAGTGCTATACAGGAGGGATCCGCAAGAGGCTGATCCATCTGATACTGTACCCTGGGCACTGCTGACCAGAATTCCTCGGAACCGATAAGGTGAGTGTGGTGGTCAACTCCGATCTCCTTGGAGAGACCCTCTGCCCAGCTTATCTCATTGTATTTTTCTCCGAAGTCAAAGCCCACGGTAAAGGTCTTCTGATCGGCAAAATATGTGGAAACATAGCTGGAATCAACTCCGCTGGAGAGGAAGCAGCCGACCTCAACGTCGCTTATCTTGTGAGCGCTGACGGAGTTTTCAAAGACTGCCTCTATTTTGTCGATGGCTTCCTTTTCTGTCAGCTCGTGATCCGGCTCGAAGGTAGCCTCGAAATATCTCGTGATACTCACCTCGCCGTTCCTGAACCACATAAAGTGACCCGGAAGCAGGCAGTATATACCCTCAAAGAAGGTCTCCGGCGGAACCACATACTGGAATGAAAGGTAATTGTCCAGCGCCTTGTAATTGAACTTCTTCACATACTTCGGGTGCTCCAGTATGCTCTTTATCTCGGAGCCGTAGATCAGCTCACCGTCGATGACCGCATAATGCATAGGCTTTATCCCGAAGAAATCCCTTGCGATAAAGACAGAGCCGTCCTTTGTATTATATACGGCAAAGCCGAACATACCCCTGAGCCTGCCCAGCATCTTTTCGCCCCATTCCTCAAAGCCGTGGATAAGCACCTCGGAATCAGCATTTGTATAAAAGCTGTGTCCGCACTTTTTAAGCTCCTCCCTGAGCTCCCTGTGGTTATATATCTCACCGTTGAACATAAGCACCAGGCTCTTGTCCTCGTTATAGATCGGCTGATGTCCCCCCTCAAGGTCAATTATACTGAGGCGGCGGAAGCCCATCGATATACGGCTGTCCTTGTAATATCCCACACTGTCAGGACCCCTGTGGGTTATAACGTCAGTCATATTTTCAAGGACCTTGTCCCTGTCAATTATTTCTCCAGTAAATCCGCATAATCCGCACATATATGTTTCCCCTTCTGTCTTTTTTGACTTATTCATTAAAAAGCTTACATTTGAATTTTATCATAATAAAAACAAAGTTTCAACTGTTTTAACTCCTATCTTACCCTAAAGATTATTATTTTATTTTTGTTCCGGCGGTAAGTACAAAAATAACTTTCCCTATCTGACTTTATTGGAGATGATTTGACAATTATAACCTATTTGCGCCAACTTGTTGAATTTGACTTTTTTTTAGTTTATAATCCATAATAGATACAGATATTTCTGACAGTACACCGCCGTATAAAAATACCTGAACGGCATTGAAATAACTTGAAATACAGAGGGAGGTAGTTCCGGTTGACTGATATTAAAGGTAAAAAGACAAACCCTGTTATCAGTTTCTTTAACAGCGAGCATTGTTTTCGCTTTGTATTTATCGGCTCGCTCTTTTTTGCGTCGCTTTGTCTTGTGAGATTTTATTTCTATGTCATCTGCGGAGTTTCGATGATATGGGCCTTATACCTGTTTATCAGAAAAATGATAATAAACGGCAGTATCCTCAGAGTCAGGAACAGAAGGCTCATATACCTTTTTCTCGGATGCTCGGCTCTGACCTGCATACTGAATATCCGCAGCAACTTTTTTGTCAATATGTATATGGTGGCCTGGATGGCGGTCTGCTTCTTTATGTTTTACGGTATCCACAGGGAAAGCAAAAACAAATGCCGCCGGGAAACGCAGCAGCTGCTGGAATTCATAAATGCTGCTACCACCCTGATAATGATCGCCGGTCTTGTCCTTCTGGTCATATTCCCCAAGGGCTTCCGGTATGAGGGAGACGCCTTTGCTATATATGAAAGCCGCTTTGTGGGGATCATCTTCAATGCGAATGTGACCGCATTCTATGCGCTGACAGCATTTATTGCCTGCACCATTCTGATCGCCATCCGGTCATCAACAGGCACGCTCAGCAGACAGATACTGATTTATTATTCCTTCTGCATACTGATAAACATCCTTTCAGTTTTTCTCTCGGATTCAAATGATTCCCTGCTGATGCTGATCGTTTACTGCTGCTTCATCACCTTTTACATATTTTTCCGGGGACAGAGAAGAAGCATCCTTAAATTCATCCTCCGCATCATCGGTACAGCCATCGCCTGCGTCCTTATAGCTGTAATGCTTCTCATATTCAGGACAATAGTCCAGACAGGAGTTTCCCATCTTCTCAGCCTTCTCACTCCCACGGCGCAGATCTCCACAGGAGTCACAGCCCCCGGCGGAAATGTGGTCATCCGCCCGGATGAAACACCCAAGCCTCCCTCATTCGGACACGAGAACACAAACCTTGACAGCGGACGGTTCTATATCTGGAAACAGGCGCTCTGTCTTTTTCAGAGGTTCCCCTTATTCGGGATGGGTAAGGCCAATTTAGTTGATTACGGAGAAACATACCTGGGAGGTCTGAGATACGAGGATCTTCACAATGGTCTCCTGACCATAATGGTCTGCTACGGCGGTGTGGGGCTTATAATATTCCTGATCTTTTCCATCACTGTAGCAAAGACCCTTTTCAAAGCCATATTCCGCTACAAGGATGAAACAAGAAAGGACCGGTATGTCCTTGTTCTCCTCACAGCCTTTGCTGCGGCATACTGCGCATATTCCATGTTTGAGGTTGCACTTCTTGTAGATATCGCCTACCGGATCGTCATTTTCTGGCTGCTCATCGGAACAGCTACCTGTTATGCAAATTCCTATGAGCACAGTGCATTCCTGAAATTCGAGAACATACCGGCACGAAGCCTCAGCATATACCGTATTGCAGCCTACCGGCACCGTAATTGCTCCGGCAAAAGCTATACAGAAAGCGGGCAGGAAAAGTAAACAGAGAATAAAGAATAACAGGACGTTGGTTTATGGTGATAAGGAGGTATTTTATGAGAGACGGATTTTTACGGGTTGCCAGCGCAACCCCCAGGATAAAGGTCGCTGACTGCGAAAAAAACGCGGACGAAATAATCAGCCAGGCAAGGGAGGCTGCAGAAAAGGGGGCCTCTATGATCGTATTTCCGGAGCTTTGTATAACCGGATATACCTGCTCTGACCTTTTTTTACAGAACAGCCTTATTTCTGCTGCCGAAAAGGCTCTTGGCAGGATAATTGAGGAAACAACGGACCTGGACGCTGTGATACTGGTGGGACTTCCTGTGGCGGCAAGGGGCGCTTTATATAACTGCGCTGCCGTTATATGCAAAGGAAAGCTTCTGGGCTGTCCTGCAAAAAAATATGTGCCTAATTATTCCGAGTTTTACGAGCTGCGGCATTTCACTCCTGCAGAGGATACAAAGCTCACAGAGCTTCTCGGGGAGACAGTGAACTGCGGTAACAAGCAGCTTTTTCAGTGTGTTGATATGCCTTCCTTCTGCTTCGGAGTAGAGCTTTGCGAAGATCTCTGGACTGTTGAGCCGCCCTCCGGGGAGCTTGCAAGAAACGGCGCTCTTATTATCGCAAATCTCTCAGCCAGTGATGAGGTTATCGGAAAGGCTGATTACCGCCTTATGCTTGTCAGATCTGCGTCTGCACGACTGCTCTCCGCTTATATATACACCAGCGCCGGAATGGGAGAAAGCACCCAGGATCTTGTATTCTCCGGACACGACATCATCTGCGAAAACGGAGCCATACTTGCACAGTCGAAAAGATTTACCACAGGCATTGTTTACGCTGACATTGATCTTCAGAAGCTGGAGCACGAGCGCAGAAGATGCAATACATTTGTTCCCTGCGACGAGATATGCACAGAGTATTTTGATCTTCCCCTCAAGGATATACAGCTTGAAAGATATATAAGCAAAACCCCCTTTGTTCCTGCTGACAAAAACAGCCTTGATGACCGCTGCGAGGAGATACTGACCATTCAGGCAACAGGACTTGCCACAAGGATAGACCACACAAAAGCGGCCTCAGTCGTTATCGGTCTTTCCGGAGGTCTGGATTCCACCCTTGCTCTTATCGTCGCTGTACACGCCATGGATATGCTGGGCAGGGACAGAAAGGATATAATCGCAGTAACAATGCCCTGCTTCGGAACCACAAAGAGAACAAAAAGCAATGCCTGCATACTCGCAGAAAGCTACGGAGTGAGCTTTAAGGACATAGATATCAGCAAGTCTGTCATACAGCATTTCGAGGATATAGGTCAGGATCCGGAGAAGCTGGATGTCACCTATGAAAACTGCCAGGCAAGGGAAAGAACTCAGGTTCTTATGGATATCGCAAATAAAACAGGCGGCTTTGTCATCGGCACAGGTGATCTCTCTGAGCTGGCTCTCGGCTGGGCGACCTATAACGGCGACCATATGTCAATGTATGGTGTTAATTCCTCTATACCGAAAACACTGGTTCGCCATCTTACGGCATTCGAGGCTCAGAATTCGGAGGGACAGCTGAAAAGCTCTCTTCTGGATATCCTGGATACCCCGGTGAGCCCGGAGCTCCTTCCTCCGAAGAACGGAGAGATATCCCAGAAAACAGAGGATCTTGTGGGACCCTATGAGCTTCATGATTTCTTCCTCTATTATTTCGTCCGCTTCGGCTTTACGGCCGAAAAGATATTCCGTATGGCAAAGCACGCTTTCGGCGGAGATTACAGCGAAGAAACCATTAAAAAATGGCTGGATACATTTATCAGGAGATTTTTCAGTCAGCAATTCAAAAGATCCTGCCTCCCGGACGGTCCCAAGGTGGGAACCGTCACCCTGTCACCCAGAGGAGACTGGAGAATGCCCAGCGATGCATCCGGAAGGATGTTTATGATATAACTACAAGCTTTCAGGACACGCCTCAGACGGCGTGTCTTTTTTGTGCAGCGGTCTGAAATAGCCTGATAAACGGATAAAAAGCAAATAACTTCGCAACATAATGGTATTGCTAAGCCACTGTAAAATAAAATTTACCGCCTGCCGGAAGCATAACCTCAGGGGATCCTGAAAGTATACTTTTGCAAAAAACATCTCAGGTGACCGGGAGGAAAAATAAAAAAATATCATATCCAAAACGGGAAAAATATGCTATTATATATTCAAAGAAAAGCGATAGGAGAGATAGTATTGACTCAGAAAAAAACAGACATAAGTCCTGTTATTACATTTTCAAAAAAGGATACCCTTGTCATAAAGGGGATCGCAATAATTATGCTGGTGCTTTATCACTGCTTTTCCACTCAGGACCGCCTGATGGGATACAGCGTAAATATGGCGCCCATTGAATTCTATGAAAGTATGAATATATGCGTGGGAATCTTTTCCTTCCTTTCAGCATACGGACTGACAAAGGTAGCAATAAAAAAATACGGAGACCGGCTTTATACCGGCAGGGGGGCGTCTGATTTCAACCTTCGCCGGATCATTTCCCTGCTGAGCGCATTTATCATTCCCTATGCCGTCTGCACTGCTTCCACACTTATATTCGTAGGCTATAATCCCTATGGACTGGATGCGGATTTTTATTTCAATATGATAGCCGATATGCTGGGTATTGCAGGACTGCTGGGCTCAAAAATGATGGTAAGCACCTGGTGGTATATGAGCTTTGCCCTCATAATCATTCTTCTCATACCGTTTACTGTGGCTCTTTATAAAAAATTCGGAGCCGCGTGTATAGTACCCTATATAGTTATCCCCCTGCTTCTCAACGGCTCCGGAGCCTATGCATGGACAGGTCTCGATAATATGACACGCTGGCTCCTCACCGTTCCACTGGGAGTTATCTTTGCACAGGGAGACACCCTGGAAAGGATGAAGTCCTTTTCTCTCATAAAAAATAAGGTAGTATCCAAAATCGTCCGCTTCCTTATCCTCGGGCTGATACTGACCGGTCTCTTTGTTTTCAGGAAGAACCCCTGGTGCCAGAGGTACTTCTATTATTTCATAAGCTCGATACTCCCCGTGGTATTTGTTTATTTCCTTTATGAATTCATCTGCCCTGTACCCATCCTCAATACCATACTTGCATTTCTGGGAAAGCACTCTTCAAACATTTTCTTTGTGCACACCTTTGTCAGAGCAGTCTGGTGGCCGGATATGGTATATTCCACCGGAGAATGGTACTGGGTATTCCTCATCGTTTTCGGAATTTCCCTGGGCATATCCATCGCAATAACACTGTTCCAGATGCTTGTACGCTGGGATAAACTGATAGCCTTTCTCACATCAAAGGCCGCAAAACTCACCACACCTGCCCCAGAAAAAGAAGAAGCCTGAACAAATGTACTATCAGAAAGGAGAATAGTTATGAAGAAGATCCAGAAAATGTTTTCCCTGTTATTATCCGGAGCAATAATTGCCGGCAGTGCTTTATGCTGCAGTTCTGTTGCGTATGCCGAAGCTGATCTGAAGATAAGCAGAGGACTGTTCTCCGCAGGCGTAGGAGAGACTGTGAGGCTCTCCGCAAACAAGGCCGTTACCTGGCGTACCTCCGAAAGCAGCATACTGACCGTGGATCAGAGCGGTTCTGTAAAGGCAGTTAACAAGGGCACTGCCTGGATCACAGCAAGAGACCAGAAGGGAACGGAAAAAAGCTGCCGGATAAACGTGAAAAACGCTCCGGAAAGCGTTCGTATATCAAAAAGCATCATCAGTATCGGGACAGGAGAATCCGGTGATCTTTCTTCCATTATCCCGGAAGGCTCCGCAGCCTCTCTGAGAACCTTCCGCACCAGCGACAGCAGCATCGTCAGAATGACAAAGACAAACTGGACTGGAGAATTTACTGCTGTAAAAACGGGTACCGCATGGGTGACTGTCAGGACGTATAACGGAAAAGAAGCCTCCTGCAGGGTCACAGTAAAGAAAGCCCCCAAAAGCGTTAATATTTCAAAAAAGACTCTGACACTGGGGCTGGGTGAGAGCTATTCCCTCTCCTCCTCTGTTCCGGCTGATTCCGCATCCGGCAGCAGAAGCTTCCGCACCAGCGACAGCAGCATCATCAGAATGACAAAGACAAACTGGACGGGAGATTTTATCGCTGTAAAAGAAGGCACAGCCTGGGTAACTGTCAGGACGTATAACGGAAAAGAAGCCTCCTGCAGAGTTACAGTAAAAAAGGCCCCAAAAAGCGTTAATATTTCAAAAAAGACTCTGACACTGGGACTGGGTGAGAGCTATTCCCTCTCCTCCTCTGTTCCGGCTGATTCCGCATCCGGCAGCAGAAGCTTCCGCACCAGCGACAGCAGCATCATCAGAATGACAAAGACAAACTGGACGGGAGATTTTATCGCTGTAAAAGAAGGCACAGCCTGGGTGACTGTCAGGACATTCAACGGAAAAGAAGCCTCCTGCAGGATAACAGTAAAAAAAGCTCCCAAAAGCGTCTCCATCAACAAAACCAGCATCAGGCTCCGGGTGGGAGAAAAGGCCTCTCTCTACGCTGTCCTCCCGGAGGGCTGCGGATGTGCCTCCAGAATATTCCGTTCCAGTGATAACGATATAGTAAAACTCACCCGAAGTGAGTGGACAGGAGAATTTACCGCTGTAAAAGAAGGCACAGCCTGGGTGACTGTCAGGACATTCAACGGAAAGGAAGCCTCCTGCCGCATTGATGTAAGCAATAAGCCGGTAAAGACAGTGGTAAACGGAGTCACATATTTTGACGGAGTTCTTGTAGTTAACAAAACATACTCCATACCCTCGTGGTACGGCAACGGTCTTGACCCCACTGCACATTCCGCTTTCAGAAAAATGGCAGATGACGCTGAGGATGACGGCATATACCTCTATATCGTTTCCGGCTTCCGCAGCTACTCTCTCCAGGATTCCATCTATCATAATTTCGTGAGCGAAAGAGGAGTTGCCGGAGCAGACAGGGTATCCGCAAGACCCGGCCATTCCGAGCACCAAACAGGCCTTGCGATGGATATAAACAGCACAGCCTTCAGCTTTGCGGATACTGCAGAAGGACACTGGCTGGCTAAAAACTGCTGGAAATACGGCTTTATCATCAGATATCCTCAGGGCAAAGAAAGTATAACCGGATATGCATACGAAAGCTGGCATATCAGATATGTGGGAAAGGAGCTTGCGGAAAAACTCTTCCGTTCCGGAAAAACTCTGGAAGAACACTTCGGCATAACCTCAGAATACCAGTAACAAAAAGCTCCGCCGCACGGATGCAATTGCCGGTGCGGCGGAGTTATTATTCATTATAACACCAGGAGAATGATATGAATCTGTTTGCAAAAAAATTCACCGGCATACTTGCAGCCGCAGCTATAGCCACAGCTTCCTGCACAGGGATAGCACTAAGCAGAAGCAGCAGCTACCAGACCTCCCTGACCATTGCACGGGGAGACCGGATATATACAGAATATCAAGAAAATACTCAGACTTTGAGTATTTGGGGTACAGGCTCACTTACAGTAGATGAACTGCGTGAGCTGAAGGATAAGGAGAAAATCAAAACTATCACTGTATCCAAGGGCATTACCTCCATCGGAGAAAAAGCCTTCGAGGACTTCCGGGGAGCAGTCAGCATTACCCTTCCGGACGGACTTCTGAAAATAGAGCAGGGCGCCTTCACCTCCTGCCTTTCCCTCAAAGGTCTGAGGATCCCGAAAAGCACAGATGAAATAGACGCCTCCGGGATATTTATCGACTGCCCTGTTCTTTCCTCCGTCAAGGTCACTAAGGGAAATAAAAACTATACATCCACTGACGGCATACTTTACAGCAGTGATATGACAAAGCTTATCTATTATCCTCAGGGGAGAAGCAGAAGCAGCTTTTCCGTACCTCAGGAGGTGACCACGGTCATTTCTCTGAGCTGTCCCTTCCTTAAAAGCGTGACCCTCCCGGAGGGACTAAGAGAGATAAAGGCCGGAGCGATGGCAGAATGCAGTGCTCTCGGAGATGTATATATCCCCTCGGAGAATTGCGTCCTTTCGGGAAAGGATATTTTTCCCTCTGCCGCAGTGATACACGCCCCCGCCGGAAGCACCGCAGAAGAATACTGCCGGAAAAACAATATTACCTTCCGTGAGCTGTGAGCGGTCGGTGTTTCTGCGTATCTGAGTTTTTTTCTGAGGCGACAGTCTCTGCAGGCATGCCTCCGGCACGGGACAAAACGGGGCGCGTGCTCGCGCTGAGCAATTCGCGTCATCGCTCGCTTGCACTCGCTCGGTTGTGCTTAAATATACTGCCGTGCGCAGCGACAGGAGAGCATAGGAACGCACGACAGAGCGAATGGAATGAGCGATAACGCGAACACGCTCAGTGCGAGCACGCACCGCAGTGGTTTTGTTGTTGATTATTTTTTTTAAATATGATAGAATATAGGCATACTGTTTCGAGGAAGCAATAAAAAGGAGTAATTCAAATGGAAAAACTAATGGATCTTGGCAGAATGGATAACTATTATGAGCAGATAGTGAAGAAGCGCTTCACACCCGGAAGATTGTTTTCCCTGATAATGTATCTGGGCGGTATCGTGCTTGTTATCTTCACCTGCTTCTTTCTGGGGGGAATAGATGAAAAATTCGGATTTCTTATTCCCATTTCTCTCATACTCCTTGCTTTTGGCATATGGCTTGCATACTATATCATAAAGAATTCCGGCGTCGAATATGAATACACCTTTGTTCTCGGAGAAATGAGGATAGAAAGAATAAAAGGCAAATCAAAACGTAGAAAAATAACGGCATTTGATATCAAAGCCATTGACGATATCGGAAGATATCTCGATCTGGAAACTGGCAACAGAAACGTAGATCCCTCAAAATTCCCCCTCGTACTCAGAGCAGAGGAAAATGAGATCTTCACCAACACATATTATGTTGTCATCCACGATAAGATCCGCCACCAGCCTGCCCTCCTGCTTTTCAGCCCGAATGAAACCACTCTTGAAAAGCTGAGACCCTTCCTTTCAATAGAGCTGAAAAAGAAATATATCCAGATCAAAAAGGAAAACGACGAGCTGGCTGAAAAAAGAGAACGGGAAGCAGCTGCAAAAAAAGCACAGGCAAAAGAAAAATAATAACAAAAAAGCATGAGGGCTCAGAGCGGCCTTCATGCTTTTACTATTTTTTAATTTTTTCAGTGATAACAGTATCACACACCAAAAAAGTCCATCATACTGTTTGTGGGGAGCTTGTGTATATAGCAGTCCCCGATGTCTTTCAGAAAAACAAATTTCAGATCATTTCCGGCAGTTTTTTTATCTCCCCTGGTTGCTCCGATTATTTCCTCAAGAGTAAAGCTATCACCTGTGGGCATATTGTTCTTTTCCAGCAAAGCTCTTATTCTTTCGCTGACCCCCTTTTCAGTGATGCCCTTTGCCTCTGTTATCTCTGTCAGCATAAGAGCGCCGATGCCCACTGCTTCCCCGTGGGTCAGACCTGAATAACCGTGAAGCTTTTCGAGGGCGTGACCGAAGGTGTGGCCGAAATTAAGTATGGCTCTCAGCCCTGATTCCCGTTCATCCTCACTGACAACATCACGCTTTATCGCAACAGAGCGGCATATGATTTCGTCTGTAATGTCCCTTGCATTTTCTTTTTCAAGAAGCTCAAAAAGACTTCTGCTTTTAATGCAGCCGTATTTGATAACTTCCCCCATTCCGTCCTCATAAAGACCAGCAGGAAGAGTATCCAGGGTATCGGGATCTATCAGAACGACCCTCGGCTGCCAGAAGGCTCCCACCAGGTTCTTACCTCCGGGAAGGTCAACTCCTGTTTTTCCCCCTACAGAGGAATCCACCTGAGAGAGAAGGCTTGTGGGTATCTGCACAAAGTCTATCCCTCTGAGATAGCTTGCAGCCGCAAAGCCTGCCATATCTCCGGTAACGCCGCCTCCCAGCGCAACAACGATATCAGTTCTCGTAATATTATGGTCAAAAAAATGCATATACATTTTTTCGATAGTGGAGAGACGCTTCCTTTCCTCGCCGGCTTCAAATACAAAAACAGAGGTCTCAAAGCCTTCCTTTTTCAGAGAGCTCTCAACTCTTCCGGCATAAAAGGGGGCTACATTGCTGTCACTGATAATAACAGCCCTGAGAGCACCGCTGACCTCCCTCACATATTTTCCGGCTTCATCCAGTATACCGTGCTCTATATATATTTTGTAGGGCGCTCCGGTATTTACATCAAGTGTTTTCATTCTCCCAGTTCCTCCTTTATCTGACGGCTCTTTTCGAGGTAGGATCTCAGCTTTTCGCTGTCGTTTTCTTTTATGGCGTCTCTTATTTCAGAAAGTCCGCTTATCAGAATATCCAGTTCCTCTGTAAGAGGACTGCTGTTTTCCAGAAAAAGCTCCGTCCATAAACGGGCGTTTATATTTGCCACCCTTGAAATATCCCTGTAGCTTCCGGCTGAAAAGCCGTCATGCTTTTTGCATACCGGGCTCTGTACATATGCACACGCCAGCGCATGGGGCAGCTGAGAGGTAAAGGCTATCATTCTGTCATGCTCCTGAGGAGTGGTATAGACATTTTTTGCAAAGCCGATGCTCTTTGCAAGCCTTGCCACAGTCTGTACTGCATTTTTGTATTCCTCGTCATCTCTTTCACAGGGTACCAATATACAGCTTGCGCCCTTGAAAAGATCCGCCTCGGATGCTCCGAAGCCGTTTTTCTCCTTGCCTGCCATAGGGTGACAGCCCACAAAGGGAAAGCCGTATTTTTCCGAAAGCTCCGAAAGCTCCGGAAATATCACAGATTTGATTCCGGAGGTATCCGTCACAATGCAGCTATGGGGTATAAGACTGGCATTATCCCTGACAAAGCTGACGGCGGCTTCAGGAAATGTTCCCAGTATCAGCATATCAGCTTTTTCAAGAGAGCCTGTATCCCCTATCTCATCTATAGCGCCGCACTCCAGCGCTTCCCTGAGGGGTTCCGGAGACCGGTTTATCCCGATAACATAGTGGTCGGTATATTTTTTTATAGCCCTGGCATAGGACCCTCCGATAATGCCAAGACCCGATATCACGATATTCATAATTACAGCCTGAGCCTCCTGTTTTTCTGTATAATTGCCACGCCCCGTCCTCTCGGAAAAGAGCACGGGGAGCGTTTGTATAAAATATTGACGACGTATGAAAAGACCTGACTCAATATATCACCAGGGTATTGTTCTTTATGTAGCAGCTGCATTCATAGGTCTCGGACATACCGTTTTCGGAATCATAGACCGTACATTCGCTGTGGAGCTCATTTTCTTCGTCGTAATATGCTCTTGTAGCTATCGCATATCTGTTTTCGATGCACGCAACAAATCCGCCGAGATCGCTTTTATATCTGAGGCTTGCGGTACTGTTCACCACTCCCCTGACCACAGTTTCATCCTTGCCGGAAGTGACAGTAAATACTGTAAAGGGGTTTTCCTCAATTATGTATACTGTATTTTCGTCCTCCGGGAGTGCAAGATCGCACTCAACCCTGAGGGAATTAGTAAATACATCATAGCTGCAAAGCTTTTCATTTCCTGTGCGGAATTCCTTTGCCCTGAAATACATCTTGTCTCCGGCGATGCCCATATATCTTGCAAGAGCCTTTATGTCTGCGCTGGCGATACATTTTTTTGTTATCTCCTCGCTTCCCTGCTCCAGCTCTCTAATGAGATCATTCAGATCACAAAGCCAGATGTTATCCCTGATATCAGCATTTATCCATCTTTGCTCCTCATAATAGCCCTTCTTGATTTCCTCATCGGCAAAGGGGTCAAGAAGAATAACATTCTTTATCCCGTGAACATCCATAATCTTTATGCCGTCTCCGGAAAGCTTTGCGATAAGCCTGTTTTTTACAAAGGTTTTTGAATTTGTTTTAAGATCATAAAGATAGCAGAGAGTATCATTCCCTGTCATTTCCTTATACTGCCGGAACATCTCGCTGTTTTCTTCATCCGGGCCCATATATATGAGGATATGACTTTCATCAAGAGCGCAGCAGCTTCTGAAGGAGCCGGTGCAGACCACCTTTCTCCTGTTTATCTCGCTGCCGGTCTTTTTATCTATTTCTATGAGCCAGAGACTGTTTCCGCCATTTTCCAGTATAAGAACAATACTGCCGGAGAAGGAAAAAATATGCTCAACAAAGGTAGGGTCCTCCAGGGTATAGTTCGTAATAAGCCTTTCGCGTCTTGTGGCGCGGTTGTATTCAAGTATAAAAAGCTCATTTGCAGAGCCTTCGTTTTTTTCCTCAGCATAATAAATAAACGATCTGCTTACCTCAAAGATCTCTATATCGCGCTTTGAAAAAATATTTCTTATATCAACTACGGTCATTTTTCAGCCTTCCTTTTCAGTATGATCTTATTGCCGATAACACAAAATCATTATCAATCGAATATCAATACTGATACCTGATAAAGAACAGACAGCCGCCGGTGTCTGTCAGGAATCAGTATAACATTTCTGTCCTGCGGATTTTGATATTTTATATCCCCGAGGAGAATATCCCTTCTCCTCTACTCTTAAAGTATATGTTATTGATGGGTTTTTGTCAATGAAGATACAAATACAAATATAAAAAATTATTAAAATCCATTGTATATTTGGCAATTTTCGTATATAATCATATTATATGGGCTTTTGCACCCAAAAAGGAGGTAATGGATTTGGAGTACTATTCTCTTACTCTCAAAGGCATAAAATATCTCCTGTACAGTATCGGAATGAACAACTACGGCGATGTGGTACAGGAATGTATTGAAAAATGGGAAAAAGAAAAAGATGTAGATATGTTCAAAAACGAGTTTGCCCCCGGAGGAGGATTTTCTGATTTCCGTATAACCGGAAAAAATATCCCCGACCCGGAAAAGGGTCTCTGGACAGCTCAGACATTTTCCGCTCTGGTCGCTATGTCGGCTCAGCTTGCGGAATTTGAAAGAAGAAAGATCAAGGTCAATATAGAGTTTCTTCGCAAAAACTTCGGTGCAGCAAATGAGATAATGGTCACCGGAATGTGCGGCAGCTGCGGATACAGAACAGCCACTATGAACGACATTGATAAATACATCTCAAAAATGGTGATCGCAAGAAAGGTCGTTGACGGTCTTGAAAGCGGCAATCTCGACAGCAGGATAGAAGAGCTTCTGAATGTTTCTGATCCGGAAATCGAAAAAGAACGCAGGAGAACCTTTGTCCGTCTTGAAAACAGCAATGTCGCTGTTGATAAAAAGTATACAAAAATGGAAAAATGTCCGGTCTGCGGCAGCAGCGATATAAAGCAAGGAGGTCTTCTCAGAAGCGTCCGTGAAAATGTTTTTGTTGCTCTTAACAGACAGGGAGGACAGTAATAATGAAAAGAAGTCTTACACTGATCCTGATCAGCTCCATGATCGCAGTTATTCTCTGCGGCTGTACGTCATCAGACAAGGAGAAAAGCAGCGCACCGGAAAGCGGAGCTTCAGGCACATCCCAGACCTCCGGAGAAAGCTCTGCTGAGGAGTCTGCAGAGGACGGCTCCGGAACACTGTCAGGAGAAGAGGAATCTCAGGGAAAAAAATATCTGGATACCCTGCAGATAATGGTAGACGTATCCGACAAGGCTATCTCCGGCTCAGGAATAAAGCCTGACGAAACGAAGGGCGTTTTCATCAAGACCTATGATGAATTCCAGAAGTTTTATTCCGATCACAAAAACGATTACTCCCTTGAAAATGTAGATTCAGGCTACGGCTTCAAGGAAGCTACCAAGGATCTGGAAAAATCTTTTTTTGATTCCTATTCGGCAATGATCACCCTGCAGCCCTATGACAAGACTCAGGAGATCGAGATCGGGGATTCATATACGGAAAATAAAACTCTCACTATGGATATCTATAAGGAACAGCCCCGGGCTCCGGATAAGACAGGATATAAGCTGCTTCTCATCTGTCTCAAAAAAGATCAGTGCGGCAGTCTTACTCCAAAGCTTAATATCCTTCCCCTTTCTGAGCACTATTCAGATGAAAGCGATGACGGCGTATCAGTGGAGCTGATCCACGAGGACTCTGACAGTCCATCTGATAACGCAGACGGAAAGGACAACTGAGATATATTCAAAAGAAATAATTATGAGGTGAATACCAATGGGAATAAAGGCATGGTTCAACGGCAGCAACAGCCGCAGAGAGCTTAAAAAGATCAATCCGACGGTGGAAAAGGTCCTTAAGCTTGAAGAAAAATATCAGAAATATACAGACGATGAACTGAGAGCGGAAACAAAACGTTTCCAGGAGATGTTCAGGGAAGAGGATATGACAGACAAGCGCAGAGATGAGCTTCTGGATGAAATACTTCCGGATGCATTCGCTATCTGCAGAGAGGCTTCCTGGCGTGTTCTTGGAATGAAGCACTTCCGTGTACAGATCATCGGCGGCATCATCCTTCACAGAGGAAGGATAAGCGAAATGAAAACCGGTGAAGGTAAGACCCTTGTGGCTACTCTTCCCGCTTACCTTAATGCCCTTGCAGGTCAGGGTGTTCATGTAGTTACCGTAAATGAATATCTGGCTAAGCGTGACGCGGAATGGATGGGAAAGCTTTATCGTTTCCTGGGTCTTACTGTCGGAATACTCCAGCACGACTCCACAAATGAACAGAGAAAAGAAGCATATAACTCGGATATTACATATGCCACAAACAATGAACTGGGCTTTGACTATCTGAGAGACAATATGGTGGTCTACAAGGAAAACAAGGTTCAGAGAGGTCACGCCTTCGCTATCGTGGATGAGGTGGACTCAATACTCATAGATGAAGCGAGAACACCTCTTATCATTTCCGGTCAGGGAGATAAATCAACAGAGCTTTACAACAAGGCAGACGAGCTTGCAAGAACTATGAAATGCAAGCGTCTCACAGAAACTGATGCAAAAGAGGATAATGACGAAGAATATATCGAGCAGGGCATTGATTATATTGTTGACGAAAAAGCAAAGACCGCTACCCTGACTCCCGTGGGTGTAAAGAAAACAGAGAAATTCTTCGGGGTAGACAATCTCACAGACCCGGAAAATATCACCATCCAGCACCATATCAACCAAGCCATCAAGGCTCACGGTGTAATGAAAAGGGATATCGAATATGTCGTCAATGAAAAAGGCGAGGTCATTATCGTCGATGAATTTACCGGACGTCTTATGTACGGCAGACGCTATAACGAGGGTCTGCACCAGGCTATTGAGGCAAAGGAAGGCGTTAAGGTAGAAAGAGAAAGCAAGACCCTCGCTACCATTACATTCCAGAATTTCTTCCGTCTTTACAAAAAGCTTTCCGGTATGACCGGTACAGCTATGACCGAAGAAACAGAGTTTTCAGAGATCTATCGTCTTGACGTTATTGAGATACCCACAAACAAGCCTATTCAGAGGCAGGATCTTCCTGATGTTATTTTCAGAACAGAGGCAGGCAAGTATGAGTGTCTTATCGAAGATATCATGGAAGCCAATAAAAACGGTCAGCCTGTTCTGGTAGGTACTATATCCATTGACAAATCCGAAGAGCTCAGTAAGCTTCTGAGAAAAAAAGGCATCAAGCACAATGTCCTCAATGCTAAATTCCACGAAAAGGAAGCAGAGATAGTTGCACAGGCAGGTAAGCTGGGCGCTGTTACCATCGCTACCAATATGGCCGGCCGTGGTACCGATATCAAGCTGGGCGGAAATGAGGAATTCCTGGCAAAGGATGAGATGCGCCGCCTGAATTTCAGCGAGGAAATGATTAACGAGGCTACCGGCTATGCTGAGACCGACGACGAGGAGATCCTTGCGGCAAGAGAAAAATACAGAGAGCTTATTGACAAATACAAGGCTGAGATCGAGGTCGAGGCAGAAAAGGTAAGAGAGGCCGGCGGTCTGTTTATCATGGGTACTACCCGTCATGAATCAAGACGTATCGACAACCAGCTCAGAGGACGTTCCGGACGTCAGGGTGATCCGGGCGCAAGCCGTTTCTATCTCTCTGCAGACGATGACATTCTCCGTCTTTTTGCCGGGGACAGAATAAAGAATATAATGAACAAAATGCCCGGAGAGGACAGCGAGCCCCTGGAAAGCAAGCTTCTCACCAGCGTTATTGAGAGTGCACAGTCCAAGGTTGAGGGACGGAACTTCAGTATCAGAAAGAGCGTGCTGGAATACGACGATGTTATGAATCGTCAGCGTGAGATAATCTATTCACAGCGCGATCAGGTTCTTGACGGAGAAAACCTGAGAGAGACCATTATCAAAATGCTCACAGAAACAATGGAGTCTATGGTAGAGGAATATCTGCCCCACGACGACAAGGACAACTGGAACCTGGAAGGCCTCAGAGACGCTCTGAAGGGCTGGCTCCTGGACGAGGACGACGAGGAGACCTTTGTTTACGACGAGGACGAGCTGGAAAGGCTTGAAAAAGAATATCTGATCGGAGAGCTCTCCGAAAAGGCCGTAGCCGAATATGAGAAAAACGAGGAGCTTATCCCCGAAGAAACTATGCGTGAGCTGGAGAGAGTATATCTCCTGAAAAATGTTGACAAATACTGGATGGATCACATCGACGCCATGGATGAGCTCAAGAGGGGTATCAGACTGCGTTCCTATGGTCAGCATGATCCGGTAGTAGAATACAGAATCGAAGGCTTTGATATGTTTGACGACATGATCAGATGCATTCGCGAGGATACTGTAAAAATGCTTATGGTTGTTCCGAAGAAGGTAGCTCAGCGACTCGAGGAACAGGAAAAAATGCGCGAAATGGCTTCCAGAAGAGGTGCTATGAGCAGAGCAAGAGCTGCCGCTATCGCTGCTGCAAATAATCAGACTCCCGAAGAGGTAGTCATCGAAATATCCCAGGAGGATGATGCAGCCCAGGAGGAGATTCCGGAGATCACACTGACCCCGGAGGTCGTCCCCGAAAAGGAAGAGGAAAATATCTCTCAGGATGATATCAGGAAGGCTGCCGGCAAATTCATGGAAAGAGAGCAGGTCGCCAAGCCCACTTCCACAAACATGGATTCCTCATCCGAAGCTGTCAATAAGACAGTACGCGGAGTCAAGAAGATCGGCAGGAACGACCCCTGTCCCTGCGGAAGCGGCAAAAAATACAAAAAGTGCTGCGGCGCAAACAAATGATATGATACGAGCCGCCGACGAGATAAGATCGTCGGCGGCTTATTTGGAATATGGTGACTTTTATGAAAAAGACGATTATCTTTCTGATACTTGCCGCAGCTTTGTTATCAGCTGCCGGGTGTTCTGCCGAAAAAGATAAAACAGAAAAAAAGACCTCCCTTCCCTCCTCCTCTGTTGCCAGCGAGGATGTGAGCAAAGAGGAGATAAAGCCTGTTTCTTCTTCTCTCACTTCTCCCCTTTCTGCAGAAGAATGGGGATCCGCCGCTAAATTTTCCACTGCAGACAACAAATACTACAATGTTCCTATCCGGGTAACAGCAGTCACCACAGGGAGTGACGCAGAAAAGCAGGTAAAAACCTTTATGCAGGAAAACGAAACCTACAGCTACAAGTCTCCTGAAAAAGGGATGGAGTGGGTTGTCATTGAATATGAGATATCCCTTGACAGCTTTCCAACTGACAAGACCGGCACGGATGCAGCGATAACGGCATTTATAAGCTCCGGTGACGGAAGCCCGGTCAGAAAAGGCAGTGATATGGCAGGTATATCCACAATAAATATGACAGACGGCAAATACAGCTTTGAGGGCAAAGTCAAAGGCAGGAGTGCATTTGAAATGTTTACCGGGGTAAAGGATTATGTCGTAGCCTTCGGAGAATATGGTGAAACGCAGGCCTTCTTCTCCCCTTCCTCCCCGACGGGGTAAAAGTGAACGGACAATAACGAAAAAACGGAAAGTGGAAAATATAATAAAAATGAATACTGAAAACTGAAAAATTAATAATAATGGTTGTCACTCCTATTATAGTAAGCTTATGCGAAACAGTAGTATTTTCGGCATTTGATCATTATAAACACAAAAAATGCGCTCAGTGACGAGAGAGTGGAATGCAAGAAGTCAGAATAAACCAGCCGCAAGAAGCAGCCTGTGAGGGCTGCGGCGGGCAGCGTCTATTATGCAAAAAAAGCATTGATATGTGGAAAGATCTGTGATATAATTGCTAAAGATTATAGATAAAAGTGATTTTTTCACCACAAAAAAGCGGAGGCAAAAAAAATGGCTGTACTTAAATGTAAGATGTGCGGAGGTACTCTTGAAGTAAGCGAGGGTATGACCGTATGTGAGTGTGAATACTGCGGAACGATGCAGACTGTAACAACGGCAAAGGATGAAAACCTGCAGGCGCTTTTTAACCGTGCAAATATCCTGCGAATGAAAAGCGAATTTGACAAAGCTGAACAGCTCTATGAAAAGCTTGTGCAGAACTCACCGGAGGATGCAGAGGCTCACTGGGGTCTGATACTCTGTAAATTCGGTATTGAATATGTTGAGGATCCGCAGACTTTCAAAAGGATACCGACCTGTCACAGAACATCGTTTGATTCTATCATTGCCGATGATGACTATAAAGAAGCCCTTCGCTGTGCGGATAGTGTTTCCAGAAGGGTTTATGAAAGTGAAGCAAAGGAGATTGACCGCATTCAGAAGGAAATACTTGCTCTGTCTGCAAAAGAAGAGCCGTATGATGTATTTATCTGCTACAAGGAAACGGATGAGAGCGGCAGCCGCACACAGGACAGCGCAATAGCAAACGACATATACTATCAGCTCAAAAACGAAGGCTTCAATGTGTTCTATGCCGCAATAACCCTTGAAGATAAGCTTGGCTCAGCGTATGAGCCTTGTATTTTTGCGGCTCTCAACAGCGCAAGGGTCATGCTTGCTATCGGTACAAAGCCTGAGTATTTTAATGCTGTGTGGGTAAAAAATGAGTGGTCACGTTTCCTCAAGATGATGAAGAAAGACCGCTCAAAGCTGCTTATCCCCTGCTACAAGAATATGGATGCCTACGAGCTGCCTGAAGAGTTTGCACATTTGCAGGCTCAGGACATGGGCAAAATCGGATTTATAAATGATATTGTCCGGGGAATAAAAAAGGTAATCAAAAAAGACGATACAAAAACTGCAAAACAGGCGTCGGCAGCACCCGAAGCGTCGGGTGGCACAAAGATCAATGCACTTCTCAGAAGGGTATCTCTGTTTCTTGAGGACGGTGACTGGGATAGTGCTGATGAGTACTGTGAAAAGGTTCTTGACAATGACCCGGAAAATGCACAGGCATATCTTGGCAAGCTTATGGCAGTGCTGAAGGTCAGGAAGCGGGATGATCTTAAAAACCAAGCGGAGCCGTTTGATAATAATGTCATATATAAGAATGTACAGCGCTTTGGTGATGATACACTCAAGGCCGAAATGAAGGGATATATAGAGTTTATAAACGAAAGAAATCTGAAAGCATATAAAGAATCTGTTTATCAGAGGGCCGTGTCAGTTTATAATGAACCGAAATCCACAAAGGCACAGATAGGAGAAGCCAGGAAAAAGTTTGAGTCGATTTCAGGCTATAAAGATGCAGATGAATATGTCCGTAAATATGACGACAGGATAAAAGAAATCGATTATCGGAAAGCCCTGACAATTTATTATGAGCCGAAATCCACAAAGGCACAGATAGGAAAAGCCAGGAAAAAGCTTGAGTCGATTTCAGGCTATAAAGATGCAGATGAACTGGCGAAAAAATGTACAGATAAAATACAAACGATTGAGAATAGAATTAAGTACAAGGAAGCTCAGAAGTACTGTAGTGATGCAGCCTGCAGGTATAAAACCGGAGTCGAAAAAATGGATGCTGTGATAGTCAGAGAAGCATTGACAATAAACGAGAAGGCTATCAAAGCTTTTGCAAGTCTTGGTGATTTCAATGATTCCGGAGTAAAAGTAAAAGAGTGCGAAAAACGGTCTGAGGAATATAATGCAAAAGCAGTTGACATAGAACTGATGTTAGAATCCGCGGCAAAGAAAAAAAGGAAACAAAAAATTGTCACAGGACTGGTCGTTTCGGCAATAATTATTGCTGTGGGAATCTATTTTTCTATGACAATGTATTTTATTCCTGAGAAAAAATATAATGACGCGGCATCTTTGTATAAGAGCGGAAAATACGAAGAAGCGCTTGCTGTTTATAAAGAGATAAATAATTACAAGGACTCAGAAGAACAAATAAATGAATTGAGTGTTATTGTGGAAAATGAAAAAGCATATAATAACGCTGTGAAGCTGTTTGAAAGTGGGAAGTATACTGAGGCTGCTGCTGCATTTGAAAAAATGGGAGATTATAAGGATTCAAAAGAAAAAATGAATCAAGCAATTTATAATTCTGCTGTTAAACTTAAAGAAAGCGGGAAATATGCTGAGGCTGCTGCTGCATTTGAAAAAATGGGAGATTATAAGGATTCAAAAGAAAAAATGAATCAAGCAATTTATAATTCTGCTGTTAAACTTAAAGAAAGCGGGAGATATGCTGAGGCTGCTGTTACATTTGAAAAAATAATAAATTACAAAGACTCAGCAAAACTAATACAAAATATAGCAGGTAAACATACCGGAAAAAATCAGAATAATATCTCGGCTGGTGGATATCATACGGTCGGTCTTAAAAAAGGCGGGATAGTTGTTGCGTCCGGCTATCATAGTGATGGTCAATGCAATGTTACAGGCTGGAAAAATATTGTGGCAGTTTCAGCGGGAGGATATCATACAGCCGGACTGAAAAAGGATGGAGCTGTTGTTGCTGCCGGTAAAAACGATGATGGTCAATGCAATGTTTCAGACTGGAAAAATATTGCAGCAGTTTCAGCAGGAGGATATCATACAATCGGACTGAAAAAGGATGGAACTGTTGTTGCAACTGGTTACAATTATTCTGATCAATGCAATGTTACAGGCTGGAAAAATATCGTGGCAGTTTCAGCAGGAGAATATCATACAGTCGGACTGAAAAAGGACGGAACTGTTGTTGCTGTTGGTAAAAACGATGATGGTCAATTCAAGGTATCAGGCTGGAAAAATATCGTGGCAGTTTCAGCAGGAGGATATCATACAGCCGGACTGAGAAAGGACAGAACAGTTGTTGCTACCGGTAAAAACAATAATGATCAATGCGATGTTACAGGCTGGAAAAATATCGTGGCAGTTTCAGCGGGAGGATATCATACAGTCGGACTGAAAAAGGACGGAACAGTTGTTGCTACCGGTAAAAACGATGATGGTCAATGCAATGTTTCAGACTGGAAAAATATCGTGGCAGTTTCAGCAGGCAAAAATTATACAGTTGGTCTGAAAATTGACGGTACAATTGTTATTGCAGGAGATGCAGGTGCAGATGCTCATTTCTCCGACTGGAAACTCAAGGTTGAGTGACAAAACGAAAACAAACAAAAGCGGCAGCGCGGCACTATTCTCTGTGCAGGCTGCCGCGCCGTTGTCTCTGTCACACGCAGGACGGTATAGACACTATCGGAGTCGACGAAGGATATGAAATAAAATTTTGTTGACAAAACGAAAGAATTATGATATTATAATATAGCAGTCGGAAATGATCCGAAAATACGCATGGTCCGGTAGTTCAGCTGGTTAGAACGCTAGCCTGTCACGCTAGAGGTCGACGGTTCGATCCCGTTCCGGATCGTCATTGGCTCTCTGAAAAGGGAGCCAAAAAAATGCTGGTATAGCTCAGTAGGCAGAGCGCATCCTTGGTAAGGATGAGGTC
>CAMVQZ010000007.1 GCA_947169745.1 uncultured Clostridia bacterium
GTATCGACGGAATGGTACATATCTCAGAGCTTTCCTGGAACAGGATCAAGCATCCCTCAGAGGTCGTTAATGTAGGAGACAGCATTGAGGTCTATATCAAGGCTCTCGATCAGGAGAAGGGTAAGATCTCACTTGGATACAAGAAGGCAGAGGATAACCCCTGGGAGATCCTGAAGAACAACTATCCTGTAGGAACAGTTTGTGAGGTTGAAATAGTTGGTCTTACACCCTTTGGCGCATTCGCAAATATTATCAGCGGTATAGACGGACTTATCCACGTTTCCCAGATCTCCAATGAGAGAGTAGAGAAGCCGGAGGATGTTCTTTCATTAGGCCAGAAGGTAACAGTGAAGATCACTGCTATTGACTTTGATAAGAAGCGCATCAGTCTTTCTATCAAGGAAGCAAGTGCTCCCGAAGCTGCTGCAGAGGAGACTCCTGCAGAAGAGGCTGCTTCTGAGGAAGCACCTGCTGATGCAGAATAATAATTTCTGAATAAGCAAATTATAGGCATCTCCTCAGTGAGATGCCTATATCATATTTTATGATAAACTTACCCGGCGGAAAAAGATATCACACTGCGGGGGACAGGAGGTAAAAAAATGTATGAGAAAATAAAGGCTCAGGCAAAGGAGACTATAGAAGAGATACTTTCTCAGTGTTCTCTGAAGCCGGGAGATGTGTTTGTGGTAGGATGTTCATCAAGTACAGTAAAGGGAGAGGGCTACGGCCAGGCTTCGAGTATGGATATAGCGTCTGCTATATTTGAAAGTATTTATCCTGAGCTGCAGAAAAGAGGAATAATACTTGCAGCACAATGCTGTGAGCATCTTAACAGAGCGATAATCACCTCTTCTCAGGCGGCAAAAGCCCAGGGACTTGAGATTGTGAATGTTCTGCCTCAGCCTAAGGCAGGAGGATCCTTTGCAACTCTGACCTATGAGAATCTGGAGGATCCGGTTGCAGTGGAGCATATAAAGGCAGATGCAGGAATGGATATCGGCGGTGTCCTTATCGGTATGCATCTCAGGGAGGTAGCTGTACCTCTTAACCTCAAGAATAACTCGATCGGTCTTGCAAGGGTAACGGCTGCAAGGACGAGACCTAAATTTATCGGAGGAGACCGTGCTCATTATAACGAAGACCTTAAATAATGAGGAGGTACACTAATGGATTATAAAGAGGAATTTATAAACATCTATAAAGAAAATATTTCCAGGAATGGTTCAGCAGAACTCCTTGAATGGCTTTGCAAGACGGATTTTTTTACAGCGCCTGCGAGTACCAAATTCCACGGCGCCTGTGAATTCGGCCTTGTAATGCATAGCATCAGTGTATACAGAACAATGATGGAAAAGCATTTTGATCCGGAAGCAGATAATCCTGAAAGCTTTGCAATATGTGCACTTCTTCACGATCTTTGCAAGGCGCATTTCTATAAGATATCCACCCGTAATGTAAAAAACGAAGAAACAGGTCAGTGGGAAAAGAAACCCTTTTATCAGGTGGAAGATGCCTTTCCCTTTGGTCACGGTGAAAAGTCTGTCTACCTTATTGAGAGATTTATGCGTCTCAGACCTGCTGAGGCGATGGCGATAAGGTGGCATATGGGAGGCTTTGATGAAGCCGCAAGAGGAGGAAGCTTTGCTATCAGCCTGGCTTACGAAAAATACCCCCTTGCCGTTAAGCTTCACCTTGCAGACCTGGAATCCACATACCTTAAGGAGAAAAATACTTCTGCAGTTAATAAATAATGACAATCATCTAATACTATGCTTTTTCGTGTCTGGTTTGTTTTTTGTGCTGATGGTTTTATGAGGATTATTGTGTCGCCTTTCAAATGTAAAATTGAATGGAAAATGAAGGGTCGCTGCGCTCCGGTTTGTAGTAAGCTTATTCGCAACAGAAAATTTTATTGAGTGCCCGGTTTCGTACTTAGCAACACTTACGCAAAGACTTACTATAAAAGGAGCGAAGCGACTACCACAATTTTCCATTTTTCATTATCCATTTTAATGTCGCCGCGGCACGAGAGTGTGTTTACGCACGACCGAGCGAGCGTAAGCGAGGGATTACGCGAATATGTGTGCAGCGTCACGCTGCCTCAGTGCGAGCACGCACGCCTGGGTGTAAAATAATAGTTTGGCAAAACATTTATACTATCAGTTTGTGATGATCGTTCCGGAAAACACAAAGCAGGCGCTCACTATCAAGAGAGTAAAATACCGGAAGTCAGAATCAGGTCAGCCGCGAAAAGCAGCCTGTGAGGGCTGCGGCGGCGGGGGGTCGGGTATTATCCGGGACAATGCGCGCCGGATGCCGCGGCACGAGAGTGTGTTTACGCACGACCGAGCGAGCGTAAGCGAGGGATTACGCGAATATGTGTGCAGCGTCACGCTGCCTCAGTGCGAGCACGCACGCCTGGGTGTAAAATAATAGTTTGGCAAAACATTTATACTATCAGTTTGTGATGATCGTTCCGGAAAACACAAAGCAGGCGCTCACTATCAAGAGAGTAAAATACCGGAAGTCAGAATCAGGTCAGCTGCGGCGGCTGTGGGTCGGGTATTATCCGGGACAATGCGCGCCGGATGCCGCGGCACGAGAGTGTGTTTACGCACGACCGAGCGAGCGTAAGCGAGGGATTACGCGAATATGGGTGCAGCGTCACGCTGCTTCAGTGCGAGCACGCTGGCTGGGTTGACAACGGGATAACAAATATTTATAATAGTATTGTCGGATGAGACAAGAACCGGAAAAAATAATGAAGGCAGGTAATAATTATGAATAGTGATTCAGTTAAGAGAGGCACCCAGTGCGCTCCGCAGAGATCTCTTCTAAGGGCGCTTGGAATGACAGATGAAGAAATAGCAAAACCAATGGTAGGTATTGTAAGCTCATTTAATGAGATCGTGCCTGGTCATATGAATATAGATAAAATTGTAGCAGCTGTCAAGCAGGGAGTTGCAATGGCCGGAGGCAACCCGGTGGTATTTCCTGCGATCGCTGTCTGCGATGGCATAGCGATGGGTCATAAGGGGATGAAGTATTCTCTTGTCACCAGAGACCTTATTGCAGATTCAACTGAATGTATGGCGCTTGCTCATGCCTTTGACGCGCTTGTAATGGTACCCAACTGCGATAAAAATGTTCCCGGACTTCTTATGGCTGCTGCGAGACTTAATATCCCGACTATATTTGTAAGCGGCGGTCCGATGCTTGCCGGTCACGTCAAGGGGGAGAAGAGAAGCCTTTCAAGTATGTTTGAGGCTGTGGGCTCCTATAATTCCGGCAAGATAGACGGAGAAGAGCTTAATGAATTTGAAAATAAAGTATGTCCCACCTGCGGATCATGCTCAGGAATGTATACAGCCAATTCTATGAACTGCCTGACTGAGGTTCTCGGAATGGCGCTTCGCGGAAACGGAACGATACCAGCCGTATACTCTGAGAGGATCCAGCTTGCAAAGCACGCCGGTATGAAGGTAATGGAGCTTCTGGAGAAAAATATCCGTCCGAGAGATATTATGACTGAGGCTGCCTTCAGAAATGCGCTTACAATGGATATGGCGCTGGGCTGCAGCACAAACAGTATGCTTCATCTTCCTGCTATTGCCCACGAATGCGGTATCGACCTTAATCTTGACATTGCGAATGATATCAGCTCAAAAACTCCCAACCTTTGTCATCTTGCTCCTGCAGGACATACCTATATGGAGGATCTCAACGAAGCCGGCGGTATCTATGCTGTTATGAATGAGGTCAATAAGCTGGGTCTGTTGAATACAGAGCTTATCACCTGTACAGGCAAGACCGTTGGCGAGAATATAAGCGGCGCAGTAAATAAGGCTCCTGAGGTCATCAGAACAGCTGAGACCGCTTATAGCAAGACCGGAGGAATTGCCGTCCTCAGAGGTAATCTGGCGCCTGACTCATGTGTGGTAAAGCGCAGCGCTGTAGCTCCGGAAATGCTTGTTCACAGCGGACCTGCAAGAGTGTATGACTGCGAGGAGGATGCAATGGCTGCAATAAACGGCGGCGAGATCAATGAAGGCGATGTTGTAGTGATCCGCTATGAAGGTCCCAAGGGAGGCCCTGGAATGAGAGAGATGCTCAATCCTACCTCTGCTATAATGGGTATGGGTCTCGGAAGCACAGTTGCCCTTATCACAGACGGAAGATTCTCCGGAGCTACAAGAGGAGCTTCAATCGGCCACGTTTCACCTGAGGCGGCTGTAGGCGGTCCCATTGCTCTGATCAAAGACGGAGATATAATTGATATTGATATCAATGCAAATACAATCAATGTAAGACTCAGTGATGAAGAGCTTTCCAGACGCAGAGATGAATGGAAGCCCAGAGAGCCGAAAATCACCACTGGATATCTTGCAAGATATGCATCTCTTGTTACATCAGGAAACAGAGGCGCAGTACTTGAAGTAAAGAAATGATCTATCCACAAGTGCAGAGCGGAAATAACTGCTCTGCACAATGTTATTTGATATTAAGACGGAGGAAAGACCATGCGCGAGGCACAATGGGAGGATTATGAGCTTATCGACTGCTCAGAGGGCGAAAGACTGGAGAGATGGGGTGATATCATCCTGATCCGTCCGGATCCTCAGATAATCTGGCATACAGATAAAAAGGATCATCACTGGAAAGAAGCTCATGCGAGATATAAACGTTCCTCCAGCGGAGGCGGAGCCTGGCAGTATAATAAAAAGGTACCTTCTCAGTGGGATATAAAATATAAATCACTGAAATTCGGAATAAAGCCCATGGGCTTCAAGCATACCGGAGTTTTCCCGGAACAGGCAGTAAACTGGGATTTTGTTTCCGGAAAGATAAGAAAATCCGGCAGACCCGTAAAGGTGCTGAATATGTTTGCCTATACAGGTGCAGCAACACTTGCGTGCCTTGAGGCCGGAGCCAGCGTATGTCATGTTGACGCTTCCAAAGGAATGGTACAGTGGGCGAAGGAGAATGCAAAGCTCAGCGGGCTGGCAGACAGGCCTGTCAGATGGCTTGTGGATGATTGCGTCAAATTTGTACAGAGAGAGTTCCGGCGCGGAAATAAATATGACGGGATAATAATGGATCCCCCTTCATATGGCAGAGGTCCGGGAGGAGAGGTCTGGAAGCTCGAGGAGCAGCTTTTTTCTCTTGTAGAATTGTGTATTCCTATTCTTTCTGACGATGCATTGTTTTTTGTCCTGAATTCATATACAACCGGACTGCCGCCGTCAGTAATGGAATATCTTCTCAGCGTAATGATAAAGCCCCGGTTCGGTGGCAGAGTTTCCAGCTCAGAGATAGGTCTCCATGTTACGAAAACAGGTCTGACCCTTCCCTGCGGAAGTACAGCCATCTGGGAAAAATAAAACCAAAAAGGAAATTATGAAAGAATTTATCAGTGTAAATAATGTTTATTTCAAATACGATCAGGAAAGCGATGATGTGAAAGCACCGTATGCTCTGAGCGGAATAAATATGACAATAAACAAGGGTGAATTTGTAGCAATAGTCGGTCATAACGGATCGGGAAAGTCCACCCTTGCAAAGCATTTCAATTCACTTTATCTTCCTGAATCAGGGGACATAGTTGTTGATGGAATCAATACAAAGGACGATGACAGATTATTTGAGCTCAGAACAAAGGTTGGACTTGTCCTTCAGAATCCTGATAATCAGATAGTAGCCGGAGTTGTGGAAGAGGATGTTGCCTTTGGTTGTGAAAACCTGGGTATACCGCCGGAGGAGATAAGAAAAAGGGTTGATAATGCTTTGAGAGCGGTGGATATGTATGAATACAGACTTCATTCACCGGATAAGCTTTCGGGGGGACAGAAGCAGAGAATTGCCATAGCAGGGATAATTGCTATGGAGCCGGAATGTATCGTTCTTGACGAGCCAACGGCAATGCTCGATCCTCAGGGAAGAGACGAAGTAATCAGTACAATAACAGATCTTAATAAGAAGATGGGAATAACTATCATACTCATCACTCATTATATGGAGGAGGCTGTTCTTTCCGACAGGGTGATAGCGATGGATTCCGGAAAGGTGCTGATTTCAGGCACTCCGCGAGAGGTCTTTTCCCAGGTCAGTTTACTGAAACAGCACAGGCTCGATGTGCCCCAGGCCACCGACCTGATATACAGACTCAGAAGCTGCGGATATGACGTTCCGGAGTGTGTTCTGAGTGAAGAAGAATGTGTAGAAGCGCTGGTCAGGCTGCTGAAATGACGGAGGTGCGGCGATGTCCATTATCAAAGCAGAAAATCTGAGATTTGTTTACTCTCCCGGAACATCCTTTGAAAAGACAGCTATAGACGATGTCAGCTTTGAGATCGAAGAGGGCGAATTTGTGGGTGTTATCGGTCATACAGGTTCCGGAAAATCCACGCTTGTCCAGCTTTTGAATGGTCTTTTGCGTCCTGATGAGGGAAGGATCATTCTGAATGGAAAAGATATCTGGGAAAAACCAAAAAAGATCAGAGAGATCAGATTCAAAGTAGGTATGGTATTCCAGTATCCGGAATATCAGCTTTTTGAAGAAACAGTATATAAGGATATAGCCTATGGTCCCGGGAATATGGGTCTTGATAATGAAGAGATTGATAAAAGAGTAAGGGAAGCGGCAAGTTTTGTAGGCCTGAGAGATGACCAGCTGGAGGTTTCACCGTTTGAGCTGTCAGGCGGAGAAAAAAGACGCGCCGCAATTGCAGGAGTAATAGCGATGGATCCGGATGTACTGATACTCGATGAACCCACTGCAGGACTTGACCCTCTTGGAAGAGACGCTCTTCTTTCCAGGATAGTGGATTATCACAATGTCAGGAAAAATACAGTTTTGCTTGTATCCCATAGTATGGAAGATATAGCCAGGCTTGCGGACAGGATACTTGTAATGTCTCACGGAAAGAAATATATGCTGGATGATTCGGAAAAGGTTTTCTCAAAGGGAAGAGAGTTGGAGGAAATCGGACTCCGGGTTCCCCAGATAACTAAAATAATGCTGATGCTCAAGGAAAGAGGCATCAGTGCAGACACAAGCGTTCTGACGGTAGAACATGGATTCAATGAGATCGTTAATCTTACAGGAACAGCAAAAGGAGTATAAGCATTGGTAAGTGGTATAACACTCGGTCAGTTTTTGCCGGGAAAATCGTTTATTCATAAAATGGATGCCCGATCAAAGATAGTTCTTCTTATGGCATTCATTGTTTTTATATTTTTGTGCAGAAATTTTGTATCACTTCTTTCGATGACCATATTTGGTCTTATAGTGATTTTTCTGACGAGGATAAGTTTTTTAAAATACCTGAAAAGTCTCCGTGTCATTCTGGTTGTCACCATATTAACAGGTATTCTGAACTTGTTTTATGGTAGAGGCGATGTCATATGCGAATGGTGGATATTCAGGATAACCTCAGGGGGCATAAATAATGCGATATTTGTCATCGTAAGGATAGCAATACTTGTGATGATAAGTGCCGTTCTGACTTATACTACCTCTCCCACAGATCTTACAGACGGACTTGAAAGACTGATGAAGCCTCTTACAATTTTTCATATAAAGGTTCATGAGATAGCGATGATGATGACTATAGCCCTGCGCTTTATACCGGTGCTTCTTGAAGAGACTGATAAAATAATGAATGCACAAAAAGCGAGGGGAGCCGATTTTGAAAGCGGAAGTCTGATCAGACGGGTCAGGTCACTTATACCAATCCTGATACCATTATTTGTATCCTCTTTCAGAAGAGCAGGAGAGCTTGCGATGGCAATGGAATGCAGGTGCTATAACGGGGGAAAAAACCGGACAAGAATGAAGGTTCTGCATTACGGGTACAGGGATCTGCTGGCAGTGATCTGCTGCGGAGCGGTATTTACCGGAGTGATCCTTACAAATAATTATTTCGGGGCGTTGATCTGATGAGAAATATTCTGCTTACAATTACATATGACGGAAGTAAATTTCACGGATGGCAGATACAAAAAAATGCAGTTACAGTCCAGGAGGTTTTTCAGAGTGCCCTGTATAAGGTGATAGGCGAGGGTACCGATATAAAGGGCTGCAGCCGTACAGATTCCGGTGTACATGCCAGGATGTATTGTATCAGCTTTCATACTGAACACAGGATACCTGTCGAACGTATTCCGCCGGCACTGAATAACTATCTGCCAAATAGTATTGCTGTTCTGACAGCTTCAGAGGTACCTCCGGATTTTCATGCCAGATATTCATGCAAGGGTAAAGAATATGTGTACAAGCTTTGGAACGATGATATCAGAAATCCTTTTCTTGACGGATATGCATATCATTACTGGTATAAGCTGGATATTGATCTTATGAATAAGGCAGCGAAGCATTTTGTCGGCACCCATGATTTTACCTCCTTCTGCACTCTTGATAAGAGGGAAAAGGGAGATTTCAGAAGAACAATACAGGAACTCAGTGTCACAAGGGATGACAAGACAGTACTGATCACCGTAATGGCTGACGGATTTCTTTATAACATGGTGCGGATCATAGTAGGCACTCTGTTATATGTCTCACAGGGAAAGATCAGACCAGAGGATATACCAATGATAATAAAAGCAGAGAACAGAAGCCTTGCCGGACCGACTGCGCCGGCTGAAGGTCTGTATCTTAACAGGGTGTTTTATTAATATACGGAAAGGGTAATAGTCTATGAAAAAGAGAAAGGGACGTTATCAGCATACAAGTCCTAATAAGGCTAATAACAGAAAATATACGAGCTATGAGGATGTGCCGCTGAGAGAATATAAAGACAGCGATCCTGTTCCCAATAATCTGACAAAAAAATTCCTTAAAGTATTCCTTGTTGTATTTTTGTCAGTAGTAGCGCTGCTTGCTCTCACAAATCTTAATTATCTTACGCCTGATAATATTTCACATTGGATACAGTACGATCTTCTTGGAAAGACAGAAGGCGAGGGATATCCTGTAAAATATAACGGAACGCTTGTCAGTCCCGGAAACTTTTCCATAATGGATAAAGCGCCTGTTTACTGCAGTGATACATCAATAGTTGTTCTGAACTCCAATGCCGGTGAATATCAGAACAGACAGCACGCCTTTGCAAATCCCATTTTAAAGACAACACCGTCATGCTCGATTGTTTATAATTCTGATGCTTCAAGCTTTAAGCTTCTGAACAGGAATAATATAACATATAACGGAACAGCGGATAAAAAAATACTTGATGCTGATATTTCCACAAACGGCTCCTACGGACTTCTGACAAGCGGAAGCGATTACCTTTCAGAGCTTAGTGTATATAAGAGTGATAATACAAAGAAATATTCATATTCCTTTGCAGATTATTATATCAATAAGGTTTCCGTGAACGGAGGCGGCACAAGAGCTGCGCTTTCGGGTCTTTCGGCAAAAAACGGTTCTGTGGTTTCTGTAATATATGTTCTGGATTTTTCTCAGGAAAACTATATGCAGAAATACGAGGTAGAGGATTCATATATCTATGATGTGTGTTATCTTGATAACGACAATGTGCTTGCTGTAGGAAACACTGCTGCATACCATATAAATGTTGATAACGGAAAAAGGACAATGATACCCTATAATTCCAGGACCCTCACTACATATTGCTTCAGCAAGAGTTACGGACTGCTTCTTTCACTTTCAGCAAACCCCGATGGACGTGACTGTGATATTGTTGCGGTAAACGGCAATGGTGAAAAGGAGACAACAGTCAGCACAGATTCAAGGATAGTTTCCCTTGATTATAAAAACAATAAGATCACAGCCCTGATACCATCTGAGATCAGGATCTATGATCTGGAAGGAAAGCAGCTGACATCCATGAAGGTTGCCTCCGATGCGAAAAAAGCGTGTATGAGTGATAATAATACTCTGTATATCCTTGGTACAAGCAATATCTCAAAGCTTGATGTGGAGTACAAATAATACTAATATTCGATAGAACACTTTAATATATTTGGCGTCAGATTCCGCATAACTTTGTTATCCTCCTTGCTTGGCGTCAGCCAAGCGGCGTCCTCTGCCTGGTTCTGCGAAATTTACCCCTCAAATCTGATTAAAGCATCTTATCAAATATTAGTATAAATAAAAAAACAGCCGACGCTTTCGGATCCCTTAAATGATCCGGGCGTCGGCTTTTATTTGTTTCCGGTAAATATCAGATAAGCTCCATTACCTCAACGCTTCTTGCAATAAAGCCTTCAAGCTCTGCGGCGCTTAATCTGCGCTGACCGATAACAGCAAGGTCATATATGTGCTTGCATATAAGTACTTGTTTGTCATGGTCAAATTCATCCAGCTTTCTGACAATATCATTTGCAGTATTGATAATAAGAGTTTCCTTTGCTTTTTCATTACTGTCGCCAAACATATTGCCATATAGCTTATTCATATCATTTATCCTGCGCTGATATTCATTGATAGTGATTATTGCAGGAGTTTTATCTGTTTTCAGTGCCTGCGCTTTTATTTCCGTAGCATCTGATCCCAGTGCATCCCTGAAAATGCCGGTGATCTTTTCCTCGTCGATTTCCCCATCCTTTTCATCATCGGTTTTCAGAGCGTCATCTATATCAGAATCGATGCGTACAAATTTGATATCCTGTTCCTTGTACTCAAGGAAGGTTACATAATGGGTATCTATATTGTGTTCAAGAATGATCGCGTCAAGACCATTGTCCTTGAAGATTTTTATATACTGAGCCTGAACGTTTGTATCAGAAACATAGTATACCTTATTGTCAGATATCTTGGGAAGGTCGGAGAAGGTTATAAATTGGTCATTTATAGTCTTATAAAGAATGATATCCTTCATTCTCTCATAGAATTTTTCATCCTTTATGCAGCCGAATTTGATAAAGGGAGAAATATCGTCCCAATAGCTTTCATATTCCTTTCTTTCATTCTTGAAAACAGAAACAAGCTTATCTGCAACCTTTTTTGTAATATGTCTGGAAATCTTTGCGACCTCGCTGTCATTCTGCAGAAAAGATCTTGAAACATTGAGAGGAAGGTCTGGACAATCGATAACACCCTTAAGGAGCATAAGGAATTCCGGAACTACTTCTTTAATGTTGTCAGCGATATATACCTGATTTGAGAAAAGCTTGATCTCACCGGGCATTACCTGAAGCTTATCGGTCTGTTTCGGAAAGTAAAGAATACCCTTCAGATTAAAGGGATAATCGACATTCAGATGTATCCAGAAAAGGGGAAGGTTGATATCCGGGAAAACCTCTCTGTAGAAATCCTCATATTCCTCTGTTGTGCAATCCTTGGGAGCTTTGAGCCAGAGAGGATTGGTAATATTTACAGGCTTTTCATCCTTCTTATCCTCTTCTTTTTTGTTTTCATCCTCCTGGATACAGGTAAAGAATATTTCATATGGCATAAATCTGCAATATTTTTTAAGAACAGCCCTCAGCTTCATACTGTCGCAGAATTCCATACCATCCTCAGAGATATTCATTATCACAGAGGTTCCTCTTTCGGTTCTGTCGCTGTCAGTTATCTCATATGTATTGGAGCCATCGCTTGACCAATGAACTGCCTCAGTGCCTTCCTGATAGGAAAGAGTATCTATCTCAACGGTGTCCGAAATCATATAGGCTGAATAGAAGCCAAGACCGAAATGGCCGATAATACCGGCATCAGCATCTGTTTTGTCGCTGTATTTTTCGATAAAATCCTTTGCACCTGAAAAAGCGATCTGGGTGATATATTTTTCCACCTCATCCGCAGTCATTCCAAGACCGTTATCCTTTACTGTAAGCGTCTTTTTTTCCTTATCCAGGATAACATCTATTCTGGGTCTGGAGCCATCACTTTCAGCCTCTCCGATAAGGCAAAGACTTTCAAGCTTCTTTATTGCATCACAGCTGTTAGCAACAATCTCGCGAAGAAAAATGTCCTTATCTGAATAAAGCCATTTCTTGATTATCGGAAATAGATTTTCCGAGTCAATCCTGATCTGTCCCTCTTTTTTCATTTAAAAAACCTCTCTTCTTATCATTTATTTATCGTCAATACTGCTGACATTTCTTTCCATCCATTGTTGATATGTCATCAGCACCTGACGCGGCTTTGAGCCTTCATGAGGACCGATAATCCCCATTTGTTCCATTTCATCAATAAGTCGTCCGGCTCTTGCATACCCCACCCGGAATCTCCGCTGGAGCATTGAAGTTGAAGCCTGACCAGCTTCTACAACACACTTGATAGCTTCCTCAATCATCGGATCCATATCATCATCGCTTGCCTCACCCTTGCCGCCGGATTCCATAATAGCAGTGTTCTCGATTTCCTCCATAACACTTTTATCGTATTCCACAGCCTTACTGTTTTTAATAAACTCGACTATGGGTTCGACTTCCATATCCTCCACAAGGCAGCCCTGGATACGCTTTGATTTTGATACACCGATAGGGGAGAAGAGCATATCACCATATCCAAGAAGCTTTTCTGCACCTGTGGTATCGAGAATAGTTCTTGAGTCGGTACCAGTTTTCACAGCAAAGGAAATACGGCTTGGCACATTGGCTTTGATAAGACCGGTGATGACATCCACGCTGGGTCGCTGAGTTGCGAGTATCATATGCATTCCGGCAGCACGAGCCATCTGTGCAAGACGGCAAATAGCCTCCTCAACATCCTTTGGAGCGGCCATCATAAGGTCTGCAAGCTCATCAACAATAATAACGATCTGGGGCATTTTCTCCAGCTTCTGCGGTTTCGGAATGTTCTCTCCGGATTTGCCGTCATTCATAAGTTCTGTCTGAGCCTGAGCCAGCATTTCATCCTCTTCAAAAGTTCTTTCCGGATCATCAGAATAATCATTATCAACGAAATCGTCTGATTCAGCATTTTGTTTTTCCACAAACCTGTTATATCCGTACATATCTCTGACATTATACTCAGCGAAGGTTTTATAGCGATTAAGCATTTCATTTACTGCCCAGTTAAGAGCACCGGCAGCTTTCCTCGGATCCGTCACAACAGGCACAAGAAGGTGGGGGATACCGTTATACACTCCCAGTTCAACGACTTTCGGATCTATCAGCATCAGTTTAACGTCATTGGGGCTTGATTTATATATAAGACTGACGAGCATTGAATTGATACAAACAGATTTACCCGAACCGGTAGAACCGGCGATCAGGAGGTGGGGCATTTTTGCCAGATCGGCAAGAACTGTTTTTCCGGTTATATCCTTCCCCAGAATAACAGTAAGATTACTTTTCGCATTGATGAATTCATCCGACTCAACAAGATCACGCATAAAAACCTTTGTTACTGTTTTATTCGGAACCTCGATACCGACTGCGGATTTTCCCGGAATCGGCGCTTCGATCCTGACCCCCGTAGCCGCAAGATTCATTGCGATATCATCAGCAAGACTTGTTATTTTGCTTATTTTTACTCCAGCGGCCGGCTGCAATTCATATCTGGTAACAGTCGGACCTCTGCAGATATTTACGATAGACGTCCGCACTCCGAAGCTTTTAAGGGTTTCGACCAGTCCGGCACCCTGCTGATTCAGCTCATATGATATATTTTTTTCCTGTTCCTTAGGCTGTGCTCTGAGAAGATTATAGGGCGGTCTGACATATTGTCCCTGTATAGCCGGAGCGGGTTTTGTAATTTCCTTCCGATGAGTAACCTCCGTTTTTCTGACGGGCTCTGGTACAGGCGGCAACTCAGGCTCAAAGGTTATCTCAGGCGCCATAGGCTTTTCTTCTGGAATCAGAGCGTCACCGCTGTCAGGTTCCCCGAATAGTACGGAATCCAGTTCGTTTGTTTCTTTTTCCGGTTTTTTCTTTTTGGATGTACCGGTTTTTTTCTGCTTTTTGGTCTCTGTATCAGGCTTTATTACCACAGCAGGATCAGCCTGACCCTTTTCCGGGGAGTAAAACGGCTTATTTCTTATTTTCCTCATTTCGCCGTCCCCCGAGCCGGTATCAGTCCTGAGCTTTTTATTAATTTGTTGTTCTATGTAATCCTCTCTTGCTTTTTTACGTTTTTCATCACGGATTTCCTTTTGCTTTTTTCTCACCTGGGACCGTATCTCCCTCTGATCCTCGATATGATCCTTCACAGGCTGCTTGAAAAGTCCGATTATATTGATGATTATCCTGTCAAAGCTGAAGAACAGGCTTATCAGGAAGATCAGAATGCTGATGATTCCACCGCCGGTAGTTCCTACAAGCTTTACAAGCGGAATACCTATCATAGAGCCGATAACGCCGGTTCCCTTATTCTGACTTCCAAGAAGGAGACTTCTGTGGAGTTCATCCGCATATTTGCTCAGGGTTTCATCTCCGATGCTGAAACAAAAAACAGCTGTTGATATGGAGATCATAGCTACCAGCATAGAAAAAGCCTTGAATTTATAGTTATAAGTAGGTTTCTCCTTTGTGTTCTGGAATGAACAATATAGCATTATGAGGGGGATAACAAACCCGAATGTGCCTAAAAAACCATGATAAGCTTCGTGTAGTGAGTGCCATAGCTTCTCACCTGAAACGAAGAATATAAGCAGGAAGAGAACTGCGCACATAAAAAGAACGATTGCGGTTATCATACGTTGCCTTTGAAGCTCCCACTCAGCGCGTCTTTTTTCCGCTTCGCTCATTCTGGATCTTGAACCTTTTTTTGCCGTATTCTTTCTGGCAGGTGCGGATCCGGATCGTGGTTTTTTAGAAGCTGATGTTTTTTTACTTGTTTTCTTTGCTGCCATGGTGAATTCCTCCTTTCATTATGTGAGATATCAGGAAATAATGTTATTTTAAAACGACATTATTCGGGCAACACCTGATATGCTGCCCGAATATTTTCAGAATACGAGCTGTGCTCCGCTGAAGATGTTAACACCCTTGGACAGCTCTATTATGCTTATTATAGTTACAATCAATCCCACTATTGCGGTATATGCAATAAAAATATACATTCTATCAGTTTTAAGCAGCCATTTAAATATTTTGATTGCGATAAATCCTACAAATGCCGCAACTATCATTCCGATTATTACAGGCCAGAATTCTATGGTAACTGTTTCACCGTTTTTCGGGAAAAGCGCGTCCTTTCCCTCAAGTAAAGCTGCCGCAACTATAGCTGGTGTTCCGAGAAGGAAGGAGTAGTCAAGAGCAGCCTGTTTATTCATTCCTCTTAATTCACTTGCAACAAGAGTTGATCCGGAACGGGAGATTCCCGGGAAAACAGCGGCAAAGCACTGTGTAATACCCACTGCAAGAGAATCCACCACGTTATATCTTTTTCTGCCTGCACCGCCCTTGGCATTCAGGCCCTTATCCTTATAGGCTTTGACGGTACGCTTATTTTTTCTGTCACCGAGAAAGAGAAGGGTGCTTGTTATCATGAGTGATATTCCGACAACAATGAAGTATCCGGATTTAGAGAACATTTCAGCAAGATCCTTAATCTTCATATCTGTTCCCGGAACGGGTATAAACAGCAGGAAGAGGGGAATAAGTCCGATGATAAGCATCATGACCATATTTCTTTCGCCGTTCATCTCGCTCCATTTGAATTTTCCGGTAAAAATATCTTTTACCATTCTTCCGAATTCCTTCAGCAAGCCGAGTATAAGTTTAATGTATACTCCGATAACTGCCGCAAGTGTTCCTATATGCAGCATAACTGAGAAAAACAGATTATCCTCCTGCATACCCTGTATATGCTGGGTTATTGTAAGATGACCGCTGCTTGAAACAGGGAGAAATTCTGTCAGTCCCTGAATAACAGCCTGAACTATAGCGTCAAAAATGCTCATAGATATGTACCTCCGATTCTTTGCGGCGAATAATATAATTTATTTCGCCGCTGATTTTTTTATTCCTTCTTTTTTCTGTCTGATGTCATCCACCATATTTCGCAGAGCAGAAACTGCAATACTCAGATCTCCGACACTGTCAATAAGTCCCTCGCTTACAGCTTCCTCGCCGTCGAGTATCGTTCCGATATCCATAACCAACTCATCTGTATTCAGAGCCAGCTCGTTATACCTCTCCGGAGGTATTTTTGAATTATCGGAAACGAATTTTGTTATCCTCCTCTGCATTCTCTGAAAATACTCAAATGCCTGGGGGACGCCAATCATCGTGCCATTTATCCTTACCGGATGAATGGTCATTGTTGCAGATCTTGCGATAAAAGATTTTTTGGCAGCTACCGCAATCGGAACGCCGATAGAATGACCGCCTCCAAGTACAAGAGAGACCACAGGCTTTTTCATCCCGGCAACCAGCTCAGCGATCGCAAGCCCGGCCTCGACATCCCCTCCTACAGTATTGAGAAGGATAAGCAGTCCGTCTATTTGTGGATCCTGTTCGGCTGATACAAGCTGTGGGATAATATGCTCGTATTTAGTGGTCTTGTTCTGGGGAGATAAAGTATAATGTCCTTCGATCTGTCCGATGATGGTAAGACACTGCAGAGTGTAGCCTCCGCATACAGTGATGACTGAGCCGGATTCGACAATCATTTCTCTCACTGTATCCCGAATGCCAGTCTCATGACTGATTTCTTCCTCCGGTTCATTTTCCGCAGAAAGACAGGTTCTTTCATTTTCTTTCATAGCTTGTTACACCTCCATACAGATTATTATCTGCATTCAGTATAACAACATACATCTTATTATACCATTTTTATCCCAACTAATCAAGAGGCGCCAGCGTCGACGCTGGACCCGTATTCGCATAATCGCTCGTTTACACTCGCTCGGTCGTGCGTATATATAATATCGTCGCGCGGCATCCGGCGCTCATTCCCTTCGTCAACACTCCGACCCCTCGCCGCCGCATCCCTCACGGGCTGCTTTTCGCGGCTGGTTTATTCTGACTTACGGTATTTTGCTCCCTCGGAAATGTGCGACTGATTTTGTGTACATATATATTAATAGCTGTAAGTACTACCGTCGTAAATAAGCTTACTGCAAAAGTAGCGCAGCGACTAACAATATTATTAATTTTTCAGTATTCAGTATTCACAGATTTCAGTCTGCCATAAATCCTCCTTGATAAGGATCTGCGTTGTTTTTTCTGGCAAATGTGTCATAATGTATCAGTGTAAATCTGTTTCAAAACCATACGCAGGAACTCAATGCAAGTGAAAAAGGAACGTAATAATCACTGTATAGCAGACAGTTATTATTAAAAGATAAATTAACTATGCAAAAAAGAGCCATATCGGAGAGATACGACCCTTTTGGATATCAGTCAGCCTTTTCGCTTGGTTCCCATTTGCATCTTACGGGAGATACAATTGATCCTTCCTTCTTCATAGCAGTCATTGTTTTGTCCACGACTTTTCTGTCGAGACCCGTAAGCTCTGCAATTTTTCCTGCATTGAGAGGTTCACCTGCTTTTTTCATCGCATCAAGTATCATATCTTTTTCGCTCATTCTTTTCACCTCCTTGTTATTATTACGTAACAGTATCTGTGCGGTGTTGTCTTAAAAGAATATATCAAAATAATTCTCATCGTTTGCCATTGAGAAAACGCTTGTACCTGCAACGATAAAGTGATCCATCAGTTCAACACCGATAGCCGAGAGAGACCTTTTCAGCTTTATGGTAGTTTTTATATCCTTATCCGAGGGGTAAGAAACACCGCTGGGATGATTGTGAGAAATGTATGCATAACACGCCTTTTTCTGTACAGCAAGATCGATTATTCCTCTGATATATACTTCCGAAGCATTGATCGAGCCCTTGCTTATGACTCCGAAAAAGACTTCTTTATCATTTTTGTCTTTAAGAATAAGGATGACCTGTTCACCTTCAGCTCCGATAAAAGCAGAGGAGATCTTATCGATAAGGATTTTATTGTCATACTTTTTTTCGTCCGTAATAAACTTGTCGTCAACATATTTTCTGCTCATATCAGGGAGGAGCTTTATCAGCATAATAGTATCATCATTCAGCCCGTAGTTTTCCAGCATTTTGACAGGGGCCTCAAAAACGGCCGAGAGGGAGCCGAAATCATCAAGGAGTTTTTTTGATATTTTTTCATTAAGTGTGCCCTTGGCAGAGTATGTAAGGAGAAATTCAAGAATTTCCTCATTTGAAAAGTCAGAGATGCCCGAGCGGATAAATCTTTCTGTATATTTGTTTTTTGTTTCTTTATAGTAATCCGATTTGATCATTTTGTTTCCCTCAAATGAATATTTCCCTGAATTGTTCGCTTCCGGACATTGAAAAAATCTCTCCTTCACAGAGGATATAGTGTTCAATAAGAGCCATTCCCACACCGGCAAGGGCAGTTCTCAGCTTAATTGTTGAGGAGACATCCTTGCTTGTAGGGAAAACGACGCCGTTGATTTTATTTGTTGCAATGACCGCAGAAGAAGCATTATATTTCATCGCTATTCCGATAATATTTCTTATTGTATCATTATTTTCGTCTATAGGAGAATCCTGAATGATACCGCAATAAACTTCCATTCCCACAGGATCTCTAAGAAGGAGGAGTAGCTGTTCAGTTTTTGAATTACTCATTCTGGAAACGATGTTAGCGCTGATATTATCAAGGGGGTACTGTTTTTTGCTGTTATAATTTCTGTCCTCAAGGTATCTGCCGATAACATTAGGATAAAATCTGAGAAAAACCGCTGTGCTTTCGGATACTCCTGCCTTTTTGAGATCCTCAGCAGAAGCGTCGAGAACCTTTGAGAGAGAACCGAAAGTATCAAGAAGATGATGAGCGATATAATTGGTATCCCTTCTCGGAATAACATAAAAGAGCAGAAGCTCCAGTATTTCATGATCACTGAAGCTTTCAAAGCCAGATGTCATATAGCGTTCCTTGAGCCGCTGTCTGTGTCCAGAATGAATAGAGTTTCCTTTCATGCTTTCCTCCGGAAGATGTGTATTATATCTAATTATATAATAATATGGTATTAAATACAAGCAATAGGCAGGAGAAATCTTTAATTTTTTGAAAAAACAGCTGTATTTTATATATTATTATTTGCAAGTGTATATTATTTATTGTATAATATAAACTAAAGTTGTTGTTGTTTATTAAGGAAACACTGATAAGATCCAGTGTCTGTATTTTACAGTCAGATTTTTAGTCAGGATGTGCCACATGAGTACATATAACCAGACGTTTATTTACTGATGAGAGTCTGGTGCAGGATGCCGGAAAATATGCAAGTGAGAGGGATGCTGAGCCGTAAGGCGAGATTCATTCAGTGGTTTCTTGAATATCAGGATCAGAAATAAATGATCTGATCCATATAATGCTGGAGGTGTATTTCATTGAGTGAAAAAGAGAATAGTGTAATTGATACTGCTGAAGACGAAGCAGTGGATAAGAGCGATTTGATCCAGGAAAACAGTTCGTCAGAAATACCAGTAGCTGCAGAGGACGAACATGAGATTTCATCACCTGAGGAGAAGGAAGATAATCTTCAGGAGGTTTCCGATGTTCCGGCTCAGGAAAAGCCTGCGGATGAGGAAGGAAACAAGGAAAGTTCAGACTCTGGGGAAGAACCGTCAGACAAGGCTGAAGCAGAACCGGAGACATCCAAACAGGGGTCATTGACAGTTGAAGTTGATATGCTTTCGGTTGTAAACTTTGCTCTTCAGCAAAACGGCGAGAAAGTAATAAGGAAGATAGTAATAAAAAACAGCTCCGAAAAACGGATAGAGGATATAGAGCTCCGGATAAGCTCCGGATCAGATATTTGCTTGCCATATACTCAGCATATTGATTTCATACCCGGAAATTCCGAATATGAGATGAAGGACATAGGACTTATCCTGAGCAGCGAAAAGATTTCTGTTCTCACAGAAAGAATGACCGATCAGTTATTCATTGATTTTTATTGTGCTGACCAACAAATTTTCAGAACAACAAAGGAACTGACAGCGCTTGCATACGATCAATGGCAGGGACTGCTTTATGATCCTGCCCTGCTTTGTTCATATATAATGCCGAATCATCCGGAGGTAATAAAGATCATCTCCAAAGCTTCCGGTATACTTGAAAAATGGGGTGAGGATCCTTCCTTCGAGGGATATCAGAGCCAGGATCCCAACCGGATACTGAGACAGGCTGCTGCGATATATGAAGCTCTGAGGGAGGAAAAGATAGCCTATTCGGTCACACCCGCAAGCTTTGAGGAGGTCGGTCAGAGGATAAGACTTTGCGACGCAGTAATGGAAAACAAGATGGGAAATTGTATGGATCTTACCTTGTTTTACGTTTCTGCTCTTGAATCAGTGGGCATACATCCGATCCTCATCATAAAGGCAGGACATATTTTTACCGGCCTGTGGCTGGAGGACAAGTCATTTCCTGAGATAATCCAGGATGACCCGTCTATACTTACAAAGAATACTGCCGAAGGAGTAAACGAGATTGCTGTTGTAGAGAGCACGATGTTTACCACAGGAAGCAATTCTGATTTTGACGCTGCGATGGAAGAGGCTCAGAGCGAAATACCCTCAGCGCTTATATTCATTGATGTCACACGGGCTAGGAAGAGCGGGATAAGACCGATTCCCATGAGGATAAAGACCGAAAACGGTTATGAAATAAAGAACGATCAGGCTCCAGAAGAAAGCCCGCTGTCTGCAGCCCCGAAAAAGCTTATACAGACTGCTTCCGACAGTATTGCAGAGGATTCATCTCTTACGAAGAGGCAGCAATGGGAAAGAAAGCTTCTTGATCTGGGGCTGAGAAATTCCCTTATCAATTTCAGATTATCAAAATCCACTGTTCCTCTCATGATTCCATCCATAGATAGTCTTGAGGATGCACTTGCAGACGGAGAAGATTTCAGCATTCTTCCCAGACCTGATGATATCAGGATAGGAGAGGGTTCCCTTTTTGAAAACCTTCATAAGCTGGGAGAATGTGGGGAGCTTATACTTTCAGAATTCAAAAACCACCGTCTGCGTTCCGTGTATACTGCAGCAGAACTGGAAAAGAATATCAAGGAGCTGTACCGTAGCGCAAAAACGTCCATAGAAGAGAACGGTGCAAATACGTTGTATATTGCCCTGGGGCTTCTGAGGTGGTATGAAACAGAGAAGAGCACCAGACCCAGATATGCACCAATTCTTCTGCTTCCAGTAGATATTGTGAGAAAATCAGCCGCAAAGGGATATACTATCAGGCTCAGGGACGATGATATCCAGTTCAATATAACTATCCTGGAGAAGCTCAAGCAGGATTTTGAGATAGTAATTGACGGACTCGATCCTCTTCCTGCTGATGAACACGGTGTTAACACAAGAAAGGTATATTCTATCATAAGAAAGGCTGTAATGTCCCGGAAAAACTGGGATGTATTGGAGTCTGCATATATCGGCATATTCTCATTTTCACAGTTTGTAATGTGGAATGACATCAGGAACCGCTCAGAGGATCTGGAAAAAAACAAGATAGTAAAAAGCCTGATAGACGGAAAGCTTGATTGGGATGCGAAAGAAATGGAGATAGGGGAAGAAGTCTCCGAAAATGATGTTTTCCTTCCCGTACCTGCTGATGCTTCCCAGCTTTATGCCATAAAAGCCGCGACTAAGGGTGAGAGCTTTGTTCTCCATGGTCCTCCGGGAACCGGAAAGTCCCAGACGATCACCGCAATAATTGCAAATTCACTTGCAAATGGAAAAAAGGTACTTTTTGTTGCAGAAAAGATGGCTGCTCTTGAGGTTGTACAGAAGAGACTTGAAAAAATAGGCATTGGTGATTTCTGTCTGGAGCTTCATTCAAACAAAACAAAGAAAAGAGATCTGCTGGAACAGCTGAGAAAAGCGTCCGAGGTCACTAAATACCATTCCACAGACGAATACGCATTAAAGGCTGAGGAAATATCAAAACTCAGATCGGATCTTAATTATTACTCAAAGTCACTTCACAAAAGAAGGGAATGCGGACGATCTCTTTATGAAATCATAGGAGATTATGAGATAAACAGCGGTTATCCTGATATTCCAATGTTTCCGTCTAAGATAATAAACAGTATCGACCAGCAGTCCTATGAAAATATGAATACTATTGTCAAGAGACTGGTAACAGCCGGAAGGGCAGTTGGTCATCCGATGGCCCATCCTCTTTCCCCGGTCAGAGCCGAGGAATACTCTCAGCGTATCAGACTTTCTCTTGATGAAATTATATCATCATACAGAAAAGCTCTCGATGATGCCGGAGATATACTTTCGGAGTATACGTCAGTTACAGAAATGCCGGTAAGCAGTCATTCACAGATAGAAACAGTAGTAAAGGCTGTCAGGGAGGCTGTATTGTGGTCATCTGTTCCCAGAATGTGGAGAGAGGCGGATAATATAAATACACTTGTTTTCGGCATCTGGGAAATGTGTGAGCATTTCAGGACATACTGGTCAATGTATGCAACTCTTTCACAGAGATGGAAGCCCGATTTCTTTGCACTTGACGGTAAGACGCTTATGAATGAATACAGAGATGTCTCATCAAAGTGGGCTATCTCCAAGGCTCTGGGAATCGGAAAGCTTACAAAGCAGATCGGACAGTATACAGATACCCAGGTGGGAAAAGAAGAGCTGGAAGCGATAATACGCTCTCTTTGTGACTACCAGACGGAAAAACAGGAGGCAGAGCGTCTCTTTGAGTATTACGGAGGCGGTCTTGAGGAGCTGTATCAGGGCAGTCAGACAGACTGGAACAAGATTTCAAATCTTGCATCCCAGGCAAAAGAAAGCGCCGTCAGACTTGCGGATATAACAGGCTCTGATGATTTCAGGATAAAATGCTGCGGCAGAGACGGGATGAAGGAGTTGGCAGAGAAGCTTCCGGAGAAGATATCCGCCTTGGAAGCAGCAAAACAGGAATTTTATTCTGCGCTTGAAATTGTCAGTCCCAGTGATGAAAGCTGGATTGAAAGTGAAAAGGAGCTTTGTGATGAGATCAGCTCACATTCAGACGAGTTGAGGGAATGGATCGCCTGGAACAGCGTTGCATCAGAAGCAAGGAATGCAGGTCTGGATATCGTTTTACAGGCATACCTTTCAGGAATGGAACACGGTCAGATAGAGGGTGCCTTCAGAAAGTCCCTTTCAAAGTCTCTTGCTGTCAATATTATTGATTCCAGCCGTGTCCTGAATAAATTCACAGGCAATACCTTTAATGACAAGATAGACCAGTTCAGACAGCTTGACAAGGAGCTGATAAAGCAGTCTAAAAAGGAAATCTATTGTCGTCTTGCGTCAAAGGTTCCGAATTTCACGAGAGAAGCGGCGCAGAATTCAGAGCTTGGAATACTCCAGAGAGCGATCAGAAGCTCCGGCAGAGGTCTCAGCATAAGAAAGCTTCTGGATCAGCTTCCGAATCTTCTCCCGAGACTTTGCCCGTGTATGCTGATGAGTCCTATTTCAGCAGCTCAGTATCTTGATCCTGCAAGAGAGCCCTTTGATATAGTGGTATTTGACGAAGCCTCGCAGATGCCTACCTGTAAAGCTGTCGGTGCACTGGCAAGGGCAGAGAATGCAGTAATTGTAGGTGATCCGAAGCAGATGCCTCCGACTTCATTCTTTGTTAATAATACGATAGATGAAGAAAACATGGATATTGAGGATATGGAGAGTATTCTTGATGATTGCCTTGCACTGAATATGCCACAGACTCATCTTCTGTGGCACTACAGAAGCCGTCACGAGAGCCTGATAGCCTTCAGTAACCGTGAATTCTATGAAAACAAGCTGTACACCTTCCCGTCAGTGAATGACAGAGAAAGAAAGGTGACTTTTGTCAAAACAGACGGTATTTTTGACCGCGGCAAGACAAGACAGAACAAGATCGAGGCCAGGGCTGTTGTGGATGAGATAATCAGCAGATATAAAAATGAGGATCAGAGAGCCCAGAGTATCGGAGTTGTCACCTTTAATATCAACCAGAAAAACCTTATCGAAGATATGCTTAATGAAGTGTGTGTTGAAGATACAGAGCTTGAAAACTGGATATACAATTCTTCAGAGCCGTTATTTGTCAAGAATCTTGAAAATGTTCAGGGTGATGAAAGAGACGTGATACTGTTTTCTGTAGGATACGGTCCCGATAGTAACGGAAGAGTTTCGATGAATTTTGGCCCTCTCAATCGTGAGGGAGGATGGCGCAGGCTCAATGTTGCCGTGTCAAGAGCGAGATGTGAAATGAAGGTATTCAGTTCAATGACTGCCGATATGATAAATCTTTCATCCACATCCGCAGAGGGTGTTGCCGCGCTGAAAGAATTTATCGCATATGCTGCCGGAAAAGAGCTTCCGGCCGATGAAAACTCAGTTGGTTCATCGGATGAAAGCATAAGCGGAATCCCGGCATCGATCTGCGCTGCTCTGAAGGAAAACGGATACGATACAGATCTGATGGTAGGGCATTCAGAATATAAGATAGATATCGGAGTAATAGACCCTGATTCTCCGGAAAAGTATATCCTTGGTATTCTTCTTGACGGACCGGGCTATGGACAGTCAAAAACGGCAAGGGATCGTGAGATAGGTCAGATATCCGTACTCGGCGGGCTCGGATGGCGTATTCTCAGAGTCTGGTCAATGGATTGGTGGGATAACCGTAAGAAAGAAATAAATCGTATACTGAATCAGCTGGAGAGTATCAGAAAAGGAGAATATACGGATAACCGGGAGGATGAAAAGGAGGATGATCCGGATATTCAGACTGGCAGCGAGATGACGCATGAGAGTGAGATCAGAACATATACAAGTGCAAAGCTTCCCTATAATGCTACAACTCCTGACGAACTGATCACCTCGAAGTATTATGATATCATAGTCAGAAAAATGAAAAAGGTCATAGATCAGGAGGCTCCTGTATGTCAGGGCTACCTTGTCCGGAAGATCATCAAGAGCTTTGGTATTCCAAGAAACAGTTCAAAGCTGCAGGATTATATGAATAACATTCTTTCAAAGCTCTACTTTACAAAAACCAGACAGGGCGAGGAAACCATTTTCTGGAATGAAAATGTCAAACCGTCATCATATACAGATTTCAGATCAGACGGCCAGGATGACGATCACCGCGACATTACAGAGGTTCCGCTTTCAGAGGGCGTTAATGCTGTATTGTATGTGCTCTATAATGAAGTAAGCCTTAAGAAGCCTGATCTTGTCAAAGAAAGTGCAAAGATAATGAATTACAGAAGCGGAAGTAATATCACAGCATTTTTTGAAAAAGCAGTCGATACAGCTCTTTCGGAAGGATTAGCCCAGACCGATGGTGACGGAAACTGCACACTGACTGAAAATGGTATGAAACGGGAAGAAAAGTAAGCAGAAAACCAGACAAAAATAAAACAGCAGGTCTTGAATTTGAGCAGGACCTGCTGTTTTATTTCTTTTATATAATTCCATTACTGTGATAAACTGAAGGCTCCGTCCAAGGTTATTTTGCTGTCAGCGGACAGCGTCCAAAGGCTTGTGAAGTCTTGAATAATAGCATCAGAGCTCGGATCACTTGTAATTTTCAAAGCTTACATGGAAGGAGGTACCATTTTCCCTGGAGCTTTCCGCTGTGATCCCGGCAGATAACTGTTCCGCCATCCCTTTGATTATAGGCAGACCCAATCCGTGACCTTTGCGGACATTCCTGGTTTTGTCTCCCCGATAAAACCTGTCGAAGATGTGGGGGAGATCCTCCGGCTCGATATAGCTTGAAGAATTATGCACCGTCAGGACTGATCTTTTCTTGGAAGCGGTCACCCGGACAGTAACACAACCCTTGTCTGCTTCGTACTTGATCGCATTTTCAATAAGACTTGTACAAATACGCTTAACATAATCCTCTGTTGCTGATATCCGCACATTTTCCTCTATTTCTTCCTCAAGTCTTATTTCTCTTTCATATGCCACTGATTCCAGCTGCATTACGCATTTTTCAGCAATACCGGAGAGATCTGTTTCCGTGAGGATAAGCTTTTTATCCTCCTTGTCAAGGGATGAAAGTGTAAGCATTTCATTGACCATATTCATCATTTCCTTGCCGGCAGAATCAGAGCTTTCTATCCACTGCATCTGCTCAGCAACAGTGGATTCAGGATCCTCTTTGAGAATACTGGTATTTGCAAGGATGACAGTGATGGGCGTTTTAAGGTCGTGGGAAATATCCGCAACGAATTGCCGCTCCATTTCGATTGCATCCTCCATAGGCTTTGCTGCGATTTTTGAAAGCCTGACACTAATGAGGAAAAGTATCCCCAGCAGGATAATGAAGGCTGCTGCCAGAAGAATATACGTTGTCAGTAGCCGGTTATTGATGTATGATACATCAGTAACAGCTATTTTGTAGTTATCTCCGTGCTTTTCCTTGAAATAATATACATTCATATCTGACAGGATACCGAAGTCCTCTGCCTGACCGACTATTTTTCTGACAATTTCCCCCGTGTCGCCTTCGTATGCGATATCCTCAGATATTATTGTGTAATTATCTGATTTTTCATTGTAAAAAATTGTTGTGATATTGTCGTCCTTGAATCTTTGTACCGGTTCTTCATTTTTGTCAGCACGTTTATTCCCGCTGAAATCCTTTGCATCTGCAGAGTCACCGTCCGGTGTATTATTGCTGCTATCGCTTTCCTCTGTCTGATTACGGAAAAAACCGTGATCTTTAAATATAAGCTCATCACTGCCGTTTTCAGATGAATTCCACGGCTTCAGAACCAGCTCCATAACACTTTTCAGTTCCTTGTAATTGTTGTGGTAGGTTTCTATCCCGATAAGCACAAATGTCAGAAGAAGGATCAGCCCGGTTATTCCCAGGTTAAGCAAAACAAATCTTTTTCTGTAGGCTTTGATCATATTCAGCCCTCCAGTCTGTAACCAAGCTTCTGCATTTTTTTGATGGTAACTTCACTTCCCAGATATTTCAGTTTCTTGCGGATAAATGAAATATAGACCTCCACATTGTTATCCGTTGCCTCTGAATCTGCTCCCCACACATTAGAAATGATATTGTCTGTGGTAACGATCATTTTCGGATCGGTCAGAAAAATTTTAAGAACCTCAAATTCTTTTTTGCTGAGCTGAACTGATTCCTTTCCGCAATTCAGTACAGCGCTGTTGAGATCAAGGGTCAGATCCTTGTATTTTATATTATTGAGGATAACTTCACCCTTTCTCCTTGTAAGAGCTGCCACCCTTGCAAGAAGCTCTTCAGTATCAAAGGGCTTTGTCATATAGTCGTCAGCTCCGGAATTCAGTCCGTTTACCTTATCAGATATTGCTGATCTTGCTGTAAGCATCAGAACCGGTGCATTGTTGTTTTTTTCTCTCAGGGTCTTTATCACTTCAAATCCATTGAGCCGGGGAAGCATAACATCAAGAATGATAAGATTGTAGCTTGCTTCACAGGCATAATCTACAGCCGATTCACCGTCATATACTGCATCCACTACATACCCGTGTTTTTCCAGGATTCTTTTTATTGCCCTTGACAATGATAATTCATCTTCAACTAATAATATCTGCATAGTCAGCCTCCTTTTTTGTTACTGGTAAATGTTTATCTGATATCTATTATAAAAGCTTTTCTTTAGAATTTCTTAAAGCAAGCGTGACGCCGGATTAATGTGCCAGCGTGACGCTGGACCCGTGTTCGCGTAATCGCTCGTTTGCACTCGCTCGGTTGTGTGTGAATATACTCCCTTGGCGCGGCATCCGTCGCTCATTTTCTTAGTCAATGCCCACACCCCTTTCCGCCGCAGCCCTCACAGCTGCTTTTCGCGGCTGTCTTTATCCTTACTTCCGGTTTTTCACTCTCCCGGTACTGAGCGCCTACTTTGTATTACCTGGATTAATTGTTACAGATTGATAGTATAAATGTTTACCAACAAAAATTATACACTTAGGATCAATGTCAGCGTAGTCCTTCGTTTATGCTTTCCCGGTGTTGTTAAATCAGTCCCACATTTGCCGTAGCAGTAGGGAGGACGTTGAGCAGTGGGATCAGAGTATTTACATTTACGGCGGCGCGAAATACTCAGTGCGGGCGCGCACAGCCGTGGTATGATAACGAGATGCGGTGACTTCCCGGAAGCCACCGCAATCAGAAATGCCTTCAGGCAATATCGCACAAAGACCGCCTTACGGCTTAGCACCACATCTGCTTGATCTTTTTCCGTCATCTTGCACTAATAATCCTTGAAATACGTCAGTATTCCTGCTGTATTTTGATACAATCTGACGAAAAAATCTACTGAGCCCTGAAGCACTATCTTTGTGCGGTATTACCTTTATTTTTCAGGGTCTTTTTTCTGAGTATCATTATTTTTCTCGTTGTTTTTCTTATTGCTTTGCTTTTTTTCATCCGCTTTTTTCTTCATTTCTTCCGCAGTTTTTAATTCTTCCTCAGTGGGAACATATGCGAAATCTTCGGTTTCAAAGGCGCCCTCATCTGCGAGCTCCAAAAATACCTTTACAACCCTCGGATTGAACTGTGTGCCTGAGCAGCGTTCGATTTCTGCCTTTGCTGCTTCAAGCTTCATCTTTTTTCTGTAAGGCCTTGTAGAATACATTGCGTCAAAAGCGTCTGCGACAGCGATTATCTGAGCTATCTCCGGGATTTCATCCCCCTTAAGTCCTGCCGGATAACCTTTTCCGTCAATTCTTTCATGGTGGTAACCTGCTCCGAGAGCAAGCTGCGGAGCAATAGTGATCTCCTTCAGAATATCATAACCAGTCTGTGGATGTGTTTTCATCACAGCAAATTCCTCATCTGTGAGCCTGCCGGGTTTATTAAGTATATTATCAGGTATACTGATCTTTCCTATATCGTGAAGGAGTGCAATATTATAAATTTCGTCTACTTCCTCCTGACTTTTACCCAGTTTTTTCGCAAACATCGAGGTATACTTCGCAACCCGGAAGGAGTGGCCGTTTGTATATTTGTCCTTCATATCGACAAAACGTGCGCACAGCTTAGTCAGGTCATAGATATACGTCTTGTTTTCTTCCTGCTTGCGAAGAAGAACAGCAGTTTTTCTCCGGAAATACAGAATAACAAAAAATACCACAATCATGACAGAGAGCAATACAAGTACAGTTCCGAACCACCAGTGCTCGTAAAGAGCCTTGTCCTTTATGATTCTTAGTCTGATCGTTTTTTCTGGTTTTCCGGTCATTGTATTGATAAGTGATAACTTGAATGTGTACTCTCCGCCTCTGAGATTTGTATAATTCAGCTGACTGAGATCCATTTCCTGTTTTGATACCTCTACAGGCTTATCGTCAAAGCCCTCAAGCTGATAGCTCAGATGGGGGTTATTAAGTGAATAAGTAAATGCATTTGGCTCGATATGTAATCTCTTGCAGGAAGAGGGAATATGTATCTCATTATTGCTGCCGACTTCAATATAAGAATCATCGGCTGTCACATAGGAGACAGCAAGTCTGACGTCGGAATCAGTGGCTTTTTCGTTATCGATATTGATGGTGCAGACTCCGGATGTTCCTGAAATAAACAGGGTACCGTCCTCATCCTTATAGCTATAGGAATTTGCAGTAGCGGTAAAAGGCAGTCCGCATTTTATATCATAAAGCGTATAGTCTATTTTTTCATCAGCTAAAAGAATATTCTTGTTTACAACATAAATACCGTTGCTGCTGAGGATCCAGACTCTTTCCTGATTGTCAAAAAACATATCGAAGTTATTTGAATATGGAAACTTTGAAATATTTTTGATTTCCAGATTATCATCCATATAGGAAATGGAGTTGCTTGTAATTATCCAGAAAATATTTTTTTCAGGATCCTTTTTTACTCTCAGTATGACCTCAGAGGTCAGTCCGTCTTTAATTCCGATCCTGGAAACATTATCTCCCTTGACTACATACATTCCATCTCCGTCACTTCCGAGGAAAAGCTTTCCGTCCTTTCCTTCTTCTATACAGAGTATTTCCTGATTGCTGATCCCGTTTTCCTTGTTATATGTTTTTATAACCTTGTCTCCGGAGATAATATTCATACCCATACTCGTAGCCACAGCGACGTTTCCGTTTGACAATAGGCAAATCATTCTCACACGGTTGGATACCAGACCAGTATTCTGATTGAAACTGGTCAGCTTATCTGTTTTGGGATCATAACGCAGCAGACCGTGATTGCTGTAGGAGCAGACCCAGATATTGTTGTCCGTATCTTTTTTTAGACACCTGATCCTTATGCCGTTCATCAGAGATGTAAGCTTGTTGTTTATTCTCTTGTAGTTGCTGTTATATATTACCAGTCCTCTGTCTGTAGCAATATATATCTGATCCTCGTAGCTGCAAACGCTATTAACAACTGTAGGATCCATTCCTGCAAGCTTGGAAATATCCACGAAAGCATTTTCAACGATTTTCATAACTCCCTGTCTTGAGGAACAGAACCAGAGATTTGATTCGTGATCCAGCATTATTTTATCAACAGAGTTTTCCATAGGGAGGGTATCGAGTTGATGATATTTGAAATCCTTGTCAAAATAACCTATGCCTTTATCGGTGCATATCCAGAGATTCTCCTTGATCAGGCTGATGTCATTTATTGTCTTGTGAGGTGCAACGGAATAGACCTTTATATCCGAGAGAGTATTTCCTAATTTGAAATGAATGAGTTCTGATTCATCTGTTCCTATGTAAACATACCCATTGTTATTCGGATCAGGATAAATAGAATTGGGATTTCCGTATTTAAGCTCCTTAGAATTATAGAAGGATGAGATGCGTTTATTCTGTATCGTAAAGAATCCGCCGCTCATAGTAATACCGTATACAGTTCCACGGCTGTCCCTCTCCAGAGAGAGAATATATTCTTTATTGATCTGAGGCTCATTGATATTGTGCAGCTTCATATCATTGTCGATATAGGATATTCCCATTGTTGTAGCGGCGAGAATATTTCCTTCATTATCCTCGGTTATATCTCTGACAGATGAAGAGCTGAGACCATGCGTATGGTTAAAAAATGTAAACTTATCCCCTTCGAGAACAGCAATACCATTGTCATTAGTTCCGACCCAGAGACGTTTTTTTGAATCATAATACAGACTTACTACACTGGAGATACCGGTTGAAGAATCATATCTGTAGAACTCGCTTCCGTTGTAGCGCACAAGACCGCTGTAATTTCCTATCCAGATAAAACCGTCATCAGACTGTACAATAGCGTTTGCCTCGGAGGTGGGGAGACCGTTTGAACTGTCATATAAGACAGCGGAATATCCATAGCCCTTGTCTGTTACATCGGAAATCACCACTGCATTTACATCTTCTTTGTCAGTGGGGAGGACAAAGCAGAAAGCAGAAAAGACGATTATCAACATCATAAAGAAGGAACCGAGCCGTATTCCGGCTTTTCTTTTTTCCTTGAATATTTTTTTGAATGATCTGAAATCTGAATACTTCATGATCTCACCTTCCTGTAATTCTTTGGTACACATATAATTATTATACAATATTTTGGATATATTTGCAATAATATGGTATAATACCTACAACTAATAATGATGCGTTTTTTTGTATACATATACGAAAATTTACAAAAGAATACGAAAAAGCAGACCACAGGTAATGGTCTGCAGAATATATTCAATATCCGGAAATGAGTTGCTCTACACTCAGCATAACAGGCTCAACGGCCTCATCGGCTTTGTATGAAACCACATAATCGTCCCGGCATATGCTTCTGATGCTTCTTGTTTCTTTTTCGCTTATTGTCCGGAAATCGGTTATCAGTCCCTTTCCTGTCAGCTTTGAGCAGCACTCCTTGACAGTCCAGAGCTTTACAAGCTCCCTGTTCTGATTGTCGAGTGTAATTATTCTGTCCAGTTCCTCCTGAGAACAGAAGTATTTAGCGGTCTTCAGAGAGATTTTTCTGTTATCTGAGATATCAACAGCAGTTTCCTTGCTGTCCACAATACACGCGCAGGAATTTCTGCAGTGACTGAAGTTGAAGTGGATATCCGGTTCGTCAGAGAGAAAAGGTTTGCCTCTGTCTCCAAATGTAAACTCAGGAGCTTTACAGATACTGTACTCGCTGTTCAGTGCAAATCTGAGCATAAGATATACTGCAGCGCAATTGTTTTTGTCAGAGCGTATCCTTAATTCGTCAAGCTTTCTGATCCTCTGCAGGCTGAGAAGGGGTATTGCCTTTTCAAGGAATTCATCGTCAAGCTTATCAGTGTTTTCCAAAATATAAAGCATTTCTATTTTTACCTCCGTGTTTCTGTAAAAAGAACAGATACCATTTTAACAGTCCGTGTCAGATATGTCAAATCAAATAGAAATATTTTATAGATCATATATAAAAAATATTTTATTAACAATAATTGAGATATTGTTTTGTATATAATATCATGCATTTTTTACAATTTTGTAATTCCTAAAAACATTAGCCTTTAAAAACTTGCATTTTACTCGCTGTAATGATATAATACTACGAGTAATCTATTTTGCAGATTGATAGTAATTGACTTGATAATCAGAGTCATTAGTCAAAGGACTTCCGTGCGGTCCGGGATTATATATCAAATATAGTGCGGAGAATGGCGGTATTGAATATGGCACAGCTTTGTTTAGGCTGTATGAAAGAAAACCAGGGAGAGGCTGTATGTCCCTTCTGTGGCTTCGACAGTTCATCTGAGCAGCCGGCTCCTTTTCTTCCTCTTGGTGTAGAGCTCCAGGACGGAAAATATCTTGTGGGCAGAAAAATAGACAATAATGCCGAGGGAGCAAGGTACATAGGCTACAGTAAAATGACATCCCAGCCTGTGATAATCCATGAGTTTATGCCTGCCGGCATATGCGGCCGCGCAAAGGGCAAGACAAATGTAGTCATCAGGGGCGGTTACGAAGACAGATATAATGAGATAAATGATAAATTTCTCAGTTATTACAGAAAGGTCGCAAATCTTAAAGATCTTTCGGCTGTTGCTCCCATATATGACATATTCACAGAAAACGGCGTGTCCTACACTGTTGAGGAATTTTTCGATTCTATCCCCTTTACAGAGTTTATCGAGAGAAGGGGAGGTAATGTTGACTGGAATACTGCAAGGCAGCTATTCATGCCTGTGATTTCTGCTTTGTCTGCAATGCATCAGGCTGGTATCGGTCACTATGCGGTATCCCCGGAGAATATCAGTGTGACAGCTTCTGGCAAGCTCAGGCTCGGCGGCTTTGCCATTGATGATATAAGACGTTCCGGAACAAATTTCGAGCCGGAGCTTATGGATGGCTGTGCAGCAATGGAGCAGTATATGGACAGCGCTGACCTCAGCGAGGCAACTGATATATACGGCTTTACTGCCACACTATTCTATGCTCTCACCGGAAGGCTACCTGAAAACAGCTGTGACAGAAAGGTAGGAGGAAAGCTTCCTATTCCCACAGCAGTATTCAAGCGTCTGCCTTCTCATGTAGTAACAGCTCTTGCCGGAGGACTTCAGGTATCTCCCAAGAAGCGTATACAGGACTTTGAGGAGATGAGGACACAGCTTTCCGCTGCGCCGACAGTCAAGGCAATAAGAACAGAGGCTGACAGAAGCGCAAGACAGAGCGAGGCTGCAAGCAGATATACCCCGAAGAAGGGCGGCGTTCCTGGATATGCCTGGGCAACGCTTTCCATATTGGCTTGTATGCTTGTTCTTATCGTTGCGGGAATAGTATGGGTAAAGCAGAATCCCAGCTCTGTTGCAAATATTCCGATATTTACAAATGTTGATGAAAAGTCAAAGGAAGAGGAGTCCAGCGAGACATCTGTTGATCCGAATATGACATCTGTTCCTAACCTTGTGGGCAAGGATTATAATGATGTTGTTGCAAAAATTTCTTCTGATTCTGATTACACTGTAATCAAGGCAAATGAAGAGATATTCAGTGATAAATATGCTGAGGGCATTATTGTTTCACAGAGCCCGGAGCCTGATATGAAAGCAGGAAGAGGCGTTATTGTTGTTGTAACTGTAAGTAAGGGTTACTCAAACAGAGAGCTTCCCGTGATCTCAGGTCAGACTCTTGATGCAGCTGTAAAGGCACTGAATGACCAGGGCTTTATTGCATCACCCGGCAACTTTATTTCCAGTGATACTGTAGAGGAAGGAAAGGTTATCGGCTACGAAAACTATAATGCAGGAGACCTTGCTCCCTATGGTTCAAAAATTAACATCAATATTTCCACAGGTCCTGAGGGCTCATCATCAAGCTCATCCAGTAACTGATGGATAATTAATCAAAAAAACTATCCGGTGAAGTTTGTTTCACCGGATTTTTTCTTTATCCTGATACTGTTATCACTTAAAATGAACGGACAAATTATTATAATTGAGCCAGACACTGGCGGCTGTCCGAAGATAGCGAAACAGGCCGGTGGAGTGAGCTTTGCCGCTGAATCATTTGTTGATAGTTGACCGTATCTGTTTTTTTAATAGTATGAAATAAAAAAACAGCACCGTTTTTTACAAACGGTGTTGTCAGCTGAGTTTTTTAATTTTCTCTTCAGTTTTCTGTATCAGATTATAAAGTGACGGTGCGAGATCCGGATATTTGTTTGAAATCACCTCAGGGGAAAGGGAAGGAGCACTTCCGGTATCTATTCCCTTGTAACCATCCGCTTCTTTTCCGGACGCTATCTGCTTTGCATTTGTTTCGATGACCGACTGCAGCGCAGAGGAAAGTCCCAGATACATCTGAGGTATCACAGAAAACATTGCCTGGGGATTTTTCTGATTGGCAGAATAAACAGTCCTTATCATTTTATAAACTGAGACCATCAGATAAGAGGATATCTCACCGGTAAGTCCCTTGCTTCCGGTCTGGGCAAGGAGCTCATAAAGAATGGTTATGGAATTATTAAGGAGTTTCTTGTTCAGTGTGACAACTGAGCTTGCATTTCCATCAGCGTCATCTGAAACGGCTACAGAATCAGGAAGATCCTCAACTCTCAGAGTTGCTCCGGAGCGGTCAGGTGTTCTTCCCAGCAGATAATCGCAAGAAACACCATAATAGTCAGCAATATGGATAACAAAATCCAGTCCACATTCTCTTATTCCTTTTTCATAGTGAGAAAGAAGAGCCTGGGAAACGCCAAGTTCCATTGCAGCCTGCTTCTGGCTCAAACCACGTTCTTTTCTGAGTAGTGTAATTATTCTCGGAAAATCGTTATTCATATTCAACCCCTTGACTTTACTTTAATAAAATACTAATATTATATTATGCTTTTTTAAGAGGCGCAAATTAAGACCTGAAAATACATATAAACAATACGTAAATTATATAACATTTAAAACAATTTGTAAAGTTTTTTTAAAAAATTTTTTCATGAAATTTAAACATAATAAAGATTACACGAAAAGGATACACGAAACAGGTATAATTTGTAAGTGAAACATCCTATAAGTGTTTCAAAGAAATAATTGCCGTATTGGTATGAGGTCGGAGATAATAAGGAGTTTTATAAATGCAGTCATATGTAATTAATCTGATTCGTCACGGTGCGATCGACGAAACACTCAAAGGAAGATATATCGGCTCAACTGATGTAAGCCTGTCTAAAAAGGGCAGGGAGGGCCTTGTTGCAGTAAGAGAAGGTTCGGGTTATCCGGAGCCCGGAATTCTTTTCAGCAGTCCCCTGCTCAGATGTACAGAAAGCTGTTCCATAATGTTTCCAGGTACAGATATAAAGACAGTTGGTGATTTTTCAGAATGTGATTTCGGAGAATGGGAGGGAAAAAGTGCAGTTGAGCTTTCCTCTGATCCCCGATTTGCCCAGTGGCTTAAAAACTCTGATCAGACACCTCCTCCCGGAGGCGAAAGCGGCAAGGATTTTGCCCGCAGGGTCAGCAGAGGCTTTGAGCATCTTGTAGAGACAATGTCAGCAGATCATATTACAAGAGCTACCGTGGTAACTCACGGAGGAGTCATAATGACTATACTTGCGATGTATGGACTACCACAGGCTCCCAGTTATCAGTGGCGTATGGATAACGGATACGGTTTTTCTCTCAGAGTAAATCCCTTTTTGTGGATGAGAGACAGGGTTGCAGAGGTATTTGATACCTGTCCGCCTGCTCCGGTGCCGGATGAGAAATAATTATTCTGGTTTCTGATATAACTTTATTGTTCCCTTCGGATATCCGATGGGAGCATACATTTCAGTCGCAGAGCTTTATATATTATTTCCCGTGAAAGGAGCAGCCAAATGATCAGATTAAGACGGTATCTTAAACCATATATCCTGATGATACTTGCCGCATTTTTGTTTTTGTTCGGTCAGGGAATGGGTGATCTTCTTCTTCCGGATCTGATGTCGGATATTGTAAACGTAGGTATCCAGAGATCCGGTATAGAACACAGTTCCCCGGAGATCATCAGTGCCGAGGGCTATGATATGCTGAGAGTATGTATGAATGTCAGCGGACAAAAGCTATTTGATAATTCATACAAGAAGGTCAGCACAGATTCATCCCAATTCAGAAGTCTGAAAGACGAGGGCAGATTTCCCGGTCTTTCTTCTGGTTCAAAAAATGTATATATCCTGAAGGATGGCGCCGATCGCGGCAAGCTTGATGATGCTGTAGGTGATGCATCCTTTGCAATGATAATGACCGCCAAAGACATTGCAAAAAAATATTCCGGCGGAAAGACTGATACATTTCAGTCACAAAACATCAGCGATATTGATATTTCCGCATTTTACACCATATCAAAAATGCCTGGCTTTTCAGAGCTTGCCGCCCCGAATATCATACAGTCGGAAAAGGCCGATAAAATGATAACCGGTCAGATGGGAATCGCATTCTGCAGAATGTTTTATAATGAGCTCGGAATAAATACAGGCAAGCTCCAGACGGAATACATTTTCCGTATTGGTGTTATTATGGTTCTTGTAACTATCGCAGGAGCTGTTGCCTCCATTATTGTAAGCTTTATAGCGTCGAAGGTCAGTGCAGGAGTTGCGAGAACTATCCGTAGTGATGTATTCAAAAAGGTCGAAAGCTTTTCCAATACTGAATTTGACAGATTTTCCACAGCGTCTCTTATTACCAGAACAACGAATGATATCACTCAGATACAGAACCTTATAAATATGGGCATACGAATGATATGCTATGCTCCCATAATGGGTATCGGCGGAGCCGTGCTTGCAGCTTCAACTACCACCTCTATGAGCTGGATAATCATATCAGCCATTGGTCTCCTTCTTGCGGTAATGATAGTCGTACTCGTTATTGCTTTGCCAAAATTCAAGATAATGCAGAAGCTTGTGGACAGACTGAATCTTGTGACAAGAGAAAGCCTCAGCGGTCTTCTTGTCATACGCGCCTTTGGTACCCAGAGATATGAAGAGGAAAGATTCGATAAGGCAAACAGCGATCTGACAAATGTAAATCTGTTTATAAACCGCATAATGGCACTGCTTATGCCTGTAATGATGCTTATTATGAACGGCGTTTCCATGCTTGTTATCTGGGTGGGTGCTCACCAGATAGAGAAGGCTCAGATACAGGTGGGGGATATGATGGCATTCATCCAGTATTCGATGATGATAATAATGTCATTCCTTATGATAGCTGTAATGTTTATCCTTGTGCCCAGAGCCTCTGTATCAGGCGCAAGAATTGCTGAAGTGCTGGAATGTGAGCCATCTCTCAGAGACCCCGATGCTCCCGTATCATTCGGTGAAAAGGTGAGGGGAGAGGTAGTATTTGAAAATGTATCATTCAGATATGAGGGTGCCGGCTCCGATGCACTGAAGAATATAAGCTTCAAGGCAGTTCCCGGAAAAACAACAGCCATAATCGGAACGACAGGTTCCGGAAAAACCACACTTATCAATCTCATACCAAGGTTTTACGATGTTACATCAGGCAGGGTCACTGTTGACGGCATAGACGTCAGGGATCTTACCCAGAAGGAGCTTCGCAGTGTCATCGGTCTTGTTCCTCAGAAGGGAATACTTTTTTCCGGCACAGTTGCCTCAAATCTGAAATACGGCAGGGAAGATGCCGGAACAGAAGAGCTAGAACAGGCAGCAAAAACTGCACAGGCTGAGGAATTCATTCTTTCCAAGCCTGATAAATACAACACACCTATTTCTCAGGGGGGTACAAATGTTTCCGGCGGTCAGAAGCAGAGACTTGCGATAGCGAGAGCGCTTGTAAAGAAGGCACCGATATATATTCTTGACGACAGCTTTTCTGCCCTGGATTTCAAAACGGATTCAGCCCTCAGAAAAGCAATGAAAAAATATACCGGGAACTCAACAGTAATAGTAGTTGCTCAGAGGATAAGTACGATAATGCATTCTGATAATATTATTGTTCTTGACGAGGGACGAATAGTTGGTTCCGGTAATCATAACGATCTTCTTGAGAACTGTGAGGAATACAGGGAAATCGCAGTATCTCAGAACAGCGATCGTAAAATATAAGGGGGTGTTTGTATGAATAAAACAGAAGATGCAAAAAAACCTCCGAAGCCGGCGATGGGCGGCAGAGCGGCAAGAATGATGCCGGGTGAAAAGGCAAAGGATTTCAAAGGCACATTCAGACAGTTCTGCAGATATATGGGAAATTACAAGATCAGTGTTGTTATTGTAATGATATTCGCCATGGCTTCTACAGTGTTTATGATACTGGGTCCGAAGATACTGGGAAATGCCACAACTCTTCTTGTAGAGGGTGTTATGAGCAGTGTGACAGGAATCGGCTCCGGAATTGATTATACGGGTATTGCAAATATACTGCTTTTTCTTCTTGGCATATATATACTCAGCTCGGTGTTCTCATTTATACAGGGTCTTATAATGACCAATGTATCAATGAAGCTTACGTATAAGCTCAGGAAAGATATCTCTGAAAAGCTTAACCGGCTTCCCATAAAGTTTTTTGATAAAACTACAAACGGCGAAATACTTTCAAGGATAACCAATGATGTTGACACTCTCAGCCAGACCCTTAATCAGAGCCTGACGCAGATAATCACATCTGTCACTCAGCTTGTGGGAGTTCTGATAATGATGTTCCTGATAAGCTGGCAGATGACTCTGATAGCTATCGCGATTCTTCCGGTTTCCCTGATATTTGTTCTCGGAGTTGTAAAGAAATCACAGAAGCAATTTGTAGCTCAGCAGAAATATCTTGGCCACGTCAATGGTCATATCGAGGAAATGTACGGCGGTCACCAGGTAATGAAGGCCTTCAACGGTGAAGAAAAAAGCATAGAGGTATTTGACAGGTATAATGAAAGCCTGTATACAGCAGGCTGGAAATCTCAGTTTCTTTCGGGAATAATGATGCCTATAATGGTTTTTGTAACAAACCTGGGATATGTTGCGGTATGTATACTGGGAGGCTTTTTTGCAGCGAATAAAGTCATCACAATAGGCGATATACAGGCCTTTCTGCAGTATGTGAGACAGTTCACACAGCCTATAACACAGGTGGCTAATATAACGAATATCCTGCAGCAGACAGCGGCTGCAGCAGAGAGGGTATTTGAATTTCTGAATGAGGAAGAGGAAGCTCCGGAATCTGAAAATGCGATAACAGTAAACACAGGAGATGCACCTGATACCGAACTTAATATTACAGTTGACGGCAGTGTACAGTTTGCCCATATTCATTTCGGATATTCGGATGATAAAATAGTCATCAATGATTTTTCTGCTGATATCAGATCCGGAAGTAAAATAGCTATTGTCGGGCCTACCGGTGCAGGAAAGACCACAATAGTCAAGCTGCTGATGAGATTTTATGACGTACAGGGAGGTGCTGTCCTGATTGACGGGTATGATATACGTGATTTCAGGAGACACGATCTCAGATCAATTTTCGGAATGGTGCTGCAGGATACATGGCTCTACAGCGGAACGATAATGGATAATCTCCGGTACGGTAATTTCGATGCCACGGATGAAGAGGTAAAAAAAGCTGCAAAGGCAGCACAGGTAGATTACTTTGTGAGCACCCTTCCGGGGGGATATGATATGCAGCTGAACGAAGAGACAAATAATATTTCTCAGGGGCAGAAGCAGCTTATTACGATTGCTAGAGCGATATTATCAGATCCGAAGATACTCATTCTTGATGAAGCGACAAGCTCAGTTGACACGAGAACAGAGGTTATGATACAGAAAGCTATGGATAATCTGATGAAGGGACGAACCAGCTTTATTATTGCTCACAGATTAAGCACTATCAAAAATGCAGATGTTATTCTTGTTCTTGATAAAGGAAATATTGTTGAACAGGGCAGTCACGAAGAACTGATGAAAAAAGGCGGATTCTATGAAAAGCTTTATAACAGTCAGTTTGAAACCGCATAGTATGAAAGAGAAAAAATATAAAAACCGGCAGACAGTGGTTTGCCGGTTTTGCTTTGCTGTTTTTTATATAAGAAAAGAGACCGGAAAACCGGTCTCTCAGTGATTGGAATAAAATCAGAACTGAACTGACTTTCCTTCCTCTTTGCCGTTTACAACATAGTAAGCAACATTGTTTTCGGGCTGAACATAAACATCAAGAGTCTTGACCTTGTCCTTGCCGCCCTCAACCTCAAAGATGCTGTCAACGATAGAACGAACAGCTGTGTTCTTGCCTGCAAACTCTATTGTGCATTTGATAACAGGCTCTGCAGCTTTAGCAGTTGCCTTCTTTGCAGGAGCTTTCTTAGCAGCCTCAGCCTTTACAGCCTTAACTGCTGTCTCAACAACAGCCTTCTCTGCCTTAGCTTCTGTTTTTGCTTTTGTGCTTCTCGGTGCCATTGTGTATTGCCTTCTTTCTCAAATAGTATTCTTGAATTATTATGTACTCGATTAGTACTGTAATGATTATACCTATTATTTTTCTGTTTGTCAAATCGGATTGTTAAATTTCTGTAAAAATAGTTATTTCTTACTAACAATCTATTCAATAATAAAAAGCCTTCTGTCAAAATGCCGATTAAATCTATATAAATCATAAATAAAAACACATCAGGAATAACTGATGAAAGGTTTTTCCGCCTGTCTTTGCGTAGGTAGAACGGATGCTTATTTTTTGAATTAATGTACAGGGGATATGTTCATAGATACAAAATGAGTTAAGTGCTGAGCATTAAGTTATAATATTTAAGTGTTACTGTTTGGAATATCAATGAGAAAGCGCCAATACACAAGAAGTGCATGGCGCGGGAAATCAGTTTATTTCTTCTTTTTTCTTTCTGTGTTTTTCTGTCAGATCAAGCATTAGCTTGTAAACATGAGCAGCGGAATTTCCTTTTGAAAAAACCTTTATTGCCTGCTTCATTTTATTTAGTTCTTCCGGATCTCTCATCAGCCTTGAAATCGTTGTAGTGCAGGTGTTATCCTTAGCAAGACGAACAGCCATTCCTTTGCTTTCAAGGAAGCTTGCATTTTGTTCTTCCTGACCGGGTATAGCTTTGAATACTGCCATAGGGAGACCTGCAGCAATAGATTCGCTCACTGTCAGTCCGCCTGGTTTTGTAACAATAAGGTCAGCCATATGCATATACTTGAATACCTCATCAGTGAAGTATAAAAGCTTGGTGGGTTTTGCAGCTTTTTTCTTTTTTGACTTTTTGACTGATTTTGGTTTTTTGTCCCTTGATGTAAGCTCCTGTATTTCTATAAGGGTGTTATTAAGTGTTATTTTTCTCAGGTATCTTTCAAAGGTCTCAAAAAGCTTTTCATTTTTTCCGGTGATAACAATCACCTGAAAATCCTCAGGGGATTTGACTATCTTGTGATATATTTTAAGTATATCTGTAACACCGAAGCTTCCGGCCATAATAAGTATAGTCGGAGTATCCGGATCCAGACCCTCTTCTCTGAATACAGTTTCCCGGTCGATGTCATCCAGGAATTTTGTATTTACGGGGATACCGTATGGATAAACTCTGACTCTTTCAACTCCGCGTTCAACCACCTGATCCACCATTTCGCGGCTGGAAACTATATAAGCGTCGACACCATCATTGATATAAGCGGCGTGTATTTCAAAATCGGTAACGATTTCAATAATAGGAACGTCAGTAAGTCCTTTGCGCTTTAGAGCTGTAAGTATCTCTGCAGCAAAGGGATGGGTAGTAATAACAACATCGGGAGCAAAGTCTTCGATAAGCGGAAGAAGCTTGTTTCTCAGAGTAAAAGTTGTCAGCTCCATAGTTTTATTGATCGGAGTTTTTTTATCAGCGCTATGATAAACATGGCCGTACATTTTGGGTGTATTTTTTGCCATATAAACGTAACCGCCTGTTATTGCTTTATTAAGGAGAGGACTGATGTATTCGATAGTATCAGCTATTTCAACTACAGCATCCTTATCCTGTGAGAGGATATATTCCTTGAGCCCCCTTGCGGCAGTCATATGTCCGCCTCCGGTTTTTGCTGATAGAATCAGGACTTTCATAATTATCGCCCACTTTCTTGACTGAATACCTATGCTGATATTATACATCAGATTAATGATTAATTCAATATGTTGCACAAATGATAGAAAAAAATTGTTTGATTTAACTATCAATAAAAAACGAAAGTAAAAAAGTACAAAATTAAAAAGGCAAAAACTGATATGTTTGGCATAATTTTTCCGAAAATAAATAAAAAGGTCTATTTACAATGAGTATAAAATTGTTGTATGATATATCTGTAAAGTAAGAATCAATACTATATATTGTGCAAAAGGAATCGGTCATTGTTTTAAGGTGCTGATTGGAGGTACATTTATGGATAATGAAAAAAAGGAAAAGATAAATATTGATGAGAAAGCTGAAGAGGTAGTATTCAGCGGTATCTCAGTAGGTAAGGAAGAAAAGCCCGCAAGAATCAAGCTGGGGGATGCTGATGAGATCGGCTTCGGAACTTCCGGTGTAAAGAATGAAAAAAAGGAAGAGGAGCCGGATGATGACGGAGTTGTTTTTGCAGCTGCTACAAAATCTCCTTCTGTAACAAAGATTGCTCAGCAGAAGAGTGTTGATACAAAAAGACGCGGAAAGAAGAAAGGTCTTTCTCCGGTAGTTCCGATGTCTATAGTTACCGTTCTTGTTCTGGGAGCGATAGCCGGCGGAGTATATTTTGCAATAAACAGCACAAAGAATGGCGTTGATCTTGCTTCATCAGCTTCATCAGGAAATGCCAGCCAGGCATCCGAGGAATCAAAGAATGCCGGAGCATCATCAGGCGAGCAGTCTGTAAACACACTTCCGGTTATCAGAGAGGAATCAGCTGATATAAAGACTATCAATACCTCAAGTATAACATTCGGTAATAACGTAACCATCTGTGGTGTTGATCTTTCCGGAAAAACTCTCACCCAGGCATATGATGCACTTCAGGGAAAGGTTAAGGAACTGAGAGATGACATTGAGATCACAGTAAACTGCGACAGCAAATCCATAAAGCTCACAGAGGATGATTTCAAGTTTGATACTGACCTGTCCAATGCTCTCATTCAGGCATATCACTTCAGCAGAGGCGAGCTTGACAATCCTACTATTGAAACTACTGAGAGTAACGGTGTCCGTGATTTCAAGGTAACAAGCGTTGTAAATAAAAGCTCCATCAATGATGCTGTCAAAAAGGTTGCAAATAAGTTTGATGTTCAGCCCCAGGATGCACATGTAAAGGCATTCACTCCCAAGGAGAGAGACAAATTCACATATGCTGATGGTAAGGACGGATATCTTATCAGTCAGAGAGTAGTAACCGAGGAGATCACTCAGATACTCAGCCAGGCTGATAAGAAGGGCAACTTCAATGTAACAGCAGTGAGAACACCCTATAAGCATACTCTCGCTGATGTCAAGGCTAATACAACACTCATTTCTTCAAACTATACAACAGCAAATAACGTATATGCTTCTGTGCATAATATGGAGCTTGCCATAGAAACCTGTAACGGATATGTGGTAAAGCCCGGTGAGACTTTCTCATTCAATAAAATGACAGGAGATACTACAGTAGGAGATCTCGGATATCTTCCTTCAACAGCTATTGTCGAAGGCCGTTATGAACAGCAGTACGGCGGCGGTATCTGTCAGGCTTCAACAACGATTTATGTTGCGGCAATCAAGGCAGATATGACTATCCTTGAAAGACACGCTCATATGTATGCATCAGTTTACGAGGTAAGAGGACTTGACGCTACAGTTGACTACGGAAACCTTGATATGAGATTCAGAAATGACAAGGAATATCCTGTATATATTGCAACCTATGTTTACGATTATAACGGCGATGGAATGGATGAGCTGTGTGTTGAATTCTACGGCCCCACATCAACGGAGTATGATGAGATTGTTCCTGTAGGTTGGGTAAATTATATAGGTTCAAGCTCATATTCGGCAAAGGGCGCCAAGGTCTATATCAAGGACGGCAAGGAAGTCAAGCGTGAGTATCTCCCGGATGGAACATATGACTTCCACGGTGACTCATATTACACTGTTGAGAATCTTATGCCCAGTGATCCTGAATATGGTCCCAAGGAGGTATCACCCACAGGCAAGACTCCCAATATCCTTTCACCCTCGGGTATAGGAGTAGGTGCTCCGATACCATATGGTACAGCTTCTGAATATCTGAGACAGGCTAATTCACAAAACAGCCGTAAGCAGGATCAGAAACCTACAACATCACAGACAACTTCAAACTGATCAAAAGCCCCCGCAGATGCGGGGGCTTTTTTGTAACAAGATCACTGATATACAGGCCGGTTTTGTTTATAATACTAATATCCGGGAAAAGCATTAATCTATTTAGCTTTCAATACCGCATTAGCACAGGAGGTAATTATTATGTATGACGTTTTGATTATAGGAGCCGGACCGGCAGGAGTATCAGCTTCTCTTTATGCAGCAAGGAGCAATACAGCGAATGTCACAGTAGTTTCGGATGACAGCAGTTCTCTTAAGAGAGCAGACCTGATTGAAAACTATTATGGATTTGCTGACCCGGTTCCCGGAGCTGTTCTGCTTGAAAAAGGAATTGCTGGTGCCGAACGTCTCGGAGTAAGCTTTGTAAGAGACGAAATAGTGGATATACAAATTGATCCTGAAATGAAGTTTTCTGTATCTTCATCCTCCGGAATAACAAAAAAATATGACGCAGTGATGATAGCAACAGGCGCTTCAAGAAAAAAGCCGGACATAAAGGGGATAAAAGAGCTTGAAGGAAGGGGTGTAAGCTACTGCGCTGTCTGCGATGCCTTTTTTTATAAAAATAAAAAGGTTGCAGTTATTGGCAGCGGAAGCTATGCATTTAACGAAGCCTCAGCTCTTTCCGATATAGCATCTCAGGTTTATATAATTACAAATGGTGATGAACTGGCTGACGGCATACCGGAAAATATCACTGTAGTCGATAAAAAGATCAGCAGTATAGAGGGAGATAACCGTGTGGAGGCTGTTGCTTTTATTGATGGAACAAGGCTGGAGGTTTCAGGAGTCTTTATTGCGATGGGTACTGCCGGGAGTACAGAGCTTGCAAGAAAGGTAGGAGCTCCGGTGGAAAACAACAGGATAATGGTCAATGAAAAAATGGAAACTGCGATTCCGGGACTGTTTGCAGGTGGTGATTGTACCGGCGGTCTCATGCAGATATCCAAGGCCGTATACGATGGAGCACAGGCTGGTCTCAGCATTGTCAGATTTCTTAAAAGCAAATGATACCTCAGGTATAGAGTCATAGTGGAGGGAAGGATAATACCTGTAAGACGCATTTGTTATTTCATCTTCTCTGTATCTCCAACAGAAGATTATTATCCAATCTTTATAAAATAAGTCCGTAATATGTAAATAATTAATAAAGCACCGTGTGTTTATGGAAGGCTATTTGGGGTAAAAAGTAATTGACAAAGAACTCTGCTGACGGTATAATTAAAGGTGTGTTGTTCTGAATGATGTTAGCGGAAAAGTATAGTAGTTATCACATTTATGAACTATATGAAGTTGTTTAAAACAATGAAGGAGATAAAGAAATATGGGTGAAAAAAAGAATGTCCAGGAGAAGCAGATCAATCTCAGTGCCATCTTAGGCATCTTCAGAAGAAATATAATTCCGTTGATCTTGGTAACGGCTGTTTTTGCCGCTGGATTCTTTGTTTATTCCAGATACTTTATAACAAAGAAGTATGAAGCCAGTGCAATGATAATCGTAAATAACGCCAGCGAAAAGAATGTTGTCAATGCGAATGATCTTCATGCTGCCCAGAGCCTTGCAGATGTATATTCAATAATTATAAAATCTGATCCGGTACTTCAGCCGGCAATAAAAAAAGCCGGAATTTCTGCAACTCCGGATTCTCTCAAAAAGTTCATTACAGTCACAACGGTAAATGACACACAGATCATAAAGATCTCAATGACGCATCCTGATGCAAATTATTCAAAAAAGGTAATAGCAGCCATTGTTGAAGTGGCTCCTGCGATAATCAAGGACAAAGTTGAAGCAGGTTCAGTCAATAAGGTCAGTGATGCAAGAATAACAAACAACGGTGCTCCGGTAAGCCCCAATAATGTAAAAAATGCAATGGTCGGCGCAATAATCGGTTTTCTTTTAACTCTTGCAATAGTCCTCATAAAGGAGTTTTCAAATAACACCTTCAAGACAGAGGATGATGTATCGAAAATTCTGGGTATACCGCTGCTTGGTGCGATCCCGCTTGTAGATACAAAGGAGTTTAATAAAAATGTTTAAGAGAAAAGAAAAA
>CAMVQZ010000008.1 GCA_947169745.1 uncultured Clostridia bacterium
TAGCAGCGTGACGCTGCACCCGTGTTCGCGGTGCGTGCTCGCACTGAGCGATTCGCGTTATCGCTCATTCCATTCGCTCGGTCGTGTGTACCAATACTTTCATTCCGCGGTATCCGGCGCTCACCGCCTCAGACAATGCTCCTCCGCCGATCCGGCATCGAAAAAAATACTATTGACATTTATTTAAGGATTATTTAATAATTGCAATGGTATAGTTATAACTGTAAGGAACACAAGGTAACAAAATGCGGCAAGAAAGGATGAGTGCTTATGTTTTATAATATCCTGAAACGTGACCTCAAAAGAAAGAAGACAATGAATGTTATCCTGCTTTTGTTTATGATCCTGTCGGTAACATTCGTTTCGTCCAGTGTAAATACAATGATGTCTCTGATGTCTGCAGCTGATAAGTTCCTTGATATTTCGGGGGCAAAGGATTATTTTGTGGCTACTATCGGAACAAATGCAGAAAAAGAGCTTAACGCCAGGCTGGAATCCTTGTCCTGCGTGGACTCGGTAAAAAGCGAAAGGATACTTTACCTGACAGAAAACTCGGTGAAATATAAGGGAAAGGCCATTGATCTGAGCTCGACCGGACTTCTCAACAGCGTCGATGATATCAGCATCAATTTGTATGATGAGAATAAATCTCTCCTGACCGAGGTTGAGGATGGGGGGATCTATCTGAAGCGCACCTTTATGGAGAATAATAATATTCCGGTGGGCGGAAAAATAACCGTAAAAACAGGGGATTATACCGGAGAATTCGTGGTAAAGGGTGCTATGCTGGATGCTCTTTTCGGTTCGGAAATGATGGGAACACCCAGGTTTGTCATCAGCAGAAATGATTTTAATAAATTCCTCGAAAACTGCTCTGACGAAAAATACGATATCAATAAGGGTATCATCTATAATATCGGGACAAGTGATGTCAATAAGGTGGCAAATACGGTCAGCGGAATAAACGGAGTTGCCTTTACCGGCACAAGGGAAGTCATAAAGCTGACTTATATAATGGATATGATAATTGCCGGAATATTTCTCATTGTAAGCCTATGCCTGATTATAATATCCATCGTTCTTCTCAGGTTTACAATAGGGTTTACGATCAGCGAGGAGTACCGGGAGATCGGAGTAATGAAGGCTATCGGTATCAGGAATTCAAAGATACGTACCCTTTATATGGTCAAATATCTTGCTATGTCTGTTGTGGGTGCTGTTATAGGACTTGCCGCAGGAATACCCTTTGGTAATATGATGATGCAGCAGTCCTCAAAAAGCTTTGTCACTGGAGTAAGTCAGGGATATCTTGTCAACCTGCTCTGCTCGATAGCTGTACTTTTTGTGATTGGTCTCTTTACCTGGGTAAGTACAAGAAAGGTGAAGAAGTTTACGCCTGTAGATGCCATCCGCAACGGAGAAAGCGGAAAGCGCTACAAGAAAAAAGGACTGATGAGGCTTTCAGCCAGCAGACAAAAGCCTGTATTTTTTATGGCGTTCAATGACGTTTTAAGTGGATTCAGACATTTTGCAGTAATGACAGTTACGTTTATTATCGGAGTACTTATGATAACCATAATTCTGAATTCGATCTCAACTCTTACAAGTCCGGAGCTTCTCGGTTGGTTCTCTATGGCGGACTGTGACCTGGTGCTTTCTGATAAGGAAAGCGCCGAAAAATATAACAATCCGGATGGAAAAAAGCAGAGGGAAAAGTATTTGAGAAATATGGAAAAGACCCTTGCGGAAAATGGTATTCCGGCCAGATGCTTCTCGGAAACCCTTTTTAGATATGCTGTTCAGAACGGCGATATAAAAACAGTTACCCTTTCCTTTATAGGCTCAAACTCCACAACGGATATGTATTCATATATAGAGGGAACTCCGCCGGAAAATGAAAAGGAAATAGCCCTGACATATATCATAGCTGAAAGATTAGGTGTAAGCATCGGTGATACGGTCACAGTCAAAACAGGTACAAAAAGCGGGGAATATATGATCACAGCCTTGTACCAGAGTATGAATAATATGGGCGAGGGTCTCCGCTTCCATCAGGATGTGGAGCTGGATTATTCAGAAGCGCTGGGTTATTTCGGATATCAGATAAACTATACGGATTCCCCCTCAGCGGATGAGCTTCAGTCCAGAAAAGAGTTGATAGGAAAGCTTTATCCCGGATATACCCTCCGTACCGCAGGAGAATATGTGGACTACTCAATAAGCGGGGTCGCAGCGATGCTTGGCAGTACAAAGAATTTTCTGGTTATTATAGTAATGCTTATCAATATTCTTGTGGTAGTGCTTATGGAAAGATCCTTCCTGACAAAGGAAAGAGGGGAGATAGCTCTCCTCAAGGCTCTTGGATTCAGGAACCGTTCCATAGTTTTATGGCAGACCTTAAGAGTAGCGATTATAATGGCGGCAGCAGTCATTATTGCAGTGCTTCTGACAGAGCCGGCAAGTCAGCTTGCTGTGGGAGGCGTTTTCAGAATGATGGGTGCAAAATATATCGTCTTTGATATAAACATACTGGAATCCTTCGTACTGTATCCGTTAGCAGTATTTATCGTGACGGTTTTAGCGGCTATGCTCAGCGCCCTTGGAATAAGGACGATATCTTCTCAGGAAGTAAATAATATAGAGTGAGGTAATCGATATGAAAAAGATAATAGAAGTGACCGACCTTTGCAAAACCTATGTTATCAATAAAAGACAGAATAATGTTCTGAGAAATGTCAGCTTTTCAGTCGAGGAAGGAGAAATGGTGGCAATAATGGGTCCCTCCGGTTCAGGAAAAAGCACCCTTCTCTATACGGTTTCGGGAATGGACAATATGACCTCCGGTACGGTGCTATTCGGAGACAGGGATATTTCCGCTCTGAAGCCGGATGCTCTGTCTGAGTTAAGGCTTGATGAAATGGGCTTTATCTTCCAGCAGATGTATATGCTCAAAAATCTGAGTGTGCTTGATAATATCATTCTGCCGGCGCGTCAGTCAAAGGCGAACAGGCTTTCCCCGAAGGAAAAATCAGAACGGGGAAAAGAGCTTATGAGAAAGCTGGATATTATCGGGATAGCAGACAATGACATAAATGAAGTTTCCGGAGGTCAGTTGCAGAGAGCCTGTATCTGCCGCAGTATGATAAATGACCCGAAGGCGATTTTCGCAGACGAGCCTACAGGCGCTCTTAACCGTCAGAGCTCAAACGAGGTGATGGAGGAGCTGTGCAGGATAAATAAAGAAGGCACGACTATTATGCTTGTGACCCATGATATAAAGGTGGCTGCAAAATGCTCCAGAGTATTATATTTAGTTGACGGAAACATTCAGGGAGAGTATAATTTAAAAGGAACCGATACACGTGAAAAAGAACGGGCGCTCAATAACTGGCTGTTAGAGATGGGATGGTAAATCCGGATTCGGAGTGATGAATGTGATCGATATTATTGTGGTTGAGGATAATATGGAAATGGGCGGTTTGTTTTGTGATTTTCTGAAAGCAGAAGGATATACTGTTGAGCATTGCACCGACGGTGAAGCTGCGCTGCGGCTGTTTGAGGAGCAGGGAGCAAGGCTTCTGGTAATTGATATTATGCTTCCCGGACTGGATGGCTTCGGAGTGTGCAGTAAGATCAGAGAGGTATCGAATACCCCCATATTCATTGTCAGTGCCAAGACGGAAAAGAACGACAAGCTCAAGGGTCTGGTGACCGGGGCTGATGATTATATCGAGAAGCCGTATGATATCGACATTCTTCTTGCCAAGATACAGGGCGTTTTTGCCAGAAGATACAGGACGGATACTATCTCTGACGGAGATTTAACGCTGGATAAATCCAAGCGTACAGTTGTCAGGAAGGGTAAGAAACTTGAGTTGACCCAGAAGGAGTTTGATCTTCTTCTGCTTCTTATGGAAAACAGCGGAAAAACAATGAATAAGGATTTTCTGTTTAATAATATATGGGGTTTTGACAGCTTTTCTGAGCCGCAGACACTGACTGTACATATCAAGTGGCTGAGGCAGAAGATAGAAGCTGATCCCAGAAAGCCGGAGAGAATAAAAACAGTCTGGGGAGTGGGCTACCGCTACGAGAGAGGAGCCCCGGAAACTGTATGACCTATGGAGAATAAAGCCGTGAAGAATAGCAGCAAAATCAGCAGGGCATTCAGGAGCTATCTTAAGCTTATATCCGTTGTCGTGATATTAATGGCTATACTGTTTGCAGGATGTATACTGATCCTTGACAGCGCAGGAAAGGGTGGCTCAGGCCGCCCTTATCGTGTTGAGGCAGAAAGGATCGCGACAAGGATCGAAAAGGGGGAAAGCTATGATCTTTCCTCATATAAATACATAACGGATGTCCGCAGCCTGGATGAGGGATATCAGGGCGGAAGCAGCGATCATCTCGTAATGGAGATCAACGGGAAGCTTTATCGCTTTGAGTATTCTTATCTGCAGAATGATGACACTTCCCGGACGTTGTTTATGATAAGCTTTGTGCTGATAGCAGTCTTTGTCCTTGTGCTGCTTACCGCACTGTATTTTATGCTGATCCGCCCCTTTGAAAGGATCAGCGGATATCCGGAGGAGCTGGCAAAGGGCAATCTGACTATTCCTCTGAAGGAAAGCAAAAATGAATATTTCGGAAGATTCCTCTGGGGTCTGGATATGCTCCGGGAAAAGCTGGAAAAACAGCGTTCGGCACAGCTTGCTCTGCAAAAGCAGAACAAGACAATGATTCTGTCCCTCTCCCATGATATCAAAACTCCGCTGGGAGTTATAAAGCTTTATGCAAAGGCTCTTGAAAAGGGTCTTTACAAGGATGAAAAAAAGAAGCTGGAGATCGCAGAAAGCATAAATGATAAATGCGGAGAAATCGGTGAATATGTAGACGCTATAGTAAGATCCTCCAGCGAGGATTTTCTTGACCTGGAGGTGCATAACGGGGATTTCTATCTCTCGGAGCTTATGACAGATGTCCGGGAGTTTTACAGTGACAAGCTGGAGCTTCTGAAGATCCCCTTTTATACCGGCAGCTTTTCCGACTGTATACTGTACGGAGACCCGGAGCGGGCTGCGGAGGTTATGCAGAATATAATCGAAAACGCCATAAAATACGGAGACGGCAAGGAAATATCCATTTCCTATTCCCGGGAGGAGGACTGCCAGCTGATACATATTTTCAGCAGCGGCTCCGCACTGGGAGAAAATGAAATATCCCATATCTTTGACAGCTTCTGGAGAGGCTCTAATACCGGCTCTCAGAGCGGCAGCGGTCTGGGACTGTACATCTGCCGTTCCCTGATGCACAAAATGAACGGAGATATCTATGCCAGAATGGAAAATAACGGTCTGACTGTGACAGTGATATTTGTTATTTCCTGATCTGTATTATGTAAAAAACAAGCTGCTTTCAGGACAAAAAAGTCTGGAAGCAGCTTTATCTTTTTGTTTCAGTTTCCGACCCTGTGCATAAGCTTTAGCCGCAGAGCCTCATTGGAATCAAAGCCGAATTTTTCGTAAAAGGGAATCTTGTCAGGCATTGCACACAGCTCTACAAAAACATTTGTTCCGCTGATACCGTTTCTGTCGATGAAGCCCAGCAGTTCATTTATAAGAAGCCGCCCGATGCCCTTTCCCTGATATTCAGGTCTGACAATTACATCCTTGATATAATGATCCAATCCCATATCGCCCAGCATTCTTGCCATAGCTATGAGCTTATCGCCGTCAAATACAGAGACCCGGAACAGAGTATGCTCCATTGCCAGCCTCGTCTGTTCAACAGGCGGCGCACCGCCCCACACAGTTTTCCATAATTCGATAAACTGCTCCGCACTCAGCTCGTTATGTTTTACGGTCAGAGCGCTGATATCCCACGCCTCCGGGATCTCATCGGACTTTACTGATGTATTCATTTGCTTACCTCCCCGTATATGACATACTTACTATAACGCAGAGTCAGGTTTTCCTGCTTTTCAGCACAGCCATTGCAGCATAGTGCCTGACATCAAATTCCTCCGGAGCGATTTCCGAAAGAAGCTTTTTGTGCTCCTTTTCCCACTGGGATAATTCAGCCGGTGAAAGGGAAGCGCCCACTCCCCGGCAGGCTCTCATCCTTCCGTGCCAGCCTTCCCTTGTGAAATGAACGTCAAGGGGGTATTCGGAATGGCTCACAAGCTCAAAGCTCTGATTATAGCATTCGGGAATATATATCGGGTGCCGGGTCTCTCCGGCGCCGTTCCAGTCGGGGCTGTATTTCAGAACAAGCTCCTCGCTTTTTCCTGCTATCTCATCCTCAAAGGGCAGCCACGCCATATAGAGGAGAAGAAATATTCCTCCCGGTTTCAGCATACTGTAAAGCTTTGGTATTATCTTATTGTGGTCAAAATACCAGAAGCACTGACAGGCTGTCACGATATCAAAGGTATTCTCCGGGAAATCAATATCCTCGGCAGAGGATGCGAAATACTCAATATCCATCCCCTCGGAAAGCTCCTTTGCCTTGTTTATCTGCTCCGGGGAGATGTCCGCTGCGGTCCAGTCAGCCCCGAAGGGATACAGGTTTCTTGGAAGCACCCCTGTGCCTGTTCCCAGATCCAGTACCCGCTGCCCATTTATGCAGAGGCTCTGATCGGTTATCCTTCTGTAGAATTCTTCGGGATAGATATCCCGGTATTTTGCATAATCCCCGGATGTTCGTCCCCAGTCAAAGGGCTTTCCCTTGTCTATATCACTGTTTATTATTTCCATATTTTTTCATCAGAATACTATTTCAGAATATAGCACGGAAAATAACAGTATCCTTTCCTTTCATAGTTATATCAAATTTCACCTTGTGGAGTACAAGGATAGATCTTACGATAGAAAGCCCCAGACCATTTCCGCTTTTGTGCCGGCTCTTGTCCTTTCTGACATAGGGCTGCCAGATTTTTTTCAGATCGCTCCTTGTCAGCGGCTCGCTCTTGTTTGAGATCGTAAGAGTTTTTTCATCGGTTGTTATATTTATAGGAGAATCCTTCAGGGAATATTTTACGGCATTGTCAATGAGATTCCGCAGGGCAGTCTTTATCAGATCCTTGTCTCCGGAAATGACGCAGCTTTCTCCGTGCTCAAAGCTGATGGTCTTTCCGTCCTTCAGTACCTTGTAGTTTTCCAGTATATTGCTTATCATTTCATTGATATCAAAGTCAGTTTTATCCAGGCTCATAGATCCGGAATCCAGCTTTGTGAGTTCCAGCATATTGTGAACAAGCTCGTTTATTTCATCTGTCTGTTTTATTATCCTGTCCAGATAGCTGTCTCTGTTTTCCGAGTCAATATCCTCTTTCAGACTGTAAGCAAATCCGCTGATGACAAAAAGCGGAGTTTTTATATCGTGAGCCAGGGCGTTTGTCATATCAGTCCGTTTCTTTTCCTGCAGCATTTCCACCCGGAGCACCTTCCATATCGTCAGACACAGGATAGTCCCGATAATAAGAAAGAACAGGAATATAACGATAGTCCCGAATATCAGGTCATTCATACAGTTTTCCAGGAGGTTTATTTTCTTTGCATACTGGATCAGATAAAAGGTTTCGTTTGAGGAATAATCATCCAGTACAGCGGCTGAGGTTGATTTTTCACGGGGAATATATGCATTGAGGTAAAGGTATTCGCTGGAATAGAAAATATATTCTGTCAGCGAACAGGAAATGGTGGTTACAGACTCCTTTTTCTGTTCATCAGAAAGAGTTCCGATAATATCCTTGTTGTAATTGTCTCCGAAAAGAAAGCTCTCCGGGATGATATTCAGTCTTATATCACTGCACTCATAGACTTTTTTGCCGGGAGAATTATCCTTCAGAGTAAAGGTTTCCAGTACATCCTCGGAAAGATACGGGTCATTTTCATTTTCCACCGGTAATACCGTCAATTCCACAGGGATAATCCTGTCGTAATTCCGGTGAAATTTTGAGCATATCATCATATTCCGGCTGCCGTTTTCGTTTTTTTCAGCCAGAAGCTCCTTTATTCTTTCTGTCTGTTTTTTGCTTATACTGTCCAGTATTTCCCGGCGGTCGATAAAGCCGTAATCCTCCCAGGAGGAGCCTGTCCCGACGCTGATGCTGTACTTGACCAGAGTTTTTTCTGCAGAATCGGTAATAACTCTGTCGTTATCCCCGTTGATGACGATCAGATGGCGGTTATAATTTATTCCGCTCTGATTCTGGTAATAAAGCATATTTGTATCATTGAGGAATATGTGGAGCATACTGTCCGGATTTCCCGGCTCTCCCGAAAGCTTTCTCTGTATTTGCGAAAAGGCGGCATATTCTCTGTCCTGTACGTTGCTCTTTTCGCTGTATAATCTGATAGCGCAGTATGTGGCGGTCACCACAAGAAATACCCCGGTCAGTATCAGTGCCACCAACAGGAACAGTTTATTTCTTTGCTTTTTGAATCTTTTTTCCATTTATCAGTCCTCTATTTTGTAACCTCTGCGGATCACTGTCTTTATCTGTTTTCCGTTTTGCCCCAGAGCCTTGCGAAGGTTCCGCATATGGGTATCCAGAACTCTCTCGTCAGTACCGCTGCAGTATCCCCAGACTATATCGAGAAGCTTTTCCCGGCTGATTATCATTCCCTTGTTTTCAATGAGTACCTTGAGAATTCCGTATTCTGTGGCTGTGAGCTTGACTTCCTTTCCGTCGCTGATAACTATGCCGTTATTCGGGTTAAGGGAAATATCTCCGGAGGTGAATATTTTCGAGCGGACAAGACCCTTTGAGCGGTTGATGAGCGCCTTCGCCTTTTCATAAAGAACAGGGAATGGGAAAGGCTTTATAACATAGTCATCGCACCCCAGAGCATAGCCGCTTAGGACATCGCTCTCGTTTGACCGCGCTGTAATGAACATTATAGGAACATCGCTTTCCTTTCTTGTTTCCCTGCATATCTCAAAGCCGTCCACCTCAGGGAGCATCACATCAAGCAGCAGTAGATCATAATTGTTTTCATAAACCTTTTCAAGTCCTTCTTCGCCGTCAGAGGCAATGTCTATGTCGAAAAGTCCTTTTTCTTTTTTAGTAAAATAATTGAAAATAAGATCCTGGATATTTTTGTCGTCTTCTACGAGTAAGATTTTGTACATAAACTATCACCCGGTCTGTTAGTATTTCAAAAATATTATACTTTAAAAACAAAAAAATCGCAATATCTTTAGATTATCTTCAGATATATATGTTATTATCTTATCAGAAAAGATCCGGACGATAATAATTGAGGAGGAAATGATATGAAAAAAGCGATTTCTGTCTGTCTTGTAGCAGCAATGATAACAGCGGCGGCAATGAGCGGCTGCGCCAATGATAACAAAGGTTCCGGAGGAGTTTCCGGTGCGGACGGGGAAAGTGTCTTTGAGCTTAAGAATGACAAGGACAAGGACGGTGTGAGTGATATTGTTGAGGAGCTTATGGGCTGTGATCCTGAAAAAGAAGATACAGACGGGGACGGTCTGAATGACTATCAGGAGATATTTCTCACAGGAACAGACCCGGCTATGGCTGATACCAGCGGCGACGGAAAAAAGGATACTGAGAGCGACAGTGACGGAGACGGAATCGACAATGTTACGGAGATCAAAAATGAAACAGATCCCGTGATGAAGGATACCGATGGTGATGGGCTTACCGATAAGGAAGAAAAGGCTAAGGGAACAAATCCGAAAAAATATGATACCGATGGTGACAGTGCAATGGACGGCTGGGAGGTTGCACATAAGTATGATCCTCTGAAGAAGGATAGCAAATTCAAGGTTACTGAAACTGCCGCCGAGGGAGGAATTTCAATAACCGTGAAGCTCCAGCTTCTGGGAGAAGAAGTGGACAGACTTGTTCTGACCCCGTCAAGGAATATGCTTCTTGACAGCAAGGTGCCGGGATATATGGGACCTGCCTTTGAGGTGTCCGCTGATGACGAGGACATAAAGAATGTGGAAATAAGCTTTAAATCCGATAAGAAACTGGATGAGGATAAAAACACCGTACCTGCTATATACAGCTTCGATAAGGATACACAGCTCCTGACTGAGCTTAAAACAACAGTAAAGGGCGATACAGCCTCTGCGACTGCAGAAAAGGGCTCTGCCTTTATCCTTCTTGACAAAAAGAAATATGATAAGGTCTGGGGTGCAGAGATAGAAAAGGATCCGGAAAATGCTCCGGATAAAAATAAGGATAAGATATCTGACAATTATACAAAGCTTCTCTGTGACGGAACTCTCAGAATGGGAACAGGAAGAGAAAATCCCTTCCGTGTTTCCGGATATACCTTTGAAAAGCTCCAGTCCGGGGCTGATGCTGACGGTGACGGTCTGATGAATGGTGACGAGATAGAGGTGATACAGAAGGGCTCAGGGGCATATGTCAAGATGAAATCCGATCCCTGCTCCAAGGATTCTGACTATGACGGCATAGATGACAAAAAGGATGATGCACCTCTGAATAATCATTTCGATGTTATCTACTCCTCTTATTATGATTCCAATATGGACTATACGATGGATCTGAGAGATTTCTTCCGTCCGAATGATGAATACAGCAGAAATATTTGTTCTGCATCTGTTCTCTTTGCAAATTCTGTGGCGAAACAGACAGTTTCCTGCAATGGCTCAACTGTTCTGTCCAATGTCACTCAGTTCCTGGAATTCCACGGCTTCAGTGATGTAATAAATTACTCATATACTGACGGCTGTGATAAAGAGGGTATAGATATAGCTCCCATAAGTGATGACGATGTAACGGAGATCGGAATAGGACACCGTACAGTGACCTATAACGGGGAAACAAAGACGATAATCGCACTCGGCTTCCGCGGAACACAGGGAGTTACTGAATGGTCAAGCAACTTTGATATAGGTGACCCTGATGAGTGGAAGGAGGACGATCTCAGAGGTTTCACAAAGACAAAGGAAAGAGCTAAGGTTTTTGTGGAAAAATACATAAATAAATATCTCTCTGATAAAAAGGATATCGTTTACTGGGTAACGGGACATTCCAGAGGTGGCGGACTGACAAATGTAATGGGTGCCGATCTTGTCAGAAATGGAAAGACCGTTTATGCATACGGACTGGCAGGCCCTTGCCCTACAACATCAAAGGATATAAATGACCCGAAATATAACTGTATTTTCAATATCTGCAATAATGTGGATATGGTCACTATGCTCCCGATGGTAAGGTGGGGCTTTGGAAGATACGGCGTTACCAGATGCTATGATATGGATGCTCCGAAAGCAATGGAAATATGGAATGACAATATAACATATTCTAATTACAACAATGCCTTCAGCAGAAGTGTTTTCAAGCTTAGTACTGATAAGCTTTCAGCGCAGATAAAGACAAGGGAGGATCTTTACAAAAAAGGCAAGCCTGTGGAAATGACAAAGGAAGAAGCAGATATGATACCGGAAAGAGCTAAGAAATTCTGCGAAATAAAGAAGACCTCCTCCGGCAGCTATGAGGTAAGCCCTTCTCTTATGTTCGTGTGCCAGCTGATGGCAAATGTTCTCGGCAAGAGCGAAACAAAGGAATCCCTTATGACTCTTCTCAAGCTCTGGGGTACGGATTATTCTCCGGCGATAGCATTTTTCCTTGAGGGGAGCCTTAAAAAAGCAGACTCATTTGAGGGAATGAAGCTGACAGAGGCTATCTGCAATGATGCTCATTATCCATACTCCTGCTATATCATCACCCGCTACTGCCAACCCACAGAAAGCATCAATTCATAAAGAACGAGGGATTGCCAAAAATATAAGGTTTCGCCAGCCTTTTTAAAGGCCGCAGGCTGAGAAGCGCTGACCGAGCCGACAATCGAGACCAGCGCTCCTGGTCGCACCCTGCAGAGTGCGAAATCCCCCAAAATGCCGCAGGCAGAAAAAAACAAGAACTTTCCTGACGGAAATAAGAAAAAGCCGGTGAATCCAACAATTCATCGGCTTTGCGATTTGCCCGTAACGGACGGCTATTTTAAGGAAGCATTGAATAAATTAAGTGCCCATATCGTGCTGTCAGATTGTATCAAATGAGCGCCGTAAACCTGACGGTTTGGGGGCGAATTTGGTGCAAGATGACGGAAAAGATGCAAGCGAGAGGGGGTGAGCCGTAAGGCGTGATTTATTCAGTGATTCCTTAATATTCGTCAAGGATTTCCTGCAGAGCCTTGGCGAGCTGATCGGGGCAGGAGGTACCTCTGCCGCCGCAGTCGATATCCTTTAGTCTTTCAATGACATCATCAGCCCTCATACCCTTTACCAGGGAGGAGATACCCCGGGTATTTCCCATACATCCGCCCCTGAAGGTCACATTTTTTATTACCAGATCATCATCCACTTCTATCTCGATAGCTCTTGAACAGGTTCCGCTGGTATAATAAGTCTTTTTCATAATTACCTCCCAAAAAGTAAGACCGATGCAAAATGCACCGGTCGTTTTTTATCAGTCACTTGTGTAGGGGAGAAGTGAAAGATATCTTGCGCGCTTGATAGCAACGGTAAGCTCACGCTGATGACGAGCACATGTACCTGTTACTCTGCGGGGGAGAATCTTAGCTCTCTCCGAAACAAAGCGGCGAAGTCTGGAAATATCCTTATAATCTATCACATCGATTTTGTCAACACAAAATGCACAAACCTTTTTACGACCTTTGCGGCCGCCTCTGCGGTTATCTCTTTCAACTCTTTCAGCCAATTCAGTTTCCTCCTTTACAATTGATTAAAAGGGAAGATCTTCATCTGTAGGCATATCTACGAAATCTCCTGCATCTCCGTTTGAGAATGAGGGAGCCGGTTCAGATTCCTGACGATAAGATCTCCTGCTGTCGCTTCCTCCGTTATAGCTGCCTGAGCCGCTGTAAGAGGAATCTTGTTTTGAATCACAGAACTCTGCATTATCCACCTGTACATCAAATGTATAACGCTTGTTTCCGTCCTGACCCACATATGAGCCGGTACGGATAGAACCTGTGACAGCGATCCGCCTACCCTTGGAAAAATACTTGCAGATAAATTCTGCGGTCTGGCGCCACGCAACGAGATTGATAAAGTCAGCCTGTCTTTCCTCACCCTGCTTGGAGTAATTCCTGTCGACTGCAATACTGAATCTTGTTGTAGCAATGCCGGACTGTGTATGTCTCAGCTCCGGGTCTGCGGTAAGTCTGCCGATCAGTGAAACGTTGTTCATATCTGTTTACCTCCTGATCAAGCATCCTTTTTGATGATCATTGAACGGAGAACACCGTCAGTGATCTTTGCAACTCTGTCAAGCTCTGCAGGAAGACCTGCTTCGGATTTGAAGTTATAGAGAACATAATATGCATCTGACTCTTTATTGATCAGATAAGCAAGCTTTCTCTTACCCCACTCATCGACACTCTCAAGTGTAGCGTGCTTTTCGATAAGATCCTTGAACTTCTTAACAGTTTCTGCGACAGCCTCTTCGCCCTGCTTTAAAGAAATAACGAATACGGCTTCATAAGAATTGATAACTGCCATTTTCTGCACCTCCTTCTGGACTTTTGGCCCCCGTTAAAGGGGCAAGGATATTATGTAAAACATAACAAATAATATTATATCACCCCTGACCCAAAAAGTCAAGGGTGATATAACACATCCAGCGTTGAGATATAACACATCCAGCGTTGATATCCAGCGTCGACGCTGGACCCGTGTTCACGGTGCGTGCTCGCACTGAGTGATTCGCGTTATCGCTCGTTTGCACTCGCTCGACTGTGTAAGCATAAGCTTTCGTGCCGCGGAAAATTATATATCAGAGTGTAGGAACGAGCTTCTTGAGATATGCCTTGAAGGGCTCTCCGAGAGCGGGATTTCTGAGGGCGATTTCTACAGTTGCTTCCAGTATTCCCAGCTTGTCGCCCATATCATAGCGTTTTCCTGTGAAGTCAACGCCGGTTATGCCTACTGTCTGAGCCAGAGTTTTCATAGCATCTGTGAGCTGGATCTCTCCGCCGGCGCCGGGGGCCGTATTGTCAAGTATATCAAATATGTCCGGAGTGAGGACGCATCTTCCGAGAATGGAATAGAGGGAAAGAACAGCTTCCTTTGTCTGGGGCTTTTCCACCATATCGGTGCAGTTGTAAAGATTATCCTCCAGATGGTCTACCTTGAGTGAGCTGTATTTTGAGATAGCCTCTTCCGGTACTGATTTGATACCCACAACTGATTTGCCGTATTTCTCATAAGCTCTGATAAGCTGTCCGCAGGCCGGATCGTCTCCGATTATTACGTCATCTCCGTAAAGAACTGCGAAGGGTTCATTTCCCACAAAGGAGCGGGCGCAGTTTACAGCGTGACCCAGACCCTTAGTCTCTTTTTGTCTTACAAAGTAGATATTTGCCAGCTTTGAGATAGATACAACCTGGTCATATACGTCCTTTTTACCGGAAGCAAGAAGTCTCTCCTCCAGCTCAGGGCTGCGGTCAAAGTGATCCTCGATAACGCCCTTTCCTCTGTTTGTGATGATAAGGATATCGGTTATTCCGGAGTTGACTGCCTCTTCGACTATATACTGTATAGCCGGCTTATCCACGATGGTAAGCATCTCCTTAGGCATGGATTTGGTTGCCGGAAGAACTCTTGTTCCAAGTCCTGCGGCAGGGATTACAGCTTTTGTTACTTTCATTTTTTTGTCCTCCTGTAATATTTTGTTTGGTTTAAAACTAGTTGATCGTGGTCAGAAAATACAGAAACGCTCCGTAAAGAATCAGGCTGCATACAGTGATCAGGAATGCGGCTCCGAAGTGAGTACCACCCTTTGCGGCTATTTTTTTTCGCATTTCTTCTTCATCGGTCCCGGGGTTCTTTTTCCGGATGGCTCTGACGGCTTTCAGAGATTTTTTATAATATCCCTTGTTTGCCGTGAATCCGCAGACGAACATCAGTACCCATGTCAGAAGTCCGAATAATCCGGGGAGACACATTATCAGCATCTGCTGAAGGGTGTAGTGCTCAATGATCCAGTTGTAATACTGGACATAATTGACCCTTGCTCCGGGCCCGGCGATGGCTTCCTGTGCATTTTTCCAGAGATCGTTGGCCCAGAAATAAGATACTATGTTTTCTCCTATTCTTGTGGCTGCAAACAGCAGAGTAAAGATAATTCCCTTGATGTACTGCTTTCTGAAAAAATACCAGGGTCCTCCCAGAACAAAAGCGGCGAAGTTGAATTTGGAGGAGCCGGTCTTTTTGATCCTGTGAAATATCGGCAGATAATAAATCGCATTGACACCCGTGTAATCGATCAGGTCTCCGCTCTTTACACCATCAAAGTCATCGTCTCTCCCGAATTCATTTTCCGAGTCACCGATGCTTCCTGCAAAGAAAACAGAGCCCGGAAAAATATCCGGGTCGATCTCCGGGGCGTCGTTCTTTTTGCTGTTATTATCATTGATATCAAAGCTTCCCGAAAGAAAATCTCCGCATTTTTCACAGACTATTGAATCCTTGCTGTTTTTGTGTCCGCATCTGCGGCAGATGAAGCTGTCCTCCGTTTCCAGAGGTCTGTCCGGAATCTCTTCGTCGGGGCTTTTCCAGGTCTCTCCCTTTTTATGAAGAGACGGGAATATGCATTTGCCCTTTTCCATATAGCAGTCCCTGTGATATGGCGCTCCGCATTTCGGGCAGACTACAACATCGTCGCCTTCTTTGAACACTACAGAGCATACGGGACATTTTTTTCCAAAAAAATCCATAAATATCTCCCGATTTCATTATTAAAACTATTTTACCCTATTTTGAACAATTATACAATATTTTTTTTAATTAATCAACCGGCGGCAGCGTCGACGCTGCACCCGTGTTCGCGTAGTCGCTCGTTTACACTCGCTCGGTCGTGCGCACATAAGCTTCCGTGGCGCGGCATCCGGCGCGAACTGCCCCGGCCTCTGCGCCTCCCTCCGCCGCCGCACCCCTTTCGGGGCGCTTTTCGCGGCTGGATTATTCTGAGCTGCGGTATTTTTCTTTCCGACAGCGTGCGCCTGTTTTGTGTTATGTAGTCGGGATAGTCTGTGCGTGTCTGGTTTTGTTTATTATTATCTGATAGCTTTGTGCGGTGCGTGCCTTCGGCACGGGACAAAAGGTGGATCCACAAAAGGGACTGCGCCCCCTTTGAGGTTGCCCCCTTTTGAAATCCCCCTCCTTGAACCCCTGCTGTGTTTGTCGGGTAGTATTTATGCTGAGGGCGGCTTTTTATGAACCGGGCAGAACGGATATGTAAGCTGTCGGTCTGTATGAGAATCCGCGGCTACATACGAACCTCCGCATTTGTTCACAAAATCAGAGGAACATACGAAGTTTCTTTAGCCGTCAGCACGTTCGGCACAAAGAAAAGGATGAGGGATTTCCAAAAGGGGGAACCTTGGTTCACCTCTTTGGCTCCGTGCCGGAGGCACGCACCGCAGAGATTGTCGCTTCGGAAAAACAAGCTGGATGCGCAGCATAATGCTTAGTCAATAAAATTATACCATTCAGTCCGGATGCCTGTGCTCTCTGTACGTTTTATTGCTTCTGCCGAAAAAAATATTCTTTGATAAAGCAGTTCTCATAGACGGGAATATATGCTATAATGAAAAAACGCTTTGGAGGGATCACTGTGAAAAGAGCTGTTTCTGTTATTCTGATATTTTCGGCGGTCATAGGCTGTTTTATTTTTTCGTCCTGCGCTAAGTCGGATCTGAGCTATGATCTTGACGACCCGTCAGGTATGACCTTTGTCAATATCCATTTCCTCATAGAGGGAGAATATGATAGTGACGAATATCTAAAAGGTCTTAAAAATGAGCTGAAGGATGAATTAAGCTACGGCTGTCTTTGCATACTTAACCAGAATGCAAAGGGAGATGTGACAATACCAAAAAAGGGCAATAATAAGCTTGATGTGGTGTGTGTGACAGAAAGACCCGGGGATAAGAGCGCTCAAAACAAGATGATCTCCCTGACTCTTGAAAGAAAAGTGGTTATTTTATATAAGCTCTGTAATTACAGCTCACCTGGTACCACACTTAAGGCTGTGGATTTTTCAACAAATGTAGAACACTGTTGTCAGCTCCTTCTGTAACTGCAGCGCGCTTTCCGGTATCACAAATCAGAAAACCCGTTCCGATTCCTTCACCAACTGTCCAGTGTTAGAGGCAAATAAAAAGAAATATGACGCAAAGACAGGGGAGGCTGTGCATTTACATAAGATCGGAACAAAAAAGCCTGTTGTGGAAACTTCTATATTCATCGGGGAAACTATGTCGGATGAAGCCTGGAAATATGTGGAAACCATCGTAAAGTAATAATCTGAAACGGGTGAGTCCACGGCAGCGTTGAAATAAGTATGAAATTATAGTTTGCAAAACATTTATACTATCAGTCTGTGACAATTAATCCAGATAACACAAAGTAGGCGCTCAGTGCCGAGAGAATGGGATAACGGAAGTCAGAATAAACCAGACGCAAGAAGCAGCCCGTAAGGGGTGCGGCGGCCATCGTGACGCTGGACCCGATTCGCGGGGTTCGCTCATTCCATTCGCTCTGTCGTGCGTGTGGACACTTTTGTCCCGCGGCAAAAAGATAGTCGGTATCCTCTTTACACAGATCTGACAACCGCGCCACGAGAGTATATGTATGTACGACAGAGCGAGTGTAAACGAGCGACTACGTGAATTGCTCAGTGCGAGCACGCACCGCTGGGGTTTGTGTAAAGGCAACACCGCACAGAGATTGCGCGTCAGATTTCGAGCATAATTTTTTGTCAGATTGACAAAATCGACGCAGGAATACTGACGTATTTCAAGGAGATTTTGGCGAAAATGACGGAAAATTTGCCGAAAGATGGCGTGCAAAGCCGTCAGGCGGTCTTTGTGCGGTGTTGCCTAAAATAATTCTGGGAGAAACAGGCGCTCTATTCCGAGAGAGTGATATGATAGAAGTTAGTAAAAACCAGCCGCATATAGCAGCCCGTAAGGGCTGCGGCGGCGAGGGGTGGGAGCATTGTCTGAGGCGGTGAGCGCCGGATGCCGCGCCACGAAAGTATATGTACACACGACCGAGCGAATGAAATGAGCGACTACGCGAACACGGGTGCAGCGTCGACGCTGCCGAATCGCTCAGTGCGAGCACGCACCGCTGGGAAAAAGTCTTTACAATGGTGCAAATTTATTTTATAATATACAGTGAAATAAAAAGGAAATGGTGGAGCGTTTATGATACAATTTGAAGAACTGAGATTAGAGCTGGAGGGACTGGATCCCGAAATAAAGGAGCTTGCAAATGCTCTGGGACTTGATAAACTGAAAATGGAGATAGAGCAGCTGGAGCAGAGGGCGTCACAGCCGGGCTTCTGGGATGACGCTGAAAATTCCCAGAAGATACTGCAAAAGACAGGGGCTCTAAAAAACAAGGTCGCCGAATACGACGGACTTGTCACAGCCTTTGAGGACGCAATGGCGCTTATTGAGCTGGCTGACGAAGAGGAGGATCTTTCCCTTCTGGAGGAAGCTCAGGGCGAGGTGGAAAAGATAAAGACAAGTTTGGAAAACCAGAGACTCCAGACCCTTCTTACAGGAGAGTATGATTCCAAGAATGCGATCCTGACATTCCACGCAGGTGCCGGCGGCACAGAGGCTCAGGACTGGGCTATGATGCTTTACAGGATGTATATGAGATGGGCAGAAAGACATAACTTCAAGGTCAAGGAGGTTGACTATCTTGACGGAGAGGAAGCAGGTCTGAAAAGTGCAGTTCTGCTTATCGAGGGGGAAAACGCCTATGGTTATCTCAAGAGTGAATCAGGCGTGCACAGACTTGTAAGAGTATCTCCCTTTGATTCATCGGGCAGGAGACATACCTCATTTGCTTCTCTGGAGGTAATGCCGGAGATAGATAATACTATCGAGGTGGATATCAGACCTGAGGATATCAAGATGGATGTATATCGTGCCAGCGGCGCAGGCGGACAGAAGGTCAATAAGACCTCATCTGCAGTAAGACTTACTCATATTCCCACCGGAATCGTAGTTGCGAGCCAGGTGGAAAGAAGCCAGTACCAGAACAGGGATGTGGCTATGACTATGCTTAAATCAAAGCTTATCGAGATAAAGGAAAGAGAGCATCTCGATAAGATCGAGGATATCAAGGGCGTCCAGAAGGAGATCGCATGGGGCGCTCAGATCAGATCTTATGTATTTATGCCATATACAATGGTCAAGGATCACAGGACAAGCTTTGAAACCGGAAATGTAAACGGCGTTATGGACGGAGATCTGGACGGCTTCATAAATGCTTATCTCAAAGCTGCCAGCCTGAACCAGCTTAATGAGGATTTTTCAGAGGAAGTCTGATAAAATGTAATACAATAAATTGTACGCCAAATGCTTTTGTATTTGGCGTATACCTGTATAAAGGAGGTATAAAAGTGGTTACATTCATAAGAGGACGGAGCGGAAGCGGGAAAAGCGAGCTTCTGATCCGGTATATAAAGGAACTGCCTGAAAACAGCCGGGCAGTCATAATAGTTCCGGAACAGAGCTCATTCCAGACGGAAAAGAGGATGCTGGAGGCTCTGGGGGAATACAGGGCAAAGAATACAGAGGTACTGTCATTCCGCCGTCTTTGCGGGATTATTTTCGAGGAGAAGGGCATTGACGACCGGGAAAGGATAGACGGAGGCGTAAAGGCTGTTCTGATGAAAATGGCGATAGAAAATGCTCCGTCGGAGGGAGGAGCGCTGGAGATCTTCGGAGCCGGCGGAAAAGGCGGCGCAAAAAAGACGATGGATCTCATTGAGCCTATGCTGGTAGCGGTCAATGAATATAAGATGTGTCTGATAACTCCCGAAATGCTCAGTGACGCCGCCAGTGCCGAGGAAAATCAGCTTCTGGCAGCAAAGCTCAGGGACAGCGCCAGGATATATTCAGCATATAACGCTCTTCTTGAAAACAGCTACGCCGATCCGGATGATGATCTGATAAGGCTCTGGGATATCCTGGAGGATTATGAATATTTCCGGGATATGTATGTATTCATAGATTCATTTACCGGTTTTTCTGCTCAGGAGATGAAGGTGATCGAGAGGATCTTTTCTCAGGCCAGGGATGTAGTGATATCCCTGTGTGCGGATAAGGACAGTCTGGGAAATGGCAGCAGCTTTTTTATGGAGGCAAATGAGACCTATCTCAGACTGCTTTCGGCTGCCAGAAAATACAACCCTGAATGTATCATAAAGGACAGTGAAACACCGGGTATCAGATTCAGAAATGATTCTCTCAAGGTTCTGGAGGAAAGACTGTTTCCGGCATACCGCAGTATTCCCCGGGAGCAGCCTGCTGTAGTCAGCGGAAATGCGGTAAGCCTTTATGAAGCCGGTGATATCTATGACGAGGTTACCTTTGCCGCAAGAAAGATATTTGACCTTGTACATGATGAGGGCTTGCGGTACAGTGATATCGAGATAATTGTAAAGGATCCTGCGGCATATTCTACAGTTGTAAGAAGCGAATTTGAAAAATATGATATCCCTTATTTTCTTTCAGATCCGGAAAGCCTGGAAAACAGGTCTGTAGTCCGTCTTGTGATATCTGCTCTGGAGGCTGTCCGCAGCAGCTTTGATACGGAAGCTGTTCTCAGGACTGCAAAAACAGGTCTGACCCCTCTTTCAGAGGAAGAAATATTTGATCTGGAGAATTATGTCTATGTGTGGAATATACGGGGAAAGCGCTGGAGAGATAGTTTTACCATGTCCCCGGAGGCGGACCGCAGCCGTGACAAGGATCCGGAGGAAACAAGAGCCCGGATAGCCCGTATCGAGGATATCCGGAAAAGACTGATCGCTCCCTTGGAGTCACTTTATGAAAAGCTTTTGGAGAGCGACAGGGGTGATGAAATTACAAAGGCGGTATATGAGCTTCTGGAGGATTATGGAGCAGCCGGGAGATTCAGAGAACATATATCAGACTATTCCCGGAGTATGGACAGCCAGGCCGCTGAGAGAGAGGCTTCGGTGTGGGATATACTTATGGTCATACTTGACAGGCTCTATAATGTTCTCAGAAACAGCCGCGTCACTATTCAGGAGTATCTGGAGCTTTTCAGGATATATATAAAAAAGACTCCTGTTTCAGCAATACCCGATACGGTCAACAGCGTGACTATCGGTAAAGCCGGAAGCATCCGTAGCGCAGGACCGAGGGTGGTATTTGTGATGGGGGCAGTCGAAGGGGTATTTCCTGCATACAACAGCTCTGTGGGAATATTTACGGATAATGAGCGTAATTACCTGAGAAATGACCGTCCGCCGGAATCCAGGCTGCCTTTGTATGAGACAGTCTATGAAAATTCGCTGAAGGAAAAATTCAATGTGTATTCGGCTCTGACAGCAGCCAGGGAAAGGCTGTTTGTGAGCTGGTATACAGAAAGTCTTTCCGGGAGTGCCTGTGAACCCTCAGTTATAAAAAGAGAGCTGGAAAGCATTTTTCCGGATCTGAAAACAGAGCAGAGAACGGTTTCCGGCAGCAGTGCTCCAAAGGATATGATCTATACGGAAAGACAGGGCTTCGATGTATTTGCCGGCCTCTGCGGAGAGAAGGACAAGAGAGAGGTATCCCTTGAAAGATATTATACCGATTCCGAAAAATACAGGAGCAGGGCGGAGGCGGTTATCAACGCTGCGAAAAAAGAGCGTATGAGACTTAAGGACGGAAAAACACCCAGAATGCTTTACGGAAACAGGCTTCGCTTGTCCAGCACAAAGCTTGATATCTTTGCGGGATGCAGGTTTTCCTTTTTCTGTAAATTCGGTCTTGAGGCTCTTCCGCTGAGAAAGGCGTCTATGGATTACGGGCTCTATGGCTCCGCAATGCACTATATACTTGAGTATACTCTGAAAAACAACAGTATCCCTGATTTTGTAGCAATGAGCGCAAAAGAGCTCAGGGAGGAGATCTCCCGTTATCTGGATGATTATGTAGATTCCCTGGGAGACAGTGAAGAGCGCAGCAGCAGGTTCAGGGCTGTCTGCAGGAAGATCAGGACAAATGCCTTTGTTGTTCTGAGGAGGATGCAAAGGCAGTTTGAGGTCGATCATTTCCGGCCTATAGATTTTGAATTAAGGATAGGCGGCAGCGATGATGGGTCGATCCCGGCATATGAGCTTCAGCTGCCCACCGGGGAAGCGCTGTATGTCAATGGCTTTGTGGACAGAGTTGATGCAGGAGATTTCGGGAACGACAGATATATCCGGATCATCGACTACAAGACAGGCGGGGACGTTTTTGAATTACGGAACATAGCAAATGGTATGAAGCTGCAGATGTTTATCTATCTTTCAGCAATTCTGAAAAACGGGGCAAAAAAATGCTCGGACGGCAAAAGAATGCTTCCGGCAGGTGTTTTATATGTTCCGGCAAATGTAAAGGCCAGGGTAGGAGCTTCATATTATTCTTCGGAGGAAGTGGAAAAGGATCTGGAAAAGAACCTGAAAATGAAGGGGCTTCTCACTGATGATATTGAGGTGCTGAAAAAAATGGAGGATCCGGTGGCAGGAAATTTCATTCCGGCTTCTCTTACAAAAACGAAAGGACTTTCTGCTGCCAGCAGCGTGGTTGCTCCGGAGGTCTTTGAACGAATATTTGATTATGTGGATATCTGCCTTAAAAGAATGGCAGTGGAGGTTTATTCGGGAAATATAGATGTATTCCCGAAATCAGGAACCTGCGATAATTGTGATTACAGCTCGGTGTGCCGCTTTGAAAAGGGACGGAAAACTGAAAAGGTCAGGCAGCTGAATAAATCAGAGGCTATCGGTATAATATTGGATGAGGTGGAAGCTGTGAAAGAAAACGGATCGGAGGGAAAAGAAAATGAGTAACAAAAAAATATCCTTCGAGCCTACACCCCGTCAGGCAGATGCGATAACTGCTTCGGGCGGCTCTGTGATCGTATCTGCAGCGGCAGGCTCAGGAAAAACAAGGGTTCTGGTGCAGAGAGTTATCAGACATATGACAGAGGAGAAAATTCCTGCAGACAGACTTCTTATACTGACCTTTACAAATACGGCAGCTGCAGAAATGAAAACCAGGATAGGGGATGCCCTGGATCAGCTTATCGATGAAGAACCGGATAATGATTTTTACCGGCGGCAGCAGCTTTTGCTCTCCGGAGCTGATATCTGCACCATAGACAGCTTCTGCAGCAAGATGGTAAGAGAAAACTTCTTCCGGCTTGGCGTCAGCAGAGACTTCAGGATAGGAACTGCCGCCCAGCTCTTTGAAATGAGAAGAAGCATAATGTCAGATGTTATCGAAAAGTTTTACAGCTCAACGGAAAAGAGCCGGGAGAATACCCCCTCTCCCTTCGGACTTCTCAGCCTGATACTGACTGATCCGAAGCTGGATACCGATCTGGAACAGCAGCTTCTGAGAGCTTATGACAAGTATGTTTCCAATGCCTTTCCTGAAAAATGGATGGAGATGGCTATAAAAAGCTATTCCCCGGATACAGACGCAAAAAGTAGTGATGTCGCGGCTTTTCTCACAGAAAAAATCAGAGCGCTGGTTCCGGAGCTCAGGAGCATATATGATGAAGCCTCGGTATACAAGGATGAAATAGCAGAGCAAAACAGCAGGAAATCGAAAAAAATGTATGAAAGCGCCCTGGGCGCATATGACAGATATGAGTATTTCCTTGAGGAACTTGAGGAGATCTTTTCCGGAGATAAGCCGGATCCTGATGAAATATCGGAGCTTATCAGGGACTTTGAAAAGATAACTGTATCTACCGGCGCCACAAAGGAGGAGGGCATCAGGTCAGCGGCATTTTTCCTGGGGGAGTTTGCGGATATGGTTATGGAAAAAATGGTTCCCGTGATGTCTTTTTCGACGGAAAGCATAACAAGTGACAACAGTCAGCTTTATCCGGTCATATTATGCCTGAGGGATATTCTTGAGGAATTCGGCAGCAGGTTCTTTAAAGCTAAGTGCGATAAGAATATACTGGATTTCCACGATCTTGAAAGTCTTATGCTCAGGCTTCTCTATGATAAGGATGATTCTACAGGAGAATACAAAAAAAGCGGATTTGCTCAGGAGCTTGCTGCAAAATATTACGAGATTATGGTGGATGAATATCAGGATACAAATGATGTTCAGGAAAATATATTCCGGGCAGTTTCAAGAAATGAGGAAAACCTTTTTGTGGTGGGAGATGTCAAACAAAGTATTTACCGCTTCAGGGATGCCAGACCTGTTCTTTTCAGGGACAGATGTAAAGCCTCCCGGATGTATGACAATGCTTCCCCTGAATTTCCTTCTATGATAGTTCTTGACAAGAATTTCAGGAGCCGCAGAGGTATAATTGAATGCGCCAACTTTATTTTCGGACTGCTTATGTCTGAAAAAATGGGGGATATAGACTATGATGAAAACCACAGGCTGGAATACGGCGCCAACTATACAGAGAGCGATGAACCGGAAGTTGAGCTTCATCTTGTGGATTATCTGAAGGGCAGCGGAGACGACGCCCCCGAGGGAGACGAAGAGGAACCGGACAAGATCAGGACAGAGGCAGCTTACTGCGCTTCCCTTATCCGGGAAATGATGGACAGAGGCATAAAGGTCACTAAAAAGGGTAAGCTTGTTCCGGCAGAATACGGGGACTTTTGTGTTCTTCTCCGGGCAGTCAGGAGTACGGCACATTATTATTCCGCTGAGCTGGAAAAGGCAGGCATACCTGCATATACAGATACAGAATATGACCTTCTCCAGTGCTATGAGATAAAAGCCGCTATGTCCTTCCTTAAAGTGATTAATAACCCCTCCTCTGATGTGGATATGCTGGCTGCACTGATGTGTCCTGTTATCGGTTTTACACCGGACGAAGCAGCTTATATCAAAACTGCAAAGGGGAAAAGCTTCTATAAAAAGCTTATGAATCTCGCATACATAGAGAAGAACGACAGTCTTTCGGACAGGTGCGCTGAATTTCTGCAGCTTATCCGGGAATTCAGGCTTATCTCTGTCTCTACCTCCGTTGACAGGCTGATGTCCCTGTTTTTTGAAAGAACAGGCTTTATCCCTGTGATGAGCGCAATGGATAAGGGAGAAATGAGAGTGAGAAATATCCGCAGGTTTCTCAGTGTTGCGGAGGAATATGAGAAGGGAAGCTTCGGCGGACTGACCGGCTTCGTGCGCCATATAAAATATCTGGAGGAGACCGGAAACGGTATCACTGTTTCGGATACGGCCTGCGCCAATGCGGTCAGAATAATGACGATCCATCATTCAAAGGGACTGGAATTTCCTATCTGTATCCTGGCAAATACAAATTCCTCAGCGAAAAAGGATTTCGATAAGATCAATTTCAATCCGGAACTGGGCATAGGGCTGAGAGCTGTGAACGAAGGAAAACTGACAAAGCATAATACTGTCCAGTATAACGCTATAAGGATGCTCACTGAGGAAGAGGAAAAAAGTGAACAGCTGAGGGTTCTCTATGTTGCTGTCACGAGAGCAAAGGAAAAGCTGATTGTTCTTTCAACTGTTACCTGTAAGGGCGATGTACCGGAAAATGAGAAAAAAACTGATTATCTGAAATATATCTGCCGGCTTGCCGATAAGATCAGATATGATGAGGAGGGACAGAGGCTCGATCCGCTGGTGACATCAGAATGCCGTAATTATTCAGACTGGATATTCACAGCGGCGCTTCTGAATAAAAATATGACCGAGCTGAGGAAGGATGCCGGAGAGGCACTGGATGAGAGCAGGCTTCCGGAGCTTTCCTGTCCGGCTTTGTCTGAATTCAGACATGTCACACATTTTTATCCGGCTTCGGTAAGCAGAAAGAAGGCCGACCGCCGGACATATGATAAGGGTCTTGACGGTTTCCTGAAGGAAAGATTTTCAGATAAGTATAAAAACGATATTTCAGTGAATATCCCTGCAAAGGTGTCCGCTTCTGTATTGGCACACAGAGGGCTTCAGGCGGAATTTGTGGCTTCTTCAAAGCCCGCATTTGCCATAGGCAGTGGCTCCGATCCCGCCGCTGTTGGTACGGCAGTTCATCTCTTCCTCCAGAAGGCCGATTTTGACAGGCTTTATGATGAAATTCGGGAGCAGGGAGATATCAGCCGGGAAAAACAGAGGCTTGTCAGTCAGGGACTTATGCCGGCTGACAAAGCAGAGCTTGTGGAAAAGGAGCACGTTGAAAAATTTGTAAAAAGCTCCTTGTTTGAAAGAATGAGAAATGCGGACAATATTTTCAGGGAATACAGATTTACCGCCAGACTGCCTGCGGATATCCTGTATCCTGATGAAAGCTCTGAGTGCGTAGACGCCGGAAAATATGAAACAGTTCTCCAGGGAGAGATCGACTGTCTCTTTGAGGAAAATGGCGGTATCGTTATAGTGGATTACAAAACAGACAGGACAAGGGATATGCAGGCTCTCGCCGGAAGATATTCCCTGCAGCTGGAGTTATATAAAAAAGCTGCTGAAAAGCTTTTTGACAAGAAAGTTACTGAGTGCTGTATTTTTTCACTCTATAACGGAGAAGCAGTATTTACAAACTGAAAAAAAGCCGGATATCGGAGGTCTCGAAGCTTCCGGTATCCGGCCTAAAAAGACCAAAGGCACAGAGGAAAACCCCTGTGCCTGCGGCCTAAAAGGAATAAAAAGAAAAAAGGAAAAAGGAAAGAAAAGGAATAATCAGAATGAATGGTACACCGTCTACACAAAGTGAATAAAGAGCCCTGTGCAGAACTGGTTTCTTGTACCATATTTATAGTACACCAAAATAATGCATTTGTCAATAGAATTTTATATATTTTTTGACGATTTTTTTCAGTTTTTTCTAAAAATGGCAATAAAAGGAAGCAGGGGATGAAGAATAGATATTGACGGAAAGTGAAGTAACGGAAGTCAGAATAAGCCAGCCGCGTATAGCAGCCCGTAAGGACTGCGGCGGCCAGCGTGACGCTGCTAAAATAATTCTAGGAGAAAGCAGGCGCTCTGTGCCGAGAGAGTGATATGATAGAAGTTAGTAAAAACCAGCCGCGTATAGCAGCCCGTAAGGACTGCGGCGGCGAGGGGTAGGAGTATTATCTGAGGCAATACGCGCCGGATGCCGCGCCACGAAAGTATATGTACACACGACCGAGCGAATGAAATGAGCGATAACGCGAATCGCTCAGTGCGAGCACGCACCGCGAACAAGGGTGCAGCGTCGACGCTGCCGAATCGCTCAGTGCGAGCACGCACACGTCGACGCTGGGCTGGGTTGACTAATGGCAGATTGTGTAATATAATAATAGACATATATGTAAATATTATGGACAGGTGACAGATACAATAATAAAGCAGAGACCGGATTTCACTATGAACTGATCAATCAGGGAGGTAAACAGAATATGAAGGGCATTATATTAGCAGGCGGCTCGGGAACGAGACTTTACCCTCTTACAAAAGTAACATCAAAGCAGCTTCTTCCGATCTACGACAAGCCAATGATATACTATCCGATGTCTGTGCTTATGAACGCAGGTATAAGGGATATCCTTATCATCTCAACTCCGCAGGATACGCCAAGGTTTGAGAGTCTCCTGGGAGACGGACACCAGTTTGGTGTAAATCTTTCATATGCTGTCCAGCCATCACCCGACGGACTGGCGCAGGCTTTCCTTATCGGCGAGGAGTTCATCGGGGATGATACGGTAGCCATGATACTGGGAGATAATATCTTTGCCGGCCACGGACTCAACAAGAGACTGCGGAAAGCTGTCAATAATGCTGAAACCGGAAAAGGGGCTACTGTTTTCGGATATTATGTGGATGATCCGCAGCGTTTCGGAATCGTAGAATTTGACAGTGACGGACGGGCTATTTCTATCGAGGAAAAGCCGGAGCATCCCAAGAGTAATTATTGTGTGACAGGACTTTATTTTTGTGACAATAAGGTCATAGAATATGTAAAGAGCCTTAAGCCTTCTCCGAGGGGAGAGATAGAAATAACTGATCTCAATAAGATATATCTCGAAAAAGGCGAGCTTAATGTAGAAATACTGGGACAGGGCTTTACATGGCTTGACACCGGAACACACGAGAGCCTTGTCGAGGCTACTAATTTTGTCAAGACAGTAGAGGATCACCAGCACAGGAAGATTGCCTGCCTGGAGGAGATAGCCTATATGAAGGGCTGGATCACAAAGGAGGATGTTCTCGCGGTATACGAACAACTGAAAAAGAATCAGTACGGCCAGTATCTCAAGGATGTCATTGATGGAAAATATCTTGATGTTGTCCATGACGGGATAATGGATTTCAAGGCGTAAGCTGTAAAGAGCCGGTGATTGTCTGACCGGCCATAAACAAACAAGGAGAGGTGCAAATGTGCGGAATAGTTGGATTTGTGGGAAAACATCAGGCAGCCCCCATACTTCTTGATGGACTTGCAAGGCTTGAATACAGAGGATATGATTCAGCCGGTCTTGCCATCAGGAACGGAGAAGAACCGGCGGAGGTAGTCAAATCCAAGGGCAGACTGAAAATTCTTGCCGAAAAAACAGATAACGGAAATTCACTTGTGGGAAACTGCGGCATCGGTCATACGAGATGGGCTACCCACGGCGAACCGAGTAAAACAAATGCTCACCCCCATGTCAGCGGAAACTGTACCGGCAGCGGATCCGGTGAGGTTGAATCCGAGGTTGTCGGAGTGCACAACGGAATAATCGAGAACTTCAAGGAGCTGAAGGAAAAGCTTCTGAAGCACGGATATGCTTTTTATTCCCAGACTGATACAGAGGTCGTTGTAAAATTAGTTGATTATTATTATAAGAAATATAACACAGATCCTGCGGATGCGATAGCAAAGACCATGGTCAGGGTCAGGGGCTCCTATGCTCTCTGTATGATGTTCAAGAGCCACCCCGGAGAGATCTGGGTCGCAAGGAAGGACAGCCCGATGATTATCGGTGTATCAAACGGAGAGACCTTTGTGGCGTCTGATGTCCCGGCTATTCTGAAATACACAAGAAATGTCTATTATATAGGCAATATGGAAATAGCGAGACTTACACCCGGTGAGGTCACCTTCTTTAACCTTGACGGCGACGTTATCGAAAAGAAGCTCACGGAGATCAAATGGGATGCAAAATCTGCCGAAAAGGGCGGCTTTGAGCATTTTATGATGAAAGAGATACACGAGCAGCCGAAGGCAGTCAGTGACACAATTGCTTCTGTGGTTAAGGACGGCAGGATCGAGCTTGAGAATATCGGGCTTGACGAAGAGGCTATAAAGAACATTTCCCATATCTATATAGTAGCCTGCGGTTCTGCATATCATACGGGAGTTGTGACTCAGTATGTCATCGAGGATCTCGCAAAGATACCTGTTCGTGTGGAGCTTGCGTCTGAATTCCGTTACAGGAAGCCGCTGCTTGATAAAAACGGGCTTGTAATAGTTGTGAGCCAGTCGGGAGAAACAGCGGATACCCTTGCGGCTCTCAGACTTGCAAAGGAGAAGGGCATAAAGACACTGGCAATAGTCAATGTTGTGGGAAGCTCCATTGCGAGAGAGGCTGATAATGTTTTCTATACCCTTGCTGGTCCTGAAATAGCAGTTGCAACCACAAAGGCATATTCCACACAGCTGATAGCAGGATATCTTCTTGCAATCCAGTTTGCCCTTGTAAGGGGTCAGATCGATGAGGAAAAATATTCATTACTTATAACTGAGCTGGGAACCATCCCGAAGAAGATAGAAAAGATACTGGAGGATAAGGAAAGGATACAGTGGTTTGTCGCAAAGCAGGCAAATGCCCAGGATGTTTTCTTTATCGGAAGAGGCATAGATTATGCAGTGTGCCTTGAGGGAAGCCTTAAAATGAAGGAGATATCCTATGTTCATTCTGAGGCATATGCAGCCGGAGAACTGAAGCACGGCACCATAAGTCTGATCGAGGACGGTACTCTTGTAATAGGAGTGCTGACCCAGGGCGAGCTTTATGAAAAGACAGTCAGTAATATGGTGGAGGTCAAGAGCAGGGGAGCGTATCTTATGGGGCTTACCTCCTATGGCCACTATGAGATAGAGGATACAGCCAACTTTACTGTATATATCCCCAAAACAGATGAGCATTTCAGCGCCAGCCTTTCTGTGATACCGCTGCAGCTCATGGGTTATTATCTGTCCGTTTCAAGGGGACTTGATGTGGATAAGCCCAGAAACCTCGCAAAGAGTGTAACAGTTGAATAATAAGGGGTAAAATAATGTCAAGGGGAAGATTTATAGTTTTCGAGGGTCTTGACGGCTCAGGAAAGGGAACACAGATAGAGCTGCTGGTCAGTGAAATGAAAAAACAGGGCAGGACTGTATTTCAGACTGCAGAGCCCACAGCCTCTTCTACGGGAGGAATGATAAGGGACGCGCTTTCCGGGCTTGTCAAAAGAGATGCCTATGAGCTTTCAGCGCTTTTTCTTGCGGACAGGATATTTCATAATGTGAACCCCTCCGGGATAAGACATTACCTGGATGAGGGGATAGATGTAGTGTGCGACAGATATTATTATTCATCCTTTGCATACCAGGGCAGTGAGGCTGACCCGGACTGGGTGATGGATATGAATCTGGGATGCCGGGAGATAACCAGGCCGGATCTGTGTTTTTTTCTTGATGTGGATATAGATTCCTGTGACGAGAGGATATCCCGTGGGAGACTTTCAAGGGAGATCTATGAAAACAAGGAAGCCCAGACCAGGATAAGAAAAAAATTCTTTGATGTCTTTGAGAAGCTGGGAGACAGGGAAAACATAAGGATAATAAATGCAGCAAGGGATATCCCTGAGGTTGCTGCTGAAATATTAAAAATCTATGAGGAAATAAAGGAGAAATAAAGATGGAATACCATATCAATACGAAATGCCTTCAGGCAGGCTATGATCCGAAAAACGGAGAACCAAGGGTAGTACCTATAGTTCAGAGTACAACCTTCAAGTATGACAGCGCAGAAACTCTGGGAAAGCTTTTTGACCTGGAGGAGGACGGCTTTTTCTATACACGTCTTACAAATCCCACACTCAGCACAGTTGCTGCAAAGATAGCAGCTCTTGAGGGCGGCGTGGGTGCAATGCTTACTTCCTCTGGTCAGGCTGCCAATATGATAGCGATCACAAATCTGTGTCACGCAGGAGATCATGTGATATCTGCAGCTGCAATATACGGAGGCACCTTCAATCTCTTTAATAAGTCCCTCCGAGAACTGGGAATAGATTTTACATTTATCCGTCCCGATGCAGATGAGGATGAGATCAATGCTGCCTTCAGGGAAAATACAAAGGCTGTATTCATCGAAAGCGTTTCAAATCCCTCTCTGGATATACCGGATATCGAGGCATATGCAAGGGCAGCTCACTCACACGGAGTACCTCTTATCGTAGACAATACCTTCCCGACTCCGGTAAACTTCCGTCCGTTTGAGTGGGGTGCGGATATTGTGACTCATTCTACTACAAAATATATGGATGGTCACGCAGTTGCTCTGGGAGGAGTAATCGTTGACAGCGGTAATTTTGACTGGAAAAGCGGAAAATTCCCTCAGTTTACCGAGCCGGATGAATCCTATCACGGCGTAATTTATGCTGAAAAATTCGGCAGAGCTGCATATATTACAAAGGCAACAACACATCTTATGCGTGACTATGGTTCTCAGCAGAGCCCCCAGAATGCTTTCCTTCTCAATCTTGGACTGGAGACGCTTTTCCTGAGAATGGAGCGCCACTGTCAGAATGCCCAGAAGGTTGCGGAGTTCCTGGAGTCAAACGACAAAATTGAGTGGGTAAATTATCCCGGACTTCCCGGTAACAAATACTTTGAAAGAAGCAAAAAATATATGCCGGGCGGCTCCTGCGGAGTTATTTCCTTCGGCGTAAAGGGCGGCAGAGAAAAGGCAATGGAGTTTATGAATAACCTTGATATGATCAAGCTGGTCATTCATGTTGCGGACGCAAGAACCTGTGCTCTTCATCCTGCAAGCACCACCCACCGTCAGCTCAATGACAAGCAGCTGGAGGAATGCGGAGTAAAGCCCAATCTCATCAGAATGTCTGTAGGAATAGAGTATATCGACGATATAATTGCAGATATAAAACAGGCTCTGGATAAGATCTGATAACAGGATGACTTTTCCGGAAATCAGCGGCAGCCGGCGGTCACAGTATGATCGCAGACTGCCCTTTTTATTTTTTCAGAAAAAAAGGTTTCCGGGCTTTTTTTGCGTATAATACTATAGAGTAGGTTGTGTTCCTGCTGATAGCCCTTGCACCGCAGCAGACAGTCCGGAGGTGATTATTTTGAATATTCGGGAACAAAGCGAAAAAAATGAAGGCCTGATACTTTCACAGTATGCCTGCCTGTCTTCCTGTTCAAGGGGCAGGGGAAGGGAAGAGGAGAAATGTTCTGTCCGGACTGATTTCCAGAGAGACAGAGACAGGATAATCCACTGCAAGGCATTCCGTAGGCTGAAGCATAAGACCCAGGTGTTTCTTTCGCCGGAGGGGGATCATTACCGCACAAGGCTCACCCATACACTGGAGGTCTCACAGATAGCCAGGACGGTAGCCAGAGGACTGAGACTGAATGAGGATCTCACAGAGGCTGTTTCTCTCGGGCATGACCTTGGTCATACTCCCTTTGGCCACGCGGGAGAAAGGGCACTGGATATGCTGATGGACGGGGGCTTCCGCCACTACGAGCAAAGCCTGAGAGTGGTGGATACCCTTGAAAAGGACGGCAAGGGACTTAATCTTACATATGAAACAAGAAACGGAATATTGTGCCATACAAGGGGAAAGGAAGCGGATACTCTTGAAGGAAGGATAGTCAGGATAGCTGACCGGATAGCATATATAAATCATGATATCGACGATGCTGTCCGGGCAGGGATAATCCATCAGGAGGATCTTCCCGATGACGCTCTGAGAGTACTGGGATATAGTACCTCCGAGAGGATAAACACCCTTGTTATTTCTCTTCTGGAAAATTCCACCGAAGGAGAGCTGAAAATGTCCGGGGAGGTAAGCGAGGTTTTTGAAAGGCTTCATAAATTTATGTTTTCCTGTGTCTATTCCAACAGGAATGCAAAGCTGGAAGAAAAAAAGGTTCCTGATCTGATGAGCTTTCTGTATGAATACTTTGTTGCTCATCCGGATAATCTCCCTGTAGAGAATAAGCTTACTGCCAGCAGTGAGGGAATTCCCAGGGCAGTTTGCGATTATCTTGCAGGAATGACTGACAGATATGCTATTGAACAGTTTGAAAGATTATTTGTGCCCCGGTCGTGGGGCTGGAAAAGAAGTTGAAAAGGAGTGATGTGATGCCTATACCTGAGGATTTCATAAATGAATTAAAATCCCGTACGGATATATCCGAGGTTATATCTGGTTATGTCAGACTGAAAAAAACCGGAAGAAGCCTGATGGGGCTCTGTCCCTTCCACAGTGAGCACACACCCTCCTTCAGTGTTTCCAGGGAGAACGGATTTTTTTATTGCTTTGGCTGTGGAGTCGGCGGTGATGTCATAACCTTTATCCGGAGGATCGAAAACCTTGATTATGTGGAGGCAGTAAAGCTTTTAGCAGACAGGGCAGGAATGACCTTGCCGGAGCAGAATGCAGACAACAGTATGACCATACTGAGAAACAGGATATATGAAGCAAACCGGGAGGCTGCAAGGTTTTACAATAAACAGCTCTATTCACCTGCGGGAGCAGCTGCAATGGGATATCTGAAAAAAAGAGAGCTGAGCGAAAAAACTATAATACATTTCGGACTGGGTTATTCCCCGGCTTCCAGATTTGAGCTGGTTAATCATTTGCGTAAGAAGGGCTTCACAAACAGTGAGCTTATCGCAGCTAATCTTGCCAATCAGACAAAAAACGGAAATGCCATAGACCGTTTCTCTGACAGAGTGATGTTTCCCATAATTGATCTGAGAGGAAATGTAATAGGCTTCGGAGGCAGGATAATGTCGGATATAAAGCCGAAATATCTCAATACCTCAGAGACACCGGTATTCAATAAGAGCAGGAATCTGTTCGCCCTTCAGTTTGCCAAAAACAAGGCTAAAGGTCAGCTTATACTTGTGGAGGGCTATATGGATGTTATTGCTTTGCATCAGGCAGGCTTTGAAAATGCAGTGGCAACTCTGGGTACAGCTCTGACCGCTGAGCAGTCAAACATAATAAAGAGATACTGCGATGAAGTTGTCATATGCTATGATTCAGACGAAGCCGGTCAGAAGGCTACAGCAAGGGCAATATCCATTCTCAGACCCACCGGTCTGAATATAAAGGTGCTTACAGTACCCAACGGCAAGGATCCTGATGAATTCATCAGATCATATAAGGATCAGGGCAGCGCCAGATTCAGGATGCTCCTTGAAAAATCGGGAAATGATATAGAATACAATATTTCAAAGCTGAAGGCTTCCTTTGATCTGAATGTGCCCTCACAGAGGGTTGAATTTCTCACCAAGGCTGCCAGAATGATTTCTGAACTGGATAACCCGGTGGAGAGGGATGTATATATATCCAGACTATCAAAGGAGCTTAATGTGGAAAAAAATTCCATGAAGCAGCTTGTAGACAGGGGTATCAGACAGCATGAGAAAAAGCAGTACAGTCAGGAGCAGATCCGGGCTGAAAATATAATGAATGCGAGAAATGACAGGCTCAATTCAGAAAAACGCTTCAATCTCCGGGCAGCCAATGCCGAAGAGGCACTGATCTCTCTGATGATACTCAATCCGGATGCGGCGGTCTTTGTTGCACAGAAAGTCAGGCCGGAATTATTTGTTACTGCCTTCAACAGAAGGATCTATGAGATACTGATGAAAAGAGCGGAGAGTGGTCTTGATATATCAATGACCAGTATTGCAGGAGAGTTTTCCGCTGAAGAAATGAGCCGGATCGCAGGGATGCTGGCGGCTCATCCCAGAGAAAATGATGCAGTTGCTGCAGCAGGGGAATATATATCCATTCTGGAGGAGGAGAGCGGAAGGCTTACCTATGACCAGATAGCGGCGGCAGACAATGAAACGATAATGGAACAGCTCAGAAAAATGAAGAAAAAAAAGCAGTAGCAGGAGGATTATTATGGGTACACAACAGCCTGAAAAGAAAAATGTTCTCGGTGATCTTATTGAAATAGGAAAAGCCAAGGGACAGCTTACCAATAAAGAGATCTTTGATGCTACAGGTGAGATGGATATCGAGCCTGAACAGATGGAGCGCTTTTATGATATGCTGGAGTCCAGCGGAGTTGAGATAGTCGAGACGATGGAAGACATTATGCTGGATGATGAGGAGCTTTCAAATATCACCGATGAAAGTGAAAAGGAAGCCTCCTACTCAGATACTATAGTTGCCACGGATGACCCGGTAAGGATTTACCTCAAGGAGATAGGAAGAGTTCCGCTTCTGACTCCTGAGGAGGAGACAGAAATAGCCAAAAGGATACTGGAGGGAGACGATCAGGCAAGCCAGAGACTTGTAGAAGCAAACCTACGTCTTGTGGTCAGTATTGCAAAAAGATATCTGGGAAGAGGAATGCAGTTCCTTGATCTTATCCAGGAGGGAAATTTAGGCCTGATGAAGGCTGTCGAGAAATTCGACCATACGAAGGGCTTTAAGTTTTCAACATATGCCACATGGTGGATAAGACAGGCTATAACCAGAGCTATTGCCGATCAGGCAAGAACTATCCGGATACCTGTACATATGGGAGAGACAATAAATAAGATAAAGAAGGCTTCAGGTCAGCTCCTTCACGAAAACGGACATGAGCCTACAATGGAGGAGATAGCGGATTTTCTGAATGTTCCTATTGATAAGATCAGGGAGGCTATCAGGGCTTCTCAGGAGCCGGTGTCTCTGGAGACGCCTATCGGAGAAGAAGAAGACAGCCATCTGGGAGATTTTATTCCTGATGACTCAGCAATCACTCCCCAGGATGCCGCTTCTCAGTCAATGCTGAAGGAGCAACTGTCATCTGTGCTTTCTACACTGACTCCCAGGGAGGAAAAGGTCATTCGTCTCCGTTTCGGACTTGATGACGGCAGACCCAGAACTCTTGAAGAGGTGGGAGAAGAATTCAATGTCACAAGAGAGCGTATCCGCCAGATCGAGGCAAAGGCTCTCAGAAAGCTCCGCCACCCCAGCAGGAGCAAAAAACTGAAATGAGGTTCGGAGAATAAATGGAAAAGGAAAAATATATTGAAGAAGCAGGGGACAGACTGATTGAAAAGGGTGCCGCAGGGGGCAATATACTTTATCGCGATGATATTCTCAGTGAGTCGGGGGAAAAGTTGACTGATTCAGAGGATATGCTGTCCCTGCTGCGGATGATTGCCGATGAGGGAATGACTGTGGTCGTTCTCAGGGATGATGAAATACCCGGAGACAAAAAGGCTTTTGCAAAGAAAATAAAGAACAGCTGTGATGAAGAAAAAAGAGCAGCCGTTTCCGGTATTGATACTGTGGAGACGTACCTCCGGGATATTGGTGAAGTATCTCTGCCCTCATACGAAACAGAAATGAAGCTTATGGACGATATTGCCGGGGGCGATGAAAATGCTGCCGGAGAGCTGATCTCATCCGGTCTTGTCCTGCCTGTGGTGATGTCTGAAAAATACATAGGCAGAGGCGTCTTGTATATGGATCTGGTGCAGGAGGGTAATCTTGCCCTGATGAATGCAGCGGAAAGCTTTGATTTTAATTCTAATATCAGCTTCTTTGCCTTTGCTGCCATGATGATAGATGCCGCCCTGAGAAATGCCGTCCGTGAGTGTGACGCTGCTCTGAATATTCCCTCGGGGATGACCGGGGATGTGGAAAAGATACGAAAGGAGTATGAGGCTCTTAAATCAGAAAAGGGACGTGAGCCTACAAGCTCGGAGATGGCAGAAAGACTTGTTCCCGGGAAAAAAGAGAAAAAACCGGAGAAGAAGAAAAAAGAGCCGGGAAGCGGTGATGAAGCGCTTTCCAGGCAGGTACAGGAAATGCTTGCAGCCCTGCCCGAAAGAGAGGCAAGGGTCATATCATTGAGATTCGGACTGGGAGGAAAACCTCCTATGACCTGCGAGGAGATCGCAGAGGCTGTCTCTCTTGATGTCGGAGAAGTCAGGCTTGCAGAGGAAAATGCAATGAGAATACTGGGAAAATAATGGTGACTGAGCCTTAGGGCAAACAGATTCAGTTCATCCATAAGGAAAACGGAGGAAAAAATGTCTAATAACACACAACCTGATAAAAGATCAGTTTTAAAGGATCTTACAGAGCTGGGAAAAACAAAGGGTCAGCTCACAAACAAGGAAATACTGGATGCAATCGGCGAAATGGATATAGACGCCGAGCAGATGGAAAAATTCTATGATGTTCTTGAAACCAGCGGTATCAAGATCGTTGAAACAGTAGATGATATTATGCTGGATGATACTGAGCTTTCCAGTATCGGAGACGAAACGGATGATGACAATTCAGACTATCTGGATTCAGTCTCCGTAGACGACCCTGTCAAGATATATCTCAAAGAGATAGGAAGAGTGCCTCTCTTGTCTATAGAGGAGGAGACCAATCTCGCTATCAGAATACAGAACGGGGATGAGGAAGCAAAGCAAAGGCTTTCAGAGGCAAATCTCCGTCTTGTAGTAAGTATTGCAAAGAGATATCTGGGAAGAGGAATGCAGTTCCTTGATCTGATACAGGAGGGAAATCTGGGACTTATCAAGGCCGTGGAAAAGTTCGATCACACAAAGGGCTTTAAGTTTTCCACATATGCTACATGGTGGATAAGGCAGGCTATAACCAGAGCTATCGCAGATCAGGCAAGGACTATCAGGATACCTGTACATATGGTGGAGACCATCAATAAGGTGAAAAAAGCCTCCGGTCAGCTCCTCCACGAAACAGGACATGAACCCTCCGCAGAGGAGATTGCTGAGCTGCTGAGAATGCCTCCGGATAAGGTCAGAGAGATAATGAAGGTTTCTCTGGAGCCGGTTTCTCTGGAAACACCTATCGGAGAGGAAGAGGACAGCCATCTGGGAGATTTTATTCCGGATGAGGATGCTCCGGCTCCCCAGGATGCAGCTTCAAACGCTCTTCTTAAGGAGCAGCTGGCAGCGGTACTGGAGACCCTGACCCCCAGAGAAGCAAAGGTGCTCAGTCTCAGATTCGGACTTTATGACGGACGTTCCAGAACTCTTGAAGAGGTGGGAGAGGAATTCAATGTCACAAGGGAGCGTATCCGCCAGATCGAGGCAAAGGCGCTGAGAAAGCTCCGTCACCCCAGCAGAAGCAAGAAGCTCAAGGATTTTCTTGACTGAATAACAGACCCCGGACAAATCCGTGCAAGACAAACGGAGAACTGTCCGGGGTCCTTTTGTATCTGTCAGAGAGCCTGGGTTCTGGAACCGCTCCTGGTGCTTTGAATATTTCCGGCTGATAAAAGCAGAAAGATAAAAGAAAATCCCGGACTACACTTGGCTATGCCTGTAGTCCGGGAATATTATGAAAGATTATTCCAGAATATCGCTTTCCTTGCATCTCTTGTTGAAGAATTCCGTGATACCGATGCAGGGTTTTCTCAGTACTGTTCCTAAGAGCAGGGCAAAGGGTATGAAGGCAAGAAGGAAGAGAAGCTCCTTTGTATATGCTTCCGGATCCGCTCCTGCAACAGCCTCCCTGAGAATATTGACTCCGTATTTGAAGGGGAGGTATGGGGATAACAGCTGGAAGGGTGCGGGGAGGACCTCTATGGGGAATGTGCCGCCGGCTCCTGCTATCTGAATGACAAGTATTATGACTGAAAGTGCTTTTCCGATAACGCTGAAGGTTATAGTCAGGGAATAGATTATCAGTGTATATACCAGGCTGGAGATCATACAGCTGAGGATAAACAGCACCGGATTATCACATTGTATCCGCAGGAAATACAGATCTCCGAGGGATATTATCAATGCCTGTATCTGTCCCAGCATGAAGAATAACAGATATCGTCCGAAATAAAGCTGTGTGGAATTGTGCTTCGGAAGTTTTTTCAGATCCCGGCGTGTAAGCTCTGTTTTCATTACTGCTACAAGGACTATACCTCCGACCCAGATGGCAAGAGAGGAATAGAAAGGTGTCATAGCAGTGCCGTAGTTATCAAGATGGTAAAAATGCTCTGTTTCTGTCTTTACCGGACTGGAAACAAATTCACCCAGAGCTCTGGGGTTCTCAATTACGGGTGTTATGATATCCTCGATGACAGTAGAATTTTTCAGATCAGATATCTTATTGATAAGGCTGTCTACCTTCTTGATGGTATCGTTTATATAGGTCTTGACATTGCCGAAGGATTTCTTCATAGCGGCAATGCTGTTGCTTGCGTGGGTAATTGAGGAATCGACCTCCGGAACCTCATCTCCGAAGCTTGTGAGAACATCTGTTACCTTGTCGAGAGCTGAATAGGTTTTTGTAACTCCGCGGTTGAGTGAGCCCTTGACAGCTTCAAAGGAATTATCCACATCCTTGATATCTGTTTTGGCTTCTGTCATCAGGGTGTCGATTTTTTTCTGGATATCAGACGGAAGCTTTCCTGTTTTTTCAACAGTGCTGCTTGCGCTTTTTATGGTTTTAATGATCTCATTCTGTCTGTTGATTGCTTTTGTTATCTTTGCCTTAAGATCGGAACAGTCCACATCGAAATCCTTTTCCAGTGTTTCGATGGCGGTTTTGAATTTACTGTATACCGTAACCAGTTTTTCGTTTATTTCAGAGACCTTTTTAAGATTATCGGCTCCGTCCTTTGATCCGGAGGCTATCTTCTTAAAGGCAGAATCCATCTCTTTTTTTGCGCTTTCTCCCAGAGTCTCAGCTGTTCCTGTCACAGCCTCCACCGAGGTTACTATCTGGCCGGAGAAATCCTTTATATTCTTGACAGAGGTCTTGACCTCATCACTGACCGCTCCGGAGCTTTCGAGAGCCTTTTGTATATCCGGAAGAAGAGCTTTTGTGGATTTGAGAACACTGTCAACAGAATCCAGACTTTCAATAAGCATATCCATAATACTGATATATGCCTTGAGGTCTGTTTTTGCTGTAGTCAGGGATTCAATCACCTTTTTTGCAAGAGCCTCTTTATTGTCTGTGATTTCACCGGAGGAAATATTCAATGTAGTTGCGATGATCTGTGTTGCGGTGCTGACATAGGTGGAGTTTACATTTTCCTGGATAGCCTCAACGCCCTTGTCTGTGATTTTTGGCGCTATTGCATTTTTCTTTTCATTTGTATAATACAGAAGCTTTGCCTGCTGGAATTTACCGGTAGTAACAGACATCAGGTTTTCTGTGAAATTCTCCGGGATAATAACAGCAGCATAGTATCTGCCTTTATTGACGCCGTCCACAGCTTCTTTCTGAGAAACAAAACGCCATCCCATTTTATCATTTTGTTTCAGACCGTCAACAATTTTATCGCCGGCATTTATTGTAAGCGCCCTGAAGGTATAGCCCTTGTCATTTGAGCATATTGCAAAGGGGATGCCTCCTGTGCTGGAATAAGGATCCCAGTTAGCCGCGATGTTGAACCAGGCATAAAGCGCAGGTAGTATGGATATTCCGATTATTACCACGAATACTATGATATTCCTGAATATACCCTTTAAATCGTTTTTGAAAATGGTAAATATGGTTTTCATTGTTTGCCTCCGTTCTTTCCGGGATCGTTTTCTGATTCTTCCTCAGATTCAGCCGCAAGCAGTTCTTTTTCATACTCGTCGGATTCATCCGCGATCCCCAGCATTTCCTTGTAGCAGTGATATCTGTAATCTGCTCTTATCATCAGAAAGACGCAGTAGAGCACAGTAACGATCCACAGACACAGGAACAATATTTTGGTGCTAAGACTGAACATCAGAGCCAGGAAAACAAATGCAGAGATAAGAATAAACAGTGTACCGTATCTTCTGTAATGTATCCTCTTGACTTTTGCGTCATTATATTTTCTCAGCACTCTCAGGTATGTCAGGTGTTCCTGCTCCCTTTGGGAAAGGGGCGGATTTTCAGTTTTGACTGTCACAGGCTTTGCTGTCTGAATTGCAGCCGGGGCATCCTCCGTTACGCTTTTCTTCACGGTTGCCGGATCATCTGAAGGCTTCGGCTTTGAAGTAGCCGGGGAAGAAGCAGTATTGCTTTCAGGTGTAATCCCGGATGCCTCAGGCTCCGGAGATTTTATTTTCGGTCTGTTATCATCGGGCATAATTCATCCTCCCTTATAAGGATATTTTTTTGCAGCAGATGCAATAAAAACGGCGCATTAAACATACATAAACAGTTTGTGCGCCGCTGTTATTATTTTTCAAAACCCGTTATATCAGTAATGTTATAGGGGGTCTGCTGATATACAAAGTAATTCAGCCAGTTGGTATAAAGGATATTTGCATAGCTTCTCCATGTAAGAGCCGGAAGAGCTCTGGGATCATTTCCGGGGAAGTAATTATATGGAAGCTGTGGATGTATCCCCTTCAGGTTATCTCTCAGGTATTCATTGGCAAGGGTTGTTCTGTCATATTCTGCATGACCCATTACGAAGAATTGTCTGCCGTTTTTATTGGCAACTATGGCAACGCCGGCGATGTTTGAGGATGCGAGTATCTCCAGCTCCGGGTGTTCCCTGATATCTGATCGGTGTGTCCCGGTATATCTCGAATGAGGAAGGAGTATCTTATCGTCAAAGCCTCTCATCAGAGGATGGAATACATTCATAACCCTGTGAATGTAAACGCCGGAAAGCTTTTCCTCAAGGGTGAATTTAGGTATTCCGTAGTGATAATAAAGCCCGGCCTGAGCTCCCCAGCATATATGGAAGGTGCTGTAGACATTCTGCTTTGACCACTTCATTATTTCACAAAGCTCCGGCCAGTAGTCCACCTCTTCAAATTCCATTTTCTCCACCGGGGCACCTGTTATTATCATTCCATCATAATGCTGATCCTTTATTTCGTCAAAGGTTTTGTAAAATGATGTCAGGTGATCCTGAGAGGTATTTTTTGAAACATGGGTAGCTGTCTGCAGCAGTTCCACATCCACCTGCAGAGGAGTGTTTCCCAGAAGCCTGAGCAGCTGCGTTTCTGTTTCTATTTTATTCGGCATCAGGTTCAGTATTACAATTTTTAGCGGCCTGATATCCTGTCGGACAGCTCTTTCGTCTGTCATTACAAATATGTTTTCAGCCTCCAGCGTCTTGAGTGCCGGCAGCCCGTCTGGAATCTTTATTGGCATATCATTTCCTCTTTCTGATTTTGTCCTTTTTCTCTACTGATTCTACCACAAAACATATTCTTTTTCAACCCTCACTCAACCAGCGTGACGCTGGACCCATGTTCGCATTATCGCTCATTCCATTCGCTCTGTCGTGCGTACATATACTTTCGTCGCGCGGCATCCGGCGCTCGTTTCTTTTGTCAATACTCCCTACCACCGCCGCCGCAGCCCTCACAGGCTGCTTCTTGCGGCTGGTTTATTCTTACTTCTACTGTTTCACTCCCTTGACAGTAAGCGCCTGTTTTTTCAGAACTATTTTACACAGATCACCCAGCGGTGCGTGCTCGCACTGAGCAATTCGGCAGCGTGACGCTGCACCCGTGTTC
>CAMVQZ010000009.1 GCA_947169745.1 uncultured Clostridia bacterium
TTGGTAAGGATGAGGTCGGCAGTTCGAATCTGCCTATCAGCTCCAGAATAATACAGTATTTATGCGGCTTTCAAGATTTGAGAGCCGCATAATTTTTTTGTTGCTTCAAAAAGTACAGACAGAAGTACAGACATCTGAAAAGTACAGACGATTGATGCGGTTATCCTTGTAAAAATTTTATTTGAATATTTTGCTTATTGTATTTATGTAAAAAACAGCATATAATATAATTGACAGAACCCGACACGCCTCTCAACGATGCGTACCACGTCGGGTCATTTAATTATATGGGTGATTATTATGGAACTGAAAGACCATCAAGGATTGGAGCAAAATATTGCTTGACACCAGACAGTTTCTAAAATTATAACAAACATACGAAAAGCGCAGCAGCTATCCATTGAGGTCAGCCGCTGCTTCTTTTTTATGGTTCTGTTTTCTTTCAATAGATTCTGTGTATATCTCTTGTCTATCAGATTTTTTGATTTTGGTCTTGAAAATCTATATTTTTTTGTTTGGATATGATATAATTATCTTGTATACTTCGGTGATGATCCGATATAGTAAAGGTGATTATTTTGATTGAAATAATTAAAGATAAAATACAAGAAATCGAGAAAAAAGAGAATGTTCGTATACTTCACTGTGTAGAATCGGGAAGTCGTGCCTGGGGGTTTGCTTCTCCCGACAGTGACTATGATGTTCGTTTTATTTATGTTCGCCCGAAAGATTATTATTTACGATTAGAAAAAACGAGAGATGTAATCGAATGGCAGCTTGATGATACTCTCGATATAAATGGGTGGGATATTCAGAAGGCACTTCGCCTGTTGCACAAATCCAATCCTACATTATTTGAGTGGAATTCATCACCTATAATATATAAAACAACAAATGAATGGGCTTCTGTTTCGGAGGTTATCAATAAATATTTTGTCAAAAAATCCGGTCTTTATCATTATTTAAGCACAGCTAAAAGCAATTATCGTGAATACCTTCATGGAGAAACTGTCCGGACAAAAAAGTATTTTTATGTTCTTCGTCCAATACTTGCCTGTAAGTGGATAATTAAACACAGTACTCCACCACCTATGCTTTTTGATGAGCTTGCCGTGGATTGTCTTGATCCTGAGATCAAACCAACAGTAGATTATTTGCTGAAGCTCAAGCGTGAAACACCTGAACTTGGAGAAGGTAAACGCATTGATATATTAAATGATTATTTGGATCATAATATTGAAAGCCTGAATGTCCTGATCGCTGATATGCCACAGGAAACACAATATGGCTGGGAAGAACTGGATGCTTTATTCATTTCGGTTTTATGATAGAAAAACATATATTTAGGTGAAGCAAAATGAATGAAATGGAAATATTTGATAATAACGGGCAGGAAACATACCGTTCGATCAGAAACAGCGTTATTGCTGCTCAAGGTAAGGTCTATTCTACCGTAAACTCAGCCATGGTAAATGCCTATTGGGAGATCGGAGAACAGATCTATAAGGCTTGCGGTGAGAATGACAGAGCCGAGTATGGCAAAAATCTATTGCAATATATTTCAGATAGGCTTACTGTTGAATTCGGAAAAGGCTATACGGTAAGAAATCTCCGTAATATGAGGCAATTCTATCTTATGTTCCCAATTCGGCACACACTGTGTACCGAATTGAGTTGGTCGCATTACCGTGTGCTGATGAGGATCTCAGATAAGACCGCCCGTGATTTTTATACTGAAGAATGTGCAAAATCAGCGTGGAGTGTCCGGCAGCTTGAAAGACAAATACATACGATGTATTATCAAAGACTGCTTGCAAGCCGTGATAAAGAAAGTGTTGCCGCAGAAATCCAGACAACAGAGCCTAAACCGGAATATGAAAAAGCCGTCAAAGATCCTTATGTGATGGAATTCTTGCAGATCAAGCCGGATACGCACGTTTATGAAAGCGACATTGAGCAGGCTTTGCTTGACCACTTGCAGGAATTTCTGCTTGAGCTCGGACGGGGTTTTTCTTTTGTTGCAAGGCAAAAGCGTTTTACGGTTGACGGACAGGACTTCTTTATTGACCTTGTTTTTTACAACTATATTCTGAAATGCTTTGTCCTTTTTGACCTGAAAACAGGCACGCTCACTCATCAGGGCTTGGGACAAATGCAGATGTACGTCAATTACTACACAAGAGAACTGATGAACGAGGGTGATAAGCCGCCTATTGGCATAGTGCTTTGTGCAGAAAAGAATGATGCTATTGTAAAATACACTTTGCCTGAGGATAACGACCAGATATTTGCGTCAAAATATTATACCTATCTGCCAACAGAAGAAGAATTAAAGAGAGAGCTTCGTCTTGACGGGTTTCGGAAGCTTGAAGATTGAACTGCATAAATATTTCGCATTCTTGCCGTCAGTAATGAGGTACTAAAAATGAGAAAATATGCTTATCTGAAAAAACCATTGCAGTGTAATAAAAAAGACTTTATTTATAAAATAATGCTGTATCAGATTGAACCGGAGGAAATTTATCTCTTTGAATATCGCAGCTTGGACGCTGTCCAATGCTCATTTGATCTATACTATACAGATTTGAATGACCTATACGACGAGTGGAATGACCAGATTGATGAACGAGGATGGATTGACATTGATGACCCGTTGCCGTATTGTCAGCATGATGCCTTTCTGCCAATTCGTGTAAAAGGACACAACATAGGAAAGCCCGAATGGGATAAATTGGAAATTTTAAAAGATGGATGTTGGATCAGTTACAAGCCTTAAGGCAACACCGCTGGGCGACCGCCTGTCGGCTTTGCACGCCATCTTCCGGCAAATTTTCCGTCATTTTCGCCAAAATCTCCTTGAAATACGTCAGTATTCCTGCGTCGATTTTGTCAATCTGACAAAAAATTATGCTCGAAATCTGACGCGCAATCTCTGTGCGGTGTTGCCTTAAGTGCTGTACTTATGAGTATTTCGATTCTAATAAAAGACAAAATAAAAGACAAAAAGAAAAATAAATATTTATTTTTCGTGACCTGAGATCCGGCTGTCATAACCGCCACTGTCAGTCTGTGAAAATCAAGCCGGATAACACAAAAATGGTATGATCTGTATATTGAAATCAAAATATTGGGGGCGAGGATGCTTGGAAATAAAAAGGTACGAAAGAAAATATCGGGATGATCTGATCTTTATGGTTCTGGAGGCTAAAAATGCGCTTGGCAGAATACCCACATTGAATGATGATCTCCTTGATATAGATGAATGTTATCTCAATAAGGGAGATATGTTCCTGATCGCATTGGATGACAACGACAGAGTGATCGGGTGCATCGGCTGTAATCTTCTTGATGAGGGTAAGGCTGTGCTCCACCGCCTGTATGTAAAATATACCCTGAAAAAGCAGGGTATCGGCACAAGGCTGCTTGACGCTGCCGAAAGATTCGCAAGAGAAAACGGCAGAAAGATAATGAAGGTGCATCTGGGAGATAAAGCCACCTATTTTGAATCAAGATATTTTTATCCGAAGCACGGGTATTCATTTATTGATGAGGAGCATATGGAAAAGATATTATGATCCGGCACACTATTTCAGTTGATATACAATTTGTTTTTATTCTGTAGATCAAGCAACACTATGCATATGATATGTTAATCAGGCTACAAAACAGGTATCATTTGCATATATGCAGGAGCCCTCCTGAGTGATACTATATAGATGTACTCAGGAAAACACAGAGTAAATCAAATAAAAAAGGGGATAATCAATATGAAAAAGACAAATACTATCAGAAAAAAGGTTTTCGCAGGAGCCCTCGCAGCAGTGTGCGCCGTATCAGCGCTTTCAACGGTTTCATTCATCAGCGCATCAGCAGCCTCAGACAGGACATCCTTCAATATGACATCAAAGGCTTCCGGTGAAGCAGTGATCGTGGAGGAGACACAGACCAGCACCTTCACACTTCCGATGAAGGGCATCGACTGGAACTATTATGCCGACAGCCTGAATGTAAAGGTGACCTGTAATATAGATTTCAGATATAATATCTGCAATTTCAAGCTCACCGCAGTCAAGCCCGGCACAGCCAACATCTTACTCAAAACAAAGGATACCTACGGTCAGTGGACAGTAACTCCCATCCGTGTCAGGGTCGGCAGCAATATGCGTATGAATATAGTACAGACCGGCAGCGCTTATGTGGTAAACTGACCGTTTCTCAGATCCGAAGGAGAATGATTACTATGATCAGAAAAATAATAGCAGGGGTTTCTGTGGCATTATTCATCGTTTCAGCGGCTGCACTTTCCGGGTGCAGCGCTCCGGGAAAAGCACCAGACAGCAACAGCGTACCACAGGTACAGTCGGATACGGCTTCAGGGGCTGCTGCTTTCACTACACCCAGGGAACGTCTTTCCCTTGAGGCTGAGGCTTCGCCTGAATGGGTGACCAGACTCGATGCGGCAAAGGATGCGAAGCAGCTCTTTGTCGTGGCAGGCTATGAAAATTCGACAGCCTGGATCTCCATGCACGAAAAGGATGCCGGCGGAAGCTGGAAAATGATATTGTCTACTCCGGGATATATCGGCAGGGAGGGTCTGGGCAAAACCAGAGAGGGTGATGCAAAAACTCCTGTGGGAACCTTCTCCTTCAATAAGGCTTTCGGGCTCGCAGACGACCCCGGCTGCGCTTTACCCTATACAAAGGCAGACGAGGATATCTACTGGTCAGGAGATGAAAATATCAATTATAATCAGATGGTAAATATAAAAGATCACCCGGAATTGGATACCGATAAAAGCGAGCATATCGTTGACTACAAATATCAATATCAGTACTGTCTGAATATCAGCTATAATGAAGAAGGAAAAGCCAATGCCGGCTCTGCTATCTTCCTGCACTGTTTCGGTGACAAAAAGCCCTATACAGGCGGCTGCATTGCGATCCCGGAAGAGCAGATGTATTATGTCATGCAGCACGTTGATCCCGGCTGTGTTGTAGTAATAGACTCCATGAAAGGCTTAGGCGCAGAATTCTGATCCTGTTTCCATATATCCTATCCGCAGGATAATAGCAGGCAGGGGACCCGGTTTTTATCGGGCTCCCTGCCTTTTTGAGACCAAACCAAAAACCGGCGCAGCTTTTACACTGTGCCGGTCATGAATAATTTTACTTTGTCACCGTCACCTTACAGGAGCTTTCCTTGCCGTTGTAAGTCCTGACTGTCACCCAGGCTGTTCCGGCTTTCACTGCCTTGAAGGAGCCTGTCCAGTTGGTCTTTGTCATTTTTACGATACTGCTGTTGCTGGTGCGGAAGGTTCTCTTTGCGCAGCCGGAGCCGTCGTTTGTCCAGCAGCTAAGGGTTGCTGTCTGACCCACCTTGAGGGTGAGTGTTTTCTTGCTGATGGTCACGCTCTTGGGAGCAGCCTTTACTGTGACCTTGCAGGAATGCTCCTTGCCGTTGTAGGTGCGTACTGTTACATATGCCACACCGGGCTTAACGCCTACAAATTCGCCTGTCCAGTTTGTCTTTGTCATCTTCACGACAGAAGAATTACTGGTGCGGTAGGTTCTTGTTGCACAGCCGGCGCCGCTGTTTACATTTGAACCCAGGCTGTATTTCTCGCCCACACCTATTGTCAGAACGCCCTTAGTCAGGGTTATCTTTGCGGGGGCGTTCTTGACAGTGACCTTGCAGGCGGCAGTCTTGCCGTTGGAGGTCTTTGCTGTTATCGTTGCTGTGCCGTTGTTTTTAGCGGTGATCTTTCCGCCGGAAACTGTTGCAACACTGCTGTTTGATGTCGTCCAGGTCACGGATTTGTTTGTTGTGTTGGTGGGTTCAATTTCAGCAGTTACAGTCATACTTTCGCCCTTGCCGAGGGTGAGGGAGGTTTTGTTCAGGGTTATTTTTGTTGCTGTGATCTCAGGGTTCTTTACGGTTACCTTGCAGGTGGCTTTTATGTGATTATGTGTTTCTGCTGTTATGGTAGTTGTTCCAAGCGCTTTTGCAACTATTTTTCCATCTTCTACCGTTGCTACAGCCTCATCCGATGAACTCCAGGTTATCTCCTTGAAGTATGCATTTGCAGGCTGTACTGTTGCAGTAAGAGTGAGAGTTTTTCCTTTGTCCATTGAAACAGCTGATTTGTTCAGGGATATCCCTGTTTCCTCCACCAGAACTGTCACCTTGCAGGTTGCGGTCTTGCCGTTAGAGGTCTTTGCGGTAATTGTAGCTGTGCCGTAATCAATTCCTGTGATCTTTCCTGCAGAAACAGTTGCTACCTTGCTGTTGCTCGTAGTCCATGTCACAGCTTTGTCTGCAGCTTCTGTGGGATATACTGTTGCTTTCAGATTTTTTGTTTTGCCCTTATATATCAGAGCTTCTGTGTTATTTAGCTCGATCTGTACCGGCTTTATCTCGCTTATAACAGTTACCTTGCAGGTGGCGGTCTTGCCGTTGGAGGTCTTTGCTGTTATCGTTGTTGTGCCGTTGTTTTTAGCGGTGATCTTTCCGCCGGAAACTGTTGCAACACTGCTGTTTGAGGTCGTCCAGGTCACGGATTTGTTTGTTGTGTTGGTGGGGGTAATAGTTGCGTTAAGAGTTATTGTTTCGCCCTTGCCGAGTGTAGTTGATGTTTTGTCAAGCTTTATGCCTGCTGCCAGAACAGCCGGATTTTTTACGGTGACCTTGCAGGTGGCTGTCTTGCCGTTGGATGTCTTTGCGGTTATGGTTGCTGTGCCGGTGTTTTTAGCGGTGATCCTTCCGCCCGATACAGTTGCTACACTGCTGTCGCTCGTTGTCCAAGTTATTGTTTTGTTGGTGGCGTTTGACGGAGTTACTGTCGCTGTGAGCGTCTGAGTTTTGCCTTTCTCAATTGTGCATGTGGTTTTATCCAGCTTTATTCCAGTTACCGCTACAGTCTGATTATCCTTATCGATAAAGGTGTATCCGTTATCTTTTGCAAATTTTTCAGCATATGAGCCTTTTGTGCCGTAGATTGTTTTAAGGCTGGTGCAGTCAGAAAACGCATCATCTCCGATACTTGTCACGCTGGAGGGTATCGTGATGCTGGTAAGGCTGGTGCAGCCTTCAAACGCAGAATCTCCGATACTTGTCACGCTGGAGGGTATCGTGATGCTGGTAAGGCTGGTGCAGTAAGAAAACACTTCATATCCGATACTTGTCACGCTGGAGGGTATCGTGATGCTGGTAAGGCTGGTGCAGTCTTCAAACGCACCATTTCCGATACTTGTAACGCTGTCTGGTATCGTGATGCTGGTAAGGCTGGTGCAGTTTTCAAACGCACTCGATTCGATACTTGTCACGCTGTCTGGTATCGTGACACTGGTAAGGCTGGTGCAGCCATAAAACGTCAATCCTCCGATACTTGTCACGCTGTCTGGTATCGTGATACTGGTAAGGCTGGTGCAGCCCAAAAACGCATCATCTCCGATACTTGTCACGCTGTCTGGTATCGTAATGCTTTCAAGGCTTTTGCAGTCTTCAAACGCCCATTCTCCGATACTTGTAACGCTGTCTGGTATCGTGACGCTGGTAAGGCTGGTGCAGTCTTCAAACGCACTATCTCCGATGCTTGTCACGCCGGAGGGTATCGTGACGCTGGTAAGGCTGGTGCAGCCAGAAAACGCCCATCCTCTGATACTTGTCACACCATATTCTATAATAACTCTTTTTATTTCATCAGGATTATTTCTCCATGGAATTGAATATGTACTTGAATCCATCTTCCCCGACCCGTAAATAAGTGTGCCGTTCCTATACAGGGTGAATTTTACATAGCCGAAGGAACCGCTTTGTAAAATTTCTCCGTTTCCATAGGTTTCAAAATAATTTCCGTTTTTTCCGTGGCCGCTGACCACTGATACAGTCATTGTCGCTGTTTTTCCGCCGTCATCCGAGGTGGCAGTCACAGTAACTGTTCCCTCCTTGTGAAGCTCTGGTATGGAGTAGCCGCTGCGGTAAGAGAGAACAGAATCATCCGAGGATGAATATGTAATAAATTGATTTGTTGCATTTTCAGGTGTAACAACTGCTTCATAATCAGAATAATAAAAATCATCAAGTCCCCATTCAACTGATGCTTTCGGGAATGAAATTCCGGTCACACTGACATTATCCTCATCTTCGGAATCTATTCCGGGATATTTTATAGTTTTATATAATCCATAGTAGCCGTCAGCGATCTCCTCAGTTCTTTTGAACATAGCTGTGTCACTGTCAAACATTGCTACGAAGTTTTCATATGTGCTCTGGTTTTCATTTGAAAAACAGTTTTTAAGCTTATTATACAAGCCATCAAACAACAGCTGATTTGTGAATTTTTTCGCGAAGGAGGTCGCATATTCCTGGAATTGCAGATAGCTTCTGTATCCGTTTACAAAATTTACAGCATTTGCTTCTGAGCTGTCTGTTATAAACTGAGTTTAAGGCTTCTCAGGGCTATATCACAATCGTTGCTGAGAATATAGATTATTGCAAGCTTAAGATTTGAATCAGCATTATCATTCGAATTAAAAACAAAATCAAGAGTTGCCTGTCCCAGCTCAATACCTTTGAGCATCAGTTTGATCTCAGGGGAAGCGATCTCTGAAACGATCTTGGAAAATGATTTCTTCAGAACCTCCTTGGTGCAGGTATCAATACAGATCTGCAGTCTGAGCTCCGGAAGAGATTCCTCCATTTTATATATTATTTTGTCCACAGCCAGTCCGAGAGATTCATCATCAGGAGCTGCAGCTTTTATCTTTTTGAGAAATTCTATCCTTGACTGATCAATATCCCGTAATTGCAATGCCTGGGAAAGCTTCTTGATATAGTCATCGGCAGTTTTTGCAACATCATTAAGATCCTTAAGATAACCGGAATATTTATTTATCTTACCTAGATACCCACATTTCTGAGCGAGAGCTTCAGCATCGCTCTTTGACATTTTAGATATTGCGTCTTTATAGCCTATATCAAAGGATCCCAGCATTTTACTCATCACTGAATAAGAATACTTGACTGTATCCTTTGCAAATTCATCCTTCTTCTTATCACTGTCAGCCTGGTAGCAGAGATAATCCAGCAAAAGAGTTTCGTAAAAAGCATTTTGCCAGTCCGCCATTGAAACAAAGTCGAATTTCAGAGCATTTTTCAGCTGCATCCAGAATGTACTGCTGAACATAAGCCCCGTATCCTCAACAGCAGCCTTAGCCATAGTTTTATAAGTTTTGTTATTGTCACTGAGACTGATATCAAGAACCGGATCTGTACCGGTCAGTCCATATATTACAGAATCAGCAGTAAAAACGTCTGCGCTGGAATAATTGGATCTGACATACTCCGCAAAATCTCCGTCAGATGGACTATAGACTGCATCAGCCTTTATGACAGTTATTCCTGGGACAAAGGCCATACCGCATACCATAAGGACAGCCATCAATAACGACAATTGTTTTTTCAGTATACCTTTCATATAAATCACTCCGTTCTACATAATATGTGATAATTCTATTATACACCCAAGTGAAATAAAAATAAACAGTAATGTGAAATTTTGTATAATGTGATAATATCGATGTATAATCTTTGGGCAGATTTATGCCAAAAAAGGTAAGGCGCAGGAGCGATGAACAAAGAATAGTAAAGGGGATGATCTGGCTTTTTGCAGCCTGTTATGCTATAATCAGAAATGAGATCGAAGCTGCTTTTTGAGCTTGAAGGATACGGAGATGAATGATAATGGAAAAAGAAACACAGCTCCTTGCAGTTCAGGGAGATATCACAAAAAATCATAATGTACAGGCTATAGCAAACGCTGCAAATACCAGCCTTCTGGGCGGAGGCGGAGTTGACGGAGCGATACACAGAGCCGCAGGAAAAGAGCTTTTTCTGGAGTGTCTGACACTCAATGGCTGCGAGACCGGTCACGCAAAGATCACAAAGGCATATAAGCTGCCCTGTGAATATGTTATCCATACACCCGGCCCCATCTGGAGAGGCGGCGATCACAACGAGGGCGGATTGCTGGCATCTTGTTATCGTTCCTGTCTGGAGCTTGCTGTGAAAAATGATATCCGCAGTATTGCATTTCCCTCCATCTCTACCGGTGTCTACCGTTTTCCTCTTGAAGAGGCAGCAAGGATCGCTGTGGATACGGCAAGAAGCTTTATCAAAGAAAATCCTGGTAAGCTTGATATTATCAAGTGGGTCTTATTTGATGACAGAACATTCAGCGCTTACTCGGCTGCGATAAATGACCTGTAACAGGTGATCCTTATGATTGAATATAAAACTGAAACATATATTGTCACGCCTGAAAACTGCAGCAGCAATGCTGTTATATATGTCCACGGAAAAGGCGGCACTGCTGCAGAGGGTGAGCACTATAAGCCCCTGTTTCCTGACAGGGATGTGATCGGACTGGAATACATAACATCAACTCCGTGGGAAACAGGAGAAGAAATTTTTAACGCCGTCGCAAAATTAAAAACCACCTATAATAATATTATTCTGATAGCGAACAGCATCGGAGCTTTTTTCAGTATGTGCGCAGGAATCGACCTTATGATAGAAAAAGCTTATTTCATCTCCCCTGTTGTGGATATGGAAAAGCTGATCGCCGATATGATGAAGCAGGCAAATGTTACTGAGGAAGAATTGGAAAACAGGAGGGTCATCCCTGTCGCCTCCGGCGAGGTGCTGTCCTGGGAATATCTGCGCTGGATAAGAAATCATCCTCTGAAGTGGGATACACCAACCGAAATACTGTATGGAAGCCGCGATATTATCACTTCCTGCAATACTGTCCGGGTCTTTGCCAATAGTCATAATGCAGGCCTGACAGTGATGGGAAACGGCGAACACTGGTTTCATACGGATGAACAGATGCAGTTTCTGAATGACTGGATAAAATCAAAGGAAGCTTTTCAAAAAGGAGACAGAATGTGAAAAATATTACCGTAAACAAAGTCAGCTACAATATCATTAAGCTCCTGGGTAAGGGCAAGGGAGGATATTCTTATCTTGCGCAGCGTGAGGGCAAACAGCTCGTTGTCAAGCAGATACATCACGAGCCCTGCGATTACTATACCTTCGGTAACAAAATAGAAGCAGAAAAAAATGACTATCAGCGGCTTCGGAACGCTGGGATACGGATACCGGAGATGCTGGATATCGACTGCGAAAATGAATGCCTCGTCAAGGAATATATCGAAGGCGAAACGGTATTTGATCTGGTGGCAAAGGATGTACCAGTTTCTGAGTATCTGCCCCAGGTGAGAAAAATGGCAGAGCAGGCAAAAGCCGCCGGCTTGAATATAGACTATTTTCCGACTAATTTTGTCATACAGGACGGGCTGCTGTGGTACATCGACTATGAATGCAACAGCTATATGGATGAATGGAACTTTGAAAACTGGGGCGTGAAATACTGGTCAAAAACCCCTGAATTTGAAAAGTATCTTAAAAATCACTGACCGGGAGGAACAGTGAATAATAAAATGAATACTGAGAACCGAATAATTAATAATAGTAGTTGTCGCTTCGTTCCTGTTATAGTAAGCTTACGGGTGACAGTAGTGCTTACGGCTTTAATAAACCTGCAAAGGCTGCTGCTGTGCTTGAATATGGGATAAATTTGTTGTATAATCAGGGTATGTTCAAAATAATATCAAGGAAAGGAAAGTAATAATGGATATAAGAAAAAAATCACTGGAAAAGCATTATGAGTGGAACGGCAAAATCGAGGTTATCTCCAGAGCTCCGATAACAAATTCCGAGGAGCTTTCTCTGGCATATACTCCCGGCGTTGCAGAGCCGTGTCTGGAGATACAGAAGGACTATGATAAATCCTTTAAGCTTACAAGAAGAAATAACCTTGTAGCAGTTATCACAGACGGCACAGCAGTTCTCGGTCTGGGAGATATCGGCCCCGAGGCAGGAATGCCTGTAATGGAAGGCAAATGCGCTCTCTTCAAGGAATTCGGAGATGTGGACGCATTTCCTCTTTGTATCAGATCCAAGGATGTAGACGAGATCGTAAGAACAATTTACCTCATCTCCGGAAGCTTCGGCGGAATCAACCTGGAGGATATCGCTGCTCCCAGATGCTTTGAGATCGAAAAAAAGCTCAAGGAGCTTTGTGACATTCCGGTTTTCCACGACGACCAGCACGGAACAGCAGTAGTTGTTGCAGCTGCCCTTGTAAATGCCCTTAAGATCGTAAAGAAGGACATGGGAGAAATAAATGTGGTTGTAAACGGAGCCGGCTCGGCAGGTATTGCGATCTCCAAGCTTATAATGAAAATGGGGGTCAGAAATCTTACTCTGTGCGACAGCGTGGGAGTTATCTGCGAGGGCGATGAGCGTCTCAACAGCTCAAAGGCAGAAATGGCAAAGGTCACAAACCGCAGCCACCTCACAGGGACCCTTGCAGATGCAATGAAGGGCGCAGATGTGTTTATCGGCGTATCCGCGCCGGGTATCGTCAGCAAGGAAATGGTCTCCTCTATGAATAAGGACGCGATAGTTTTCGCAATGTCAAATCCCACCCCGGAGATAATGCCCGACCTTGCAAAGGAAGGCGGAGCAAGAGTGATCGGAACAGGAAGATCAGATTTCCCGAATCAGATAAACAACGTCCTTTGCTTCCCCGGCATTTTCAGAGGAGCTCTCGACTGCAGAGCAAAGGAGATCAACGATGATATGAAGGTAGCCGCAGCTTATGCTATCGCTTCTATAGTCAGCGAGGAGGAGCTTAACGAGGACTATATAATTCCCTTCGCATTTGATAACAAGGTCGGCCCCGCAGTTGCCGAGGCTGTGATCAAAGCAGCAAAAGCCTCAGGCGCAGCAAGAGTATAATATTTGCTTAAGAATTAAGTTTTTAAAGTAAGCTTTTTCGTTTCCGGTTTGTTTTTTCTGAGCCGGCAGTCTATGCAGGCGTGCCTTCGGCACGGAGCCAAAGAGGTGAACCCAGGTTCCCCCCTTTTGGAAATCCCTCCTCCTTTTCTTTGAGCCGAAAGTGCTGACGGCTGACGAAGGAGCGTATGCCACTCTGGTTCGGTGAACGGATGCGGAGGGTCGTACAAAGCCACGGATTTTTATACAGACCGACAGCTTACACATCCGTTCTGCCCGGCACATACCCAGCCGCCGTCAGCATAAAGACTATCCGATCACACAGCAGGGAGTTTAAGGAGGGGGATTTTCAAAGGGGGCAAACTCAAAAAGGGGGGGCGCAGCCCTCCTTTGTGGGTCCCCCTTTGATCCCGTGCCGAAGGCACGCCCTGGACAGAACCAGCGGTTCATCAGGACAAACCAGATACGAATGGACTATCCCGACAACATTCAACATTACCTGCTGCCGCGGCACGAGAGTGTGTTTACGCACGACCGAGCGAATGGAATGAGCGACTACGCGAACACGGGTCCAGCGTCACGCTGGCGCGAATTGCTCAGTGCGAGCACGCACCGCTGGCTGGTTGACGAGAGGGAAGAAATGTAATATAATATTGAGCAGATGAGTGAGATAAACAGTCGCGGATGCAGTGCCGAGAGGCCGCACCCGAGGAAAGTCCGGGCTCCACAGGGCAGGATAACGGCTAACGGCCGCCGGGGGTGACCCCAGGGAAAGTGCAACAGAGATATACCGCCTGATTATTCAGGTAAGGGTGGAAAGGCGAGGTAAGAGCTCACCGGCGCATCGGAGACGGTGCGGCCATGTAAACCCTATCCGGAGCAACACCGCAAGGAAGTGTATTCATCGGCCCGATGGCTTCAGCAGGTGGCATTGAGCAGTATCGGTAACGGTCTGCCAAGATAGATGACTGTTCGCGACAGAACCCGGCTTATCGTCTCACTCATTACTATTAAAATACGGCGCGAGCATTCGCGCCTTTTTGATTTCAGAGGGGAGGCAATATGGAATTTTTAAAAACCAATTATAAAAAGCACCCATTTGTGTCGGCTTTTTTGTTCTGGCTTTATTTTCTTCTGGCATTCGGAAGATATGAAGTCTATAAAGCCGCTCCGATAAATTATTTGTCTCCATTGCTTTTCGGAGTCATACTTCTTCTCCTTGAAAAAAGACACATTTCCGGAGCACAAACGGAAAAGGAAACTGCAAAAAGAAAACTTATACAAACAGCTTCGGCCATAGGAGCAGTCACAGTATATGTTGAAGCAATGGTTTTCTCTGTTTTCGATTTTCATCCCTTTCCGGGGTCAGTTGAAAGAAACATTTTTATGTTTATTTTCCCGGCTCTTGCGCTGTGCGTTTTTGCAGCACTTTTTATTACAGTAAAGAAAAAATGGACAATAGACAAAGCCGCTGTACTACTTGTGGCTTCAGGATTTGTTATCCAGATCTTTTATTCTATGTATGGTCAGACATATCAGTATGATGTGGAGGGACACCTGAATTATATTAACTGGCTTTATAATCACTACCTTCCGATGCAAAGCAATCCCAGCGCTGTCTGGCAGTTTTATCATCCTCCCCTTCACCATTATATATGCGCCGCATATATGCACATACACAGACTGTTTTCTACCCAGGCTCCCAATCTTGAATATATCCCCAGACTGTATAGTCTGATGTCTCTGGTTGTAATGTATAAGCTTACCGGAGAATTGGGAATAAAAGGAACGCCCCGGCTTCTGACACTTACACTCCTGACCTTCTCCCCGGCTCTGATAGCTATCGGAGGATATAAAAACAATGATATGCTGTCTGTTTTCTTTCTGATGCTTTCAGTTTACCTGTCAGTAAAATGGTATAAGAACAGAACAACAAAAAATATCATCAAGGTGGCAGTATCCTTCGGGCTGGGAATGCTGACAAAGCTTTCTGTATGGATGGCAGCCGTCCCCATAGCGGTATTATTTATCGCTGCGCTTGTGGAAACGCTCTCCGCAAGAGATAAAAAACAATTCGGAAAAACCTTCGGTATGATGTGCGTTTTTATGGTCATAGCCGCTCCGATGTCATTGTACTGGAGCCTGAGGAATTATTTCCGGTTCGGAATGTCCCTGGGCTTTATCCCGGAAAGCATAAACCCCGATCAGGAAATCCGCCAAAGCATTACTCAGAGACTGTTTGATTTCAGTCCGTTCCAATATACCGGGCAGCCCTGGCAGTGCAAAATGGGAGGAGATCAGAACGATCCCTATAATGAATATAATCCCCTTATCGCTCTGATAAAATCCTCTGCTCAGGGATACAGACCGGCAGTATCAATAGAGCATCAGGTTGCTCCCTTTATGTGGATAGTTCTGTATGCAGCTGCCTTTATATGTCTTATATCCTTCGTATGTTTTGTATGTATCCTGATAAAAAAGAATACTCTCAGTTGGATCTATAAACTGTTTATAGCCGCATTATTTGCAACCGTACTTCTTTCCTATTATGTTTTCTGCATCAGATATCCCCAGGTCTGCACCGAGGAAATAAGATATGCTTTTCCTCTCGTATATATCAGCGCTCTTTCTTTGGGGGCGGCGGCTTTGCAGCTGCAAAAGAAAAACTCCCTGTACAGAAAGGGAGCAGTATATTGTCTGTACGGCTCAGCAGCCCTGTTTTCAGCGGCTGTAATCGTAAAGTGCATTGCAGAATATCTGCTGCTGAGACAAATTCCTGGTGTGGGATTTAATTAAGGAGGTCATAATAATGTCAAAAAAAGATATTAAATCAAAAGTTCTGAAAATCACAAGAGAGTTTGTGCTTATCAATGTAGGAGTGATAATTCTGGGCATACTTCTGGTGCTGTTTCCGGATAAGTCCAAGGATATCATCTGCAGGTCAATAGGCATCGCACTTTCAGTCTGGGGAGTATTCAAGATATTTGAATACTTCTATGTCAAAAGCAAGGAAATGTTCGGATCCTTTGCCCTTGTGCAGGGCAGCGCGCTTATCGGCTTCGGCGTTTATATAATCATTTTCCCCGATTTCCTTGCCGCTATGATAACCTTTGTACTTGCTATCATTCTGTTTATCGGAGCTGTTCTCAAGCTTCAGTATGCTCTCGAGCTGGCAAGATTCGGTTCAAAAATCAGATGGGCACAGGCAGGCGCTGCGTGCATAATGATAGCGGCAAGCGTGATAGCCTTCTTCAACCCCTTCGGAAAGGCTCAGAACATTTTTCTCATCTACCTTGGTATATGCCTGATAGTAAACGGTATCTGGGATCTTATCACTATGATCTACATTTCCAGGTTTGTAAAAAACGGAGGCAAAAAAGTCAAAACTAAAAAGATTGACAGCAAAAACGATCAGTATATAGAAGTAGAATTTGAAGAAAACTCCGGGGACGAGGAGTGACGATTGTCTTTGTAAAGGCGGACGAAACTTAATATTATTAACGATTCTCAGGATCAGAACTTACAGGCAAAAAATAACCGGCGGTACGATTATAACGGGACCGCCGGTTTATTTTTATTTGCTTTTTTCCTTATCGGGTTTTTTGACTTTTTTCTTTGTGTCAAAATCCTCGATCCTTATACCATATTCCTCAGGTATACAACGAAGGGAATTGCCCTTTTCGTTGTTTCTTCTTGATATTTCTTCATATATCACATAAAGCGTCTGTACTCCGTTCTCCAGAATGAAGTAATGCTTTATATATGGCACAAGCAGCACAAGCAGCATTATAAATAATATAAGCAGGGCAAGGCTTGCGCAAAACACAAGAACAAGCAAAACCGAAAGAGTTGCGACCGCGAACAGGAAGGTGACTATCAGGTGTATCAGCCTTTCGTGCTGCCAGAACTGAATTTCTCTAATCAGCTCCAGCTTGAAATGCTCCAGATCACCGGCATCCTCTTCGTTTTCAATAAATTCGTAAAGGCTGGAAATATAAGCCCTCAGTTTATTACCCATTGTATCGCCTTAATTCGTTGGTATTTTTCTTTCCATAATGTACTCCTGGCAGACAAAGCCTCCGCCTATATCTGTATCTACCGGCTTCACCTTATGGAAATCAAGATGTTCATAAACATTAATGGCAAAGCTATTTTTACGCTCGACCCTCAGCCGCATTTTCTTGATATACGAAAAGCCTATTTCCGGGTTCCTGAAAACAGAATCAATATGTGATATTGTTCTCCTGGCAAGACCCCTGCGGCGGAATTCCGCCTTGATATACAGCCTTTCCAGGTAAACATAGTCACCCTTCAGATGCAGACACATATAGCCTGCCAGCTCCTCATCGGAAAGAAGCATATAGTAGATATATCCGTTTTTCATCTGCTCCTTCATAGCGCTTCTGGACTGAAATTTTTCGAGCATATATTCGATCTGCTCCTGAGAAAAAATGTCCCGGTAATAATTATGCCAGACATTTTTTGCTGCCTCTTCAACTTCAATAAGCTGTTTCTCTGTGACAACAGGCATTACGTCAAATCTCATTATTTTACCCCCCGCAGGCACAAGGAAGGTCATTCCTGCACCTGAATAATAGTTTTGGTGTAAATCGAAGGACAGAGAAATTATTAACCTTACGCTGAATATCAGAATGCTCTTTTGGATTCTTTGTCTAAGCATGATATAACATAACTCTGAACAGAAAGCTAAAAGCACTCCCTGCTTCAGCATTGTTTGTCAATTATCGTTTCTTTCTATTTTCCTTCTGGTTATCTGGGTATCAATATGGATATCCTGAGACTGTGACAGGGTAAGGGGAGCCTGCTTTTTATATGTGTAAGGCTCGCTCTGACCATTTGTCTTGTAACTGTGAGCTATAAAAAATACTGTAACTCCTGTTGCCACAAGGCTGATACCAAGAGATATTGCAATTGTTTTTCCTACATTCTTTGTGCTGGAAGAAGAACTTGATGAGCTTGATGAACTGCTGGAGGAAACTGTTTCAACAGAAGCAGCCTCCGGCTCAGCCTGTGTGTCCTCTACAGCGGCGTATGCAGATAATGAAAAAACAGAAAGAGCGACAAGAGCCATTACTGCCACAACTAATCTGGCGAAGTATCTGTTACTTTTCTTCATAAGAACAAACCTCCTATCAGGAAAATGACAAACAGAACAACAAACATAATAGCTCCGAATATTGCCAGCTTTGCAATACTTACAGGAAGCTCGCCGTAATTCTTTCCGGTCTGTCCGTTCATCGCATACATATAATCCTTATCCTTGTATTTGAAGGTCATTACCCATACAGGCATAAGAGCATATTCCCAGCTCTCATTGAGGGTAGTAAGATCCATATTATCGACCCGGAAGGAATCATATCCATTTACCGTCTCTGAATAGATCTTTTGTGCATAACCCCTGAGCTCGTTATCTACATCCTGCTGAGCTTCATTTCTCTCCAGATCTCTCTTCTCAGCCAGGAATCCGGAAAGATATGACATTGTAAAGGGACGCGCCTCTTCATCATCAAAGGGATTGACATATTTGAGAGCCTTTTTGTTATCCGGCTCCTTCAGGGCTGCGTGCGGGAAATGCCTGAAGTCTATCTTACCTCTTCTGATGATCTGATAGACCTTTGTTTCCTCTACCTCATAATCGCCCTCTTTCCACCTTCTGACCTTCTTTGCAGTACCATTGATACCGCCGTCTTTTTCTGAATTGACAAGCCAGTAGGGATAATACACACCCTTCATCATATCCATCTGTCCCTCAGACAGGAAGTCTCCGGGAAGGAATTTCTTTTTTCCGCAGAAATCCAGGAATCTCTGTTTTGCATCCTTTTCGGAAATCTTGAAAGGAATGACCATATTCGGCTTGAAGCTTCCCGAAAGTCTGTTTGAAAGTACTATGGGGTTATGACAGTATACACAGAATGTCGATGCTGTATTGGTCTCAGCAATTACCTCAGCGCCGCAGGACTGACATACATACAGAGCTGCAGCAAATTCATCATTCGGATCCTGCTCCGGCTCCGGCTTGGATTCCTGATCAAGCTGTTCGTCAAGCTTGCCGAAGTGCTTTTCCAGCTCTTCTTCTGTAAATTCACTTCTGCAGTATTCACAGGCAAATTTCAGCTTCTGAGCGTCATATTGCAGCGGACCGCCGCAATTGATACATTTATACGATATTGCTTCCATATCATTGCTGTGCCTTCGGGCAACAGCTGCCCACCTCTTTTCGTGTAAAAATATAATATTGCCAACAACTTCCCTGTCGAAAAAACGGCAGAGAAGTTGTTCTGCAAATTATTCAGTCAATATAATCAGGCGAAATCTGCCTCGTTTATGGGATCTCCGCACTCAGGACAGAATTTCGGGATCGGCTTGGACATATCGGGCTCATACCCGCACTTATCACACTTTACTTTCCTTGCCTCCGGCTTCGGCTTGCCGCACTCTGCGCAGAATTTACCGGTGTTTGTTGCTCCGCAGGCACATTTCCATCCGCCAGCTGCTGCAGGCTCCGGCTTCGGCTTGCCGCAGTCAGCGCAGAACTTTCCTGTGTTGCCGGTCTTGCCGCAAGCGCAAGTCCATCCGCCGGCTGCCGGCTGCTGCATGGGCTGCTGCATGGGCTGCTGCATGGGCTGCTGCATCTGCTGCTGCATTGGCTGCTGCATTGGCTGCTGCATCTGCTGCTGCATCTGCATCTGCTGCATATTGGCATTTGAAGCATTATTCATAAATCCGCCGGCATAATTCATACCCATTCCCATTCCAAGGAAGCCGGCCATAGAGCCGTTGGCATTTGAACCAGCATCTCTGAGACCTTCGGAAATATTCTTCTGCATCATTGTCTCTCTCATACCGGCATTATTGAATATAGCGACCTTATTTCTCTCTTTGAGAAGCTCTTTTGTCTCATCATCATAGGAGACTGTGATACCAACCTCACAGAGATTGATACCTCTCTTGTTCTCCCATACATCCTTCAGAGAAGCCTTGAGCTCGTCTACCAGCTGGGAATTATACATACCGATCTGTGAGATCTTTACTCCCTTTGCTGAAAGCTGGGTAAGAGACTGCTGGAGAGCCATCAGGAACTCCTGATCCCATCTCTGGTTTGTGAGGGTCTCCATATTTACTGTACGGTTATTTGTTACATCAGCGGTTGAAATAATATTCTTATAGAAGCTGAGAGGATCCTTGATCTCAACTGAATATTTACCGAATGCCCTTACATTGACATCGATATCATAAACTGCGTCATAGTAGTTTACAGGTGTCTTTGTGCCGAATTTGATACCATCCATAGGCTTGAGGTTGATATAAACAACTCTCTGGGATGTGGGTGTTACACCTGAGAATTTGAATCTGTTAAATGATTCCTTAAGAGAATCACCAAACTGACCGTTAAAAAGTGAAGGAAGGGAAGAATTCTTCACCTCGAAATATCCGGGCTCAGCTGTATAATCGACAATAGCTCCTCCGTCAATAAGAAGCATCATCTGATTATCATAAACATGGATAATAGAACCGTTGGATATTGTATTGTCAGTACCCTTTGTGTTTGTGTTCCGCTTATCGTTTCTTGCTTTAGAAACACCGGGACACATAACTGTATTGTACTCCATGTCGCTCGGCTCGATGACCTCCAACCAGGTATCGGCAAGCGCTCCGCCGACAGTATTCATTGCTGCCTTGATAATGCCCATTTGTAAACATCTCCTTAACTTAGAATAATTTTGTGGTCATTCTGTTTTTTTCTTTTATATCCGTAAATGTCCATCCAAAGACATCTTCGGTCAGATTTTGTACACCTGTTCCGCAGAATTCGCAGTGAGTCAGGTGTGAGGAACGCAGCGGCGCTCCGCAGTTTGGACAATTCAGCCCTATAACATCAATGATGCCAGATTCTCTTGCAATTTCAGAATCAAGTATCCTGGAATAATCAACAACATATACAGTCTCATCTGCAATATCCTTGCTTCCGCTTTTTATCCTTCCCTTTTCATCAGTCACATAGCGGTAGTATCCCACAGCAGACTGAAAGCGGATAGTGACTATGCCGTTATCCCGGACATATTCACTTATAACAGTCTTATGTATGACTATATTATCAAAGTGAACAACAGTTCCCTGTGATCTGACATCTGTAATGATCTGATCCGCCCTGTCAACAAGAGAAGGGGCTATAGTCAGCTTTTTAAGCTCCTCTGTGCTGCCGTCCTCAATAGCATTGAGGTATGTCTTGATAACGGTTTCCACCATAGGCTTTACGGCAGACATCTGCAGATCCGGAAAGTCCTTGTTTATCATCGGCTCGTATATTCTGTCCATACCATTCAGCGAAGCCTGATTTTTTCCGACAGCATGAACGTTATCGCTCACATTTCCGCTTCCGAAGCCCGATCCGAAGCCCATTGACTGGATTCGGAATTCATTTTTATACTTGTTTATCTTGCCGCGTATATATACAACAAGTCCGATAAGACCAATTACTCCGGCAAGAAAAATACAGGCAATTACAAGCCAAATTACTGAACCCATTGAAGCACTCTCTCCTAAAATACACGCATAAATACATACATATCGTTATTATTATACTATATTTGAACAGTATTTTCAATAGCGTAATAAAATAATATATCATTTTGCACAGTTTTATGATGAAATTTCTGAGTGGATTTTCCCTCTCCTGAGATCTCAGTGATCTAAAATGGATCATAAAAAATGTAAAAAGGGCATAAAAAAGCAGAGACCGGTCTGTGATCTCTGCTTAATAAGTATTATGAAAGTTTTACTGTTACAATAAAGCCGGAAACATTATCACCGGATATCTCATAGCTGTAATTGACCGGAACGATCACATCTGTGCTATCGGATTGTTCATCGGCGGCGACGTAATACACACACCAGCTGGTGCCGTTTTCGTCATCCATTACCAGTGCATTATCCGGGCCGTGGTCGTGAAGAACATCTATGTATTCTTCAAATGCGATGCCCTTGTCGGCAATATATTCAGAATGGGGAGCTCCCACATATCTGAAATGCCATGGCTCAAAGCCATAACCTGTGATATCTTCCTTGCCCTTTGGATAGCGGATAATAAAACCGTATTTCCCGCAGTTTTCATTGATCCAGGAATAATTTCCTTCGCCTTCGTAATTAATACCGGCCTTTCCGCCGTCTGCAAGATCCAGATCCAGGTCAAACGCAAAACCGGTCTGATGCTCGCTGTATCCCGGAGGCGCCACCCATTTATCGCTTTCATCATCCATCTCGTCATTGAAAAGAGCAACCTGTGTGTCATAGCTGCGGTATCCGCAGGCGATCATAATATCGCTTTCACCGTAAAGAGACTGGAAATCATCCAGCATTGTATTTATATTAGTAATTATATCTCCGGCCACTCCTACAGTATTATCTGAAAGAACATAGCTGTCGGATTTTTCTTCAAAAATCAGCTTGATGTTTTCACCGTCATATCTTGATGAATAGTCTTTATTGACAAGAACCAGAGATCCGAAACCGATATCTGAATCGGTCTTGCTGACTGTCTGTGTTTCTCCAAGAATATCCTTGCCGGACGAACTCACTTTTGTCAGAAGTTTTTTTCCGGAAGAGCCGCTGGTCTCCTTTTTCGATGACTTACTGCTTTCCGATGAATTTTCCTTCTTTTTATCGGGCTTGCTTTCCTTTTTATCCTTAGATTCAGCGGATGAAGATGCTTCTGCCCCGGCAACCTGAGATGTTCCCGAACGAAAAGTCTGATATATATATACTATCGAAAAAAGCAAACATGATATCACAAGAACTGTCGCCATAAATGCAAACTGCTGTCTGAACGGCACCGGCTTACTATAATCTATCCTGTATATATCAGGAAGACGTAAGAAGCTTTTCTTTTCCGGGGTGTTATTGCTATTATTATTATCCATACAGTCTCCCTTTCTTGATTTTTCTGCATATCCCTACATATATATAATAATAGGAAATCGGGTACAAAATCAATAATAATTTATTACCAAGTGATTTTTCCTTTTTTTTTAAAATTGTTGCTTTTGACCAAAACAAATTTTAAGCGGTACATATGTCACAATGTACCGCTTTGACTACTTAATTATTCGTCTTTTTTATTCTTCTTTCCGAGAACAATCATCAGAATGACAACAATCAGTGATACTCCTACAACGATACCTGTAATCACAAATATCATTATATCCTGTCCGGTTATCTGCCATTCGGGAGTTTCCGACTCTTCCGGAACTGACAACTCAGATTCCTCTGGTGTGGATATCAACTGGCTCTCAGGCTCTGAGCTTTCATATCCTGATTCCTCCGACACTTCCGTTATAGACTGCGTTTCAGAGGACTCCGGCTTGCTTTCCGCTTCTGAGCTTTCAGTTATTTTACTCTCATTATAGATATCAAGAACCTGAGGTTCTCCTTCATCCGGAACAAATTTTTCATTTTCTGTTTTTATAGTTCCGCTGACTGAAAGAGTCAGGTCATGAGGAGTGCTGTCAAGAATATAATTCTCAGGGGCCTTTTCCTCAACAAAACGATAGTCACCGAAGGGAATGCCTGTTACAGTGATCTGTCCGTTTTTATCGGTGGTAAGAGAATCATACTCCTCTCTCCAGTAGAAATCGCCGGTTTCATCCGTCCCCGTCTCCACATTTTCCGGAACCTTGGAAGCATCCGTATAATAGATCTTATGCCAGAATGAGAAAACTGCATCGGCAAGGGGTTCATCTGATTTATTAAGCTTATTGAGTATAATACTCGCTCTGCTTTTTTCCTTCAGATTATCAACATACTTTGCCTTGATATCCAGATCATATACCGGCTCTCCGGTCTTTTTATCATTGGTGGGAATGCTGATGATTATATTCTGCACTGTCACAAGCTCGTGGCCTACAGGCTGCATTACAAGATACAAGGAATCTGCATCAAGATCTCCGGCCTTAGCATAACCATCCGGATCGATTCTGGCTACTGTGCCGAGTATATCCTTTTCTTTGACATATGCTGCCAGCGTGTCAGCTGCTGCATAGTGCTCCTTCTCTGTGGTTATGGTACTCAGATCTACACCCAGACCGGAATAGGGAGCATCAAGCTCCATTTTACCGGAGGAAAGCTTTCCGACCTTTACGATATTAAGGGGTATTCCCTCAAAGCTGCTGTCAACGAGTATATTGACGCTTCCTTTCTGCTGATCTTCAACAGCAGAAGCTGGAATAAACAGCGACAGACATAAAATACAAAGCGCAAATATTATCGCAGCTGATTTTGTGATGTGATTTCTTTTCATAGCAATTTCCTCCGATTATCCGGGCGGGGAGCTGTCCTCGTTTTCTGCCGGTGGCTCCTGCTCCTCTTCCTTAGCCTTTGGTTTCTTTCTCCTGATAACAGGAACAAACAATATGAGTAATATCACAAGCAGAACTACAGACACAACGGCAAGTCCGGAATACCAGACTATTGTCCTGAAGGGTATCTGCTGATCTTCTTTATGAACTACAGGCCACGGTTTCGTGGTCTTCATATCCTGGGTCTTTGACTGCATTCTTGTTCCCCGGACAAGAAGCCTGTGACTGTTTATGCCGTAGGGCGTACAAGTAATGAGGGTAACATGATCCTCGTTTTCCTTTATCTGGATATCATCCGTCTCATAGGGAAGTACAGTCTTTATCTGGTCTACCTTATAGCTCAGCACCTTATCAAGAGAATGTATATAGAAATAATCTCCGTTTCTGAGCTGGTCAAGATCTGTAAAAAGATTTGCAGAAGGAAGGCCTGTATGACCGGCGAGAACCGAGTGGGTGCTTTTGCCGCCTACCGGGAGAGATGTACCCTCCATATGACCTACTCCTCTCTGGAGTACATCATCGTCCATTCCGTGAAATATAGGAAGATAGACATTAATCTTGGGTATCTCTATATATCCGATACTCTCATTTACTGCAAGAAGCTTACTATAATCCAGAGATGAAATCTTTTTACTGTTTCTTTCAGAAAGCGCCTTATTATATTCATCAGCGTCCTTCTGCATCATGAATACTGCATTATCTCCCAATTCCTGGATCTTGTTATCGTAGTCATGAATCGTAGTACGGGCGGTGTATTCGCCGTACCAGTTACTGACAACAGGATACATGAAAAGCCCCAGTCCGGCAAGCAATATCATAAATATACCCACCAGGGGAAGTCTTTTTTTAATCTGTTTCTTCATCGACGCCATTTTCTTCCTCCGGCTCCTCTTTTGCAGCGCTCCTCAGGGATCTCATAAGCCAGATGAGAGCGAAGATATATACTATTATTGAAACTATTACGATCCCGGCAACAATTGTTATCTGATGTCTTATCTCCTGCCGGAGACCTTCATCTGCTGCATTATCAGTACTTTCGGACACAGTCTGTTCTGTCGGGTTTTCCTCCGGCTCATAGGGAACCCTTTCTCCCCTGACCAGAAGTCTCTTATCGTTGATACCATAGGGAGTACAGGTAAGGAGGGTACAGTAATCCTTTCCCCTGACTATCTCCAGCTTCTTGGTTATATCCGGAGAGACTGTATATATACCGATGACCTTATAGGCAAGGGTTTCATCAAGAACGTGTATATGAAAGACCTCTCCCTCTTTTACCTGATCCAGCTTTGTGAACATTTCAGCTGTGGGGAGGCCGGTATGGGCAGAAATTACGCTATGGGTGCTTTCTCCTCCCACAGGAAGAGAAGTATTTTTCAGAACAGCGCAGCCCTTGGCGAGATTATCATCAATTGCTTCATAATAGATAGGAAGATAAACCCCAATAGAGGGAACATCCACATATCCCAGAACGCCGTTACTGTCACAAAGAGATGTGCCAAGACCGTCGTCGAATTTTCCGTTTGCAAGATTTTCGTTATGCTTGCGGGCATCCTCTTTCATCTGGTATATCTTATCATCCGGAAGATTCCTGACCGTATCCACATAATCTGTTATACTTGTTTTTGAAGATGACAGAGAAATTATATTACTGACCATCGGGTAAAGTATAGCCGAAATTCCGGCGAAATAAAGAACCCCGATAGCTATAAATATATATATTTGTTTTGCTTTTCTGGAACTCAAGGTAAATATCCTTTCAGGTCGTGTTTTGCTTTCCGAAACCCCCGGCTCACCGGGAGCTTTGGAAAACCTGCTCCCCCGGAGGAGAGCAGACTTTTTATTTTTTAAGGTGTTCTCAGCTGCGGAAATAAATTATTCCTCAACCTTTCTCTTTCTCATATAAACTACGAAGAGGAAGCCAGCGAGAAGAACTACAGCTGCGCCGCCAACTGTGAAGAGAGTTGTACCCATTCCACCTGTGCCGGGGAGCTTATCTGCCTCGGGATCAACAACCTTAATTATTTTGTCACCATTTGTTCCGGAAGTTGTTGTATTTGCATCACCAGCTGTAATATTAAATACTACTGTATCATATGCTGTGCTGGATGTTCCGCTTACTGTAAATGTTGTGGGAGCAACAACCTTGTAGCCTGCAGGAGCAACTGTCTCAGTGAGCTTATATGTTCCGGGAGCAAGATATCCAAGATCAAAATCACCAGAAGCTGAAGGCTGAACTACGCCTAAAGAAATTTTTGCATTGGTTACATTATTCCATACAGTATCGTCGGTTTCGTCCTGCTTTGTAAGCATAAAGGTTGAACCTGCAATTCTTTCGCTAGCATTCTTATACTTTCCAAGTACTATCTTACCAACGAATGTATTTACAGTGTCATCGCCTGTTCCATCTCCGCCGCCGGTTGTATAGTTATTTGAATATTCAATGTATGTAGAGTTGGGGTTACCGTTTCTTGTTGTATTAGTGTCAATATTTGTATTTTTGTCAATTGTCGAAGAACCTTTATTAGTTGCATTATTAACCGCTTCTGTAGCGCCCTTAACAGCATCAGAGCCGACTGTTGCATTAAATGTAACAACTACAGCCTTATCCTGATTAGCAGCAACAGCAAGATATGCAGTACCAAAAGCTATTGTGAATCCATCTGTTGTAGTACCTTCTGATGTAACAGGTGTATAGGTTATATTTGTAACACCGGTCTTAACTGCGCCATTCTCGATAACTGTAGTACCGCCAACTGTAACATTTACAGAGCTTTTTACAATATCAATACCATCTGATGGGTCATCGTAAATTGTGAAAGCTTTCTGAGGTGTAACACCAGTTGCGTATGCAGGAGTTTTTGTCGAAATCTGATATGAAACAGTAGAGCCTATCTCAGCCATACAAGAATCAGCATTTGTCTCTGCGATAGTAGTTCCATCTGACTGTGTTACTCCCGTAATTGACTTATCAACTGTAATACCAGCGGCCTTAGGGGTAACATTTGCATTTCCCGTGGAATCTAACTCATATGAAGCCAGAGTAGGCTGAACCTCTTTTGTATTACTGCTACCGGGCTCGGTAACAATAAGATAATAACCTACAGGCTGACCATCGTCGTTTGAGAACAAATTAATAGCTGTTCCGGTGGAGTTATTCTCAGATTTATTTGTAAAAGTCGTTTTGTGAGTCTGCAGATATATTGCAAGCTCATGAACCTGGTCAGCAGTAAGAGATGAAATGGATATCTGATTTGCATCTGCTGTTCCAAATACTACAGGTTTCTGAACGCCGCTTACAGCTACAGTCGGTGCCACACTATTAAGCCATGACCAACTACCGTCTGCGTTACGGGTAGCAACCTGGTATATTCCAACCTTTGCACCAGTATCAGTAGTTGTGCCATCGTCATTTAACATATTAGCAACTGTAACAGTTTTAACTTTAGCAGGTGTCTCGCCATCAACAGCACTACCTGTAAGAGCTGTAGCAGCTCCCATTGAGAGAAGCATAGCCATTGAAAGAACTGCTACGCCGGCTCTTTTAAAAGTCTTTTTCATAAAAAATACCTCCAATATTATCATAATATTTCTTCCGGGTCTTGCCCAACACCTCCGCCGCCCCCGGAACGAAGCAGACGGTGTGTTTTATGCGTACAATTTTCAGGAACAGAATTACTTATGATTTACTCACTCCTCCCTTTTTCTCTCTGATAAGGCTTGCGCCCTGAAGCTTCTTTTTGTATATCACTAACGCTGCGCCTGCAAGGGCTACCGCGATAATGCCAAGAGGTGTGAGCCATATGATCGGCGTTCCGCCGGTGGTGGGCATGACGATCTGCTGAGGATCGTTTTTGTTTGTGACTGTCAGCGTTCCTGTGCTGCCGTCATTTTCAAGGCTTACATTGCTTGAATATGTAACTATGAATTTGTTATCATATTTATCGTTTGCGCCAAGCTCGTTTCCGTTTTTATTCCTTTCCACTATCTTATATGTGTAATTAGTGGGAAGTCTTGTTATAGTCTGTGTCCAACCGTCTTCACTCTGTAAAGTGATATCCGACACGTCTGTATTGTCGATATCCTTAGCCTTCTGCCATGTGCTTCCGCTGTCGCTGGAATAATACAGCACAACGCCTATACTTGTTCCTACATTCAGCTCAGTCATCCGCTCATCGCTCAGATCACTTGTGCCGTCGCTGTCCTTCCAGGCTTTTTTTATCGTCAGGCTGCCCTTGGGGATGACCCTGTTGGTGACCTGAATAAGATCTATGGTACTGTCGTTGGATTCACCGCTTCCGGTTGTACCGCTGGCGCCGATGTAGTAATTATCTACGGTCTTGGTGTTATCAGAGAATCTCACAGCTCCCTGCTGACTATATCCGGCTTTGGCAGTCTCGGTAACATTATATTTAAGCCCCACCGGGAAGCCCTCCAGTATCACATCATTTGCATAAGGCGATCCGTCGCTGGGCTTGACATTGACCCTGAGGGAGTAGACATTATTTGTATCCTTTTCCCATAAAACCTGAGTCTTTGTAGCCGGCGTTCCCGCGAGATGGGCAGTTATCGGATAACTACCGATGTAGCCCTTATTAGCAGGCATGGATGTTACAGTTACTGTATACTCAAATTCCTCATTGCTTGTTATAGCCTGACCGCTTGCATTCTGAAGATTCTTCCTGAGTCTTATTGCACCGGTCTTGACTTTGTTGAATACATCAGCTTCTGTATCACTTGTTATCTCGGTGACTGCGATATTTCCGTTTGAGTCAAATTCCAGATTCTTTGAGCTGCTCTTGTCGAGTGTATAATCTGCGTCCGCAGCCTCTACTATCTGGTATTTGGTTCCCACCGGAATACCTTTGATAGTGATTGATTCGTTGGCCTTCAGCTGTACGGTAACTGTCTTATTATTGCTTGTGTTATCGTAGGTAAAGCTGTCCGAATTACTTCCGAAGGTGGAAGCGGTTGAACCATCATTCTTATAATATCTTATCTCTGAGGTGTTTATCTTGCTGACAGCAGTCGCGCTGTCGTCACCGAACACGCCTGTGAATTTTATAGTAAATGTAAACTTCTTTCCCTCAGGAGCTTCAACAGCCGTCATATACTTCGCAAGTCTCAGATCTGCTGTATTGACTGCATTGATTATTACCTGTCTCAGGTATACGTTTGTATTTGTAGCCTGTTCCGGGTCACTGAGCATAAATGTTGTAGAGATATCCTTTGTTTGTTCATTTACGCTTCTCTGTAAGTTTACAACGCTATTGTTACTGTAATTTGACAAACCTGCTTTAAGTGTCTTTTCAGTGCCTGTGCTCGTCTCGTACATATCATCCGCATGCTTGAGAGTAGGTGTACTGATCTTTGCCACATCCTCGCCCTTATAGATACCGGGTGAGGGAAGCATTGTCAGTCCGCCCATATCATCATTGGAACCGGTCTTTACAAAAGTGGTATAATACTTGCTTACAGTTCGTCCGCTTGCCTGGTCAACATAGTCACCGTCCGTCAGCCTCGACCCGGAGGTCGCAGTGGACATTGTGGGCGAGGACAGCTTATCCAGCTGAGTTACTCTTATACTGCTGTTTGCGGCAAACTGATTACTCAGAGTGGACATTTCGCCGTATTGCAGGGAAATGATATTTGAATTACCGGTACTATTGTACTTTCTTGTATCAAATATTGTAGGTATAGTATTATTTCCGCTGAGAGCAAACATATCCTCAAGCATATATGTTACACCCTGAGAACCATCCGTTGTTGATACAAGAGGCTTATAGCCGTTGCTGTCCTCAGCAACTCCGGTGTTAAAGTTATAGGTGTGGGTGTCTTTAATGGTTTTGGTTATATTTGTTCCCCAAGTCCACGAACAATCTTTACTATTACCCCAAGCGGTTACATTAAGCCTATTATTGCTTGACAGTGAGGACATCTGCATTCCAGTCACTCTATTCCAATATGGACTATTCGAATCCATAATTTCATTGGCATTTTCGTTGATGTAAGTCGCAAATACACTTTTCGGACTATTACTATTTGTCGACTGATCAGCATACGATTTTCCCGAAGCCGCTGGAGGTTCACGCCAAATTTGAAAACCTCCATACTTGTCCAGATCTTCTGCACTTATCCTATACAAATTTGTACCAGCCGACTTAAAAAACCTTAATTCTCCGGTATAAGAACCAGTACCACCGTATAAATACGCTGCAAAAACAGCCCCATCACTAGCCCATCCCGTAAGCGAACTGATATCCAGATACAAATAATCCGGATCCATCACCGTCTGGGAACTAATGCTTGTAGTGTTATTAAGTGCCGTGGTCTTTGATGTTCCGCTTTCGCCGTTGGAACGATTCGTAGTTCCTATTACAGGATTCTCGAAAGCGCTTCCTACAGCCTCAGCTGTATTCTTGTTCTCATATGTGTAATTGAAGATATCGCTGTCTGCAACAAACTTTGTAGCAGCGGAGAAGCCGTCATTGACTTTTCCGAAATCAGTATCCTCCTGCAGCTGAACCTTTGTGATATTTGTAGGAAGGTTGAACATACAATAGAGGTTGGAATTCAGCATTCCGCGCTCCATATAGAACATTGTTATCGTATGCTCGCCTTCCTTCAGCCTGCTTGCCCAGTCGCCGCCGCTGAGAGAATTAGTTATCGAGGGCTGTCCGTTTGTCTGCATAGCAGCCGAATACGAAGCGCCTGCGCTTATCCATGAGGTCTTGTTTGCAAAATTGATCTCACCAACAGCGTTCTTGTGAGCGCCGCCCATATCCAGGATAAGCTTACCGTCCAGGAAAACCCAAACGTCATCGTCTCCCTGGAATGTAAAGGTGATAGGCGTTCCGTTTGCACTGCCGTTAACAGTTCCTGTCTCCGTCATATAGAAATCAATATCATATCTGATACCGAAGCCATAGTGTAGATCTTCGCGGTCATAATAGTGATTGTTGCTGGATTTTCCCGGATCATTGAAGGGGAACAGTCCATAGGTTCTTCCCTTGTTGGTGTCCTCATTGCTTCCGTCTTCGCCGTAATTATCGTATACCATATACTTATAGTCACCTTTTACGGCTGCGTCATTATGCTTAGCAAGATATGTGCTGCCATTGCTCTCAGTAACTCTTACGCTGTATTTCTGAGAATCAAAAAGATAATAATTACCGGAGTAAGGCTTATTGTTGTCACTGAGGAGCATTCCGTTCTTATCAACATCGCTTATAAACTTGATGTCCGAGGAATCTATCTCAAAGAACGGGAAGTCGAGATTTTCATATGTCGTCAGATAATCTTCCTTGTCTATCCGAGCGCCCTGGCTTGTATCATATGTACCAGTCCACTGGGTTTTGTCAAAATAGGGAACTGATACGTTTGAATTACTGTTTGACATCAGTCTGCCGCCACGGTTAAAGGTGCTTGCATCGCTCCCCTCAAGGTAGCTGCCCACAAGTCCCTGTGCGACCGCATCATAAGGCTTATATCCTGTATCCTGACGTTCATTTCTGAATGCAAGGTTTGCACCCCAAACAAAATTATTCAGTTTATTGCCAAAACCAAAATGTGTCCAGAAACCATTTTCCTGTTGATCAGAAATCCAATACCTTTGATCCAATCCGTAATATGAGTTGTTACCTGCCCTCTGGTTTTGTGCTGTAGTTGTACTGTAAGCGCCCTGTGATGTACTAAACTGTCCATTGTCATCAAGAGGCAGCCAGAACTGACCCAGATACATAGGCGATGAGGTGCCGCCGTACTGTGAAGCGCTCAAAAATTCGTTTATTGCGAGATACGGGCGCTTTGAAACTGCGTTTTTGGAGCTTTCCGTCACAGTCTGACGGCTATTTCCGTTAACATCACATGTTGTATATGTATACTGTGAATTATTGAATTTATCATACTGATAGTCAAAGAAGTCTGCCTTTACAGTCATATACTTCTGACCGTTCAGTTCATTGATACCCTGTACGGTTCTTGTATCTGTTACCTGAGCTGCATCGCCAAAGGCAAGGACACAAAGATCCTTTGAAAGATCATCCCATACAAGATTGTAGATATCATATTTACCTTTTTCCGAATCATAGCAGCGTATAGTAAATATTGTTCCTGCCGGAAGACCTGTTGTCGGATCAGGAAAATCATTGACAACATAGGAAGCATTACCGCTGGTTTTATTCGGGTTGCCGTCCGGATCAAGACATGTAACACTGTATGTTGTGCCTCCGGTTATAGCGCCGGTGTAATGATCTACTGTACCGCCGATAATTACTTTTATATTGCTGGCGTCTCCATACTGTGCAAAGCCCTTCTTTTCGCCTGTGCCCTTTTCAAGATAAAGAGTCTTGCTGCCGCTGACAGCCGCCGGCTGTGGGAAAGAGCTGGCATTGAAGGTAAGGGTCTTATTATCAGCGTCGTCAACATACTGAGGCTTGGAGGATCCGAACTGAGTGATACCGTATTTAACGATCTTTCCGATACACTTACTCTGACTTACATCATTCGTGAACGGATAATCCTTTATCAGTGTACCTGTTTCCGAATTGCTGTATGCACCGCTGATCACGGTATCGCCGCTGTAATTATCAAGATTGGAGAAGGTATCGTTAAATCCGTTTATCTGTCTCCTGATAATTTTTATATCCGAATAGGGAGTTGTTCCTGACGCTACCGAAGGTATCGTATAAGTAACTCCGAAATTCCTCGCTGATATCACCTGATTCGGATGATCTGTGTAACTGCTGAGATAAATATTTGTTCCGTCATCGCTGTAATACAAAAGGTCAAATGCCACTGACTGAGAAGTCAGATTGGCGATCTGGAAGGTTTTTCCGGCATAATCTGTTTTTGTTACCTTTAATGTCGTAGTCCACGTCTGCCAGTAACCGTCCTGCTCAGTACCTGTAGCATAAAATACGTTTTTATCCTTGATCTGTACGCCGTTTCTTCTTGCAGATCTGTTCCAGTGAGCCTGATTATTGGGATAGCCTGAAAAGGATATGTACTTGCCTATATCACTGGAGGGAAGCTCTAATTTCCACAGCTTTGCAGCGCTGTTATCCGGATCCCTTACTGAAGGAAGGTTGGTCTCCGTCATCGTCTGCGAGAAATACAGCGGAGTGACGCCCTGGTCACTAGAGTCCGCATTGCTGCTCACAACATAGTAAACTGTCATACCGTTAGACCATCCGTTTGACGAATGTCCGGATCCACCGGTATCAAAGTATATCGTAACCGTATCCGCTGCATCGACCTTCCCATTCTCCAGCACCAGCGGAAACACACTCGCCAGCATCAGCAGTGCGCACATGAGAAATGCCGTAAGCCGGAACTTTACAGTTTTTCTGTTATTCATATTAGGTTCCCCCTTCTTGTCTGTTCCTTGATAAGCTTGATTGTTGCTTCATTGTAATGCTTTGTTTTATTCTCTCAAAGATTTATACAAAAAATCCATTCCGAATTAGAAATCTATGTTTATAATATCACAACACGATAGAGAAGTCAATAATAATCCTCCCTGATTCTTTTCGGATTTATAGCGTTATGCTTTAAAAAAATTCCATATCATCCGTCACTTTAGTTATTATATACAACATCATTGTATCACTTCTTTGTTCCATACAACATCTTGTATGGTTCCTGTTTAGTTCCTTTTTAGGTTGTACTTCGTTCACTTTCTGGATTTTTTAATTTTTTCTAAAACCTCCCTCAGGCCTCAAGCCAGAAATTAACAAATATTCTGTGCAAGCTCTTTACATTATAATCGGAAATATAGTAGAATAGATACAGTTAATAATCCGGGGTGATATATAATGAAATACCTGAAATACATTAAATATATTTGTCTTGTAGTAACCTGTCTGCTGGCGCTCCTTGTTATGTCCTCCTGCAGCCATTCCGAATCCCAGAAGGTCACCTACGAAACGCAGCTCAGCTTCTCAAAAGCCTTTGCCGGAACGCGGACTGTCAAGGTCACATATCCGTCATCGGTTGTCTCTCCCGGTTCGGACAAAGCGGATACTCTTGACAGACTTATCCGTACAAACTGTCCCGAGGTTATGAAATACAGCTCCGACACCTCAACCGGAAGTATAGTCTATACCTTTGAACTGCCGTTTTCTTCTTTTTCTGATTATAATTCTAAGCTTACATCCGTTCTGGGCTCCCGGCCTGTTGTTACCTTTGCAAATCCGGACACCGTCCTCACTCAGGGCTGGCGGATAGAGGAAACCTTTCAGAGCTCACAGCTTTTCGGATGGCTGACTACTGCCGCTCATGCAGAACAGATAAGTGACTTCGATCTGGAAACCGCCGAGCCCAACACAACAGTAGTCTTTGCCGGCAGCTCCACCACATCAGATCCTGCAATCTCTATAAACAAGTTATCCGGCTATCCCATCAAGAAAATACTCATAGAAACAGTCAACAAAAAAACAGTCTACGACAGAACAGTTACCTTTCAGGTCTCACAGAAAACCTTTGATTCCCTTGGCGACAAGCTCACTGAATATTTCAAATCCATCACCTATCCGGGCACCCAGATAGAATGGCGGGTAGAAAACAACGAGTACTCATATACAGTGTATTTCACAGATATAACCGCAAAACAGCTGGAGGGATACACAAATAAACTCTTCTCCTCCGTCTACGGCGACGCTTCATACGTTGACAAAACAGTGGGCAGCACTGCTCTGGCATATCAGAACAGCTTCACAGAAACCCTGGATTTTTCAAATTATATCTCTGACAACAACTCCGACGTCCCGGTAGAATACAGGTATTCCATAAAGGACAATGCCCAGCTGGATGAATGCCGGGTATACCAGAACTTTGAATGGGTCAATTCTGACTCCCTTCTCGATGACAACGATCCGGGTAAGCTGGTAGCCATCAGCAACAAAAGCTCATCCCTTACACTAAAGATAAATGACGGCAAGCAGTATATCCCACGGAGCATCGATATTACCCTGACCCCGTTGGACGGAGATCAGCTCAAAAAGACCTTTTCCTTTGTCTATGATATAGCTCAGGGCGGCACAGAGGCCTGCGATTACACCGCTGGTTACTTCAAAGGCCTGGGAGTACAGACAGAGCAGATCGTAAAGGACGGCAACAAGCTCTGCAATATATACTTTACCGGCAACCCGACAGAGCTTAATTCCAAGATATCAAATATTTTCGGCGACTCCAATCTTATATCAGCTTCTTCATACGTACCCTCTATGACGCTGCGCACAACAAAGCATATCGAGGATCATGTAGATATGTCTGACCTTCTGGTAGGTAAAAACACAGACACCCCGGTCACATATACCCTCATTCCGAACAAGGGTGAGCAGGCTCGTTCTTTGTCCCTGATTCGTACAGGTGCCAGCGAAACACTCTACGGCGAAACTAACAGTGACGGAAACTACACCCTGAAGCTGGGAGGAACATCAGGAGATTTCAAAGCTGACGTATCCGCAGCAAATGTCTCTGATATAATAGTATTCTGTGCAATCTCACTCATCGTAGTCCTTATTGCTGTGGGACTGATATTCTTCCTGCGCAGCAGAAAGCCCGGTGTCATGTCCCTTGGCGCCGGAGAGGATCCGAAAAAAACTCTGCCCGGATCAGGAGAAAAAACTCCCCGGAAGAGACTGACCTCCCGGAACTCAGGAAAAAAGGATGGTAAAAAATGATAAGTCTATGCATTTTTGATCTTGACGGAACACTGATTAATTCGCTCTATGATCTTGCTGACGCAATGAACCACGCCCTTTCAAAAAATGGTTTACCGGCTATCGAAAGGGACAACTACAAGCTTCTTGTAGGAAACGGCGTTTCTGTTTTAGCGGACAGAGCCATGGGCACAGCCGAAGGATCGGAAAGCGAGCTGAAAAACAGAATTTTAAAGGATTTCAACGAATACTATTCCCGTCACAACAAGGATATGACCCGACCCTATGAGGGGATAGAGGAGCTTCTGGCTGAGCTGGAGGGCTGCGGCGTCAGATATGCGGTACTTTCAAACAAGCCGGATCATTTCACAAAGGAGCTTATACACACCCTTTTCCCGGAACGAAGCTTTGCCTGTATATGGGGCAAAAAGGAAGGCTATCCCACAAAGCCGGATCCGGCCTCTGTCCTTGCTGTCATAGACAGGACCGGTGTCAGAAAGGATGAATGTATCTACATAGGAGACAGCAATGTGGATATACAGACTGCGAAAAACGCAGGGCTGAAAAGCATCGGGGTCAGCTGGGGCTTTCGCACTCTGAGCGAACTCACCTCCGCCGGCTGCGATTTTATTGCCCACAAGCCCGGAGATATCCTGAATCTGATACGAGGTGTCAATAATGCCTGAATGTAAAACCAATTATCAGCTGATACTGGATAAAAAGCTATCAGAAATAACAAAGGAGGGGCTTCGCCCCTCTCTGCTTTTGCACAGCTGCTGCGCTCCCTGCAGCAGCTATGTTCTGGAATATCTCACCAGGTATTTTGATATCACAGTTTTTTATTACAACCCAAATATTTCTCCTGAAAAGGAATACCTCCACAGAACGGAGGAAATAAAAAGACTGATCCGGGAGATGTGTCCCCAGGTAAAAATCATAGAGGGGAAATATGAGCCGGAAAAGTTTATGGAAATATCAAAGGGACTTGAAAAAGAACCGGAGAGAGGCGCACGCTGCACAAAATGCTTCCGGCTGCGGCTGGAGGAAAGCGCAAAAAAAGCAAGAGAGATAAATGCGGATTATTTTACCACCACCCTTTCCATATCGCCGCTGAAAAACGCCCGGCTTCTCAACGAGCTGGGCAGGGAGCTGGCTGAAAAGTATTCCGTACCCTACCTGTATTCCGATTTCAAAAAGCGGGGCGGCTATAAGCGCAGCATTGAGCTTTCCGCCGAATACGGGCTTTACCGGCAGGATTTCTGCGGCTGCGCATTTTCAAAGGCAGAAGCAGAGGAAAGAAAACGCCGGCAGCGTGACGATACACCCATATTCGCGTAACCGTTCGGTCGTGCGTACATATACTCTCGTGGCTCGGCATCCGGCGCGCGTAAAAATGGACAATGAAAAACGAAAAATGGAAAATTGTGGTAGTCGCTGTCGCTCCTTTTATAGTGAGCTTTTGCGTGAGTGGTGCCAAGTACGAAACCGGGCACTCAATAAAATTTTCTGTTACGAATAAGCTTACTATAAACCGGAGCGCAGCGACCCTTCATTTTCAATTTAAGGCAACACCGCACAGAGATTGCGCGTCAGATTTCGAGCATAATTTTTTGTCAGATTGACAAAATCGACGCAGGAATACTGACGTATTTCAAGGAGATTTTGGCGAAAATGACGGAAAATTCGCCGAAAGATGGCGTGCAAAGCTGACAGGCGGTCTCCCAGCGGTGTTGCCTTAATAAAGCTTGCCCGTTATGATTTTATACCAAGGAAAACGAAAAGCCGGTGAATCCAATGATTCATCGGCTTCTGTTGTTTTACTGATTTTTTTCTTATTGGGGGGCTCCTCATTTTTTATCCGTAGATACTTCCCAGCGTTGTATCCTCCGTTACCTTTATATATTCCAGTCCGCTGGTTTCTACGCTGTCGTCCTTTTCGTAAAAGAAATCCCCCTTATGCATACCTCCGCTGTCCTTTTTCACGCAGCACACACCGGAAAGCTCCGCCTTCTGTCCCTTATATATAAGCACATCCTTTATTGTAAAGGCGGCGGCATATTTTTTTCTCTCACTCTGGTCAGCCTCTATAGAAGGCAGCTCGTGATCCAGCTCCTTGGCATTATTCCCGGCGGATTCCTTGCTCAGCTCCCCTGTGACAACATCGTCGTAAAAGCTCCTGCAGGTCTCTCCCAGAGCCTTGGCGTTTTTTGCCTTTTCCGCTCCGGTACCCTTCAGGCTTTCCACCGCATCTGAGACAGCCTCCTTTTCCCCGGATACAAATTCCTCCACCGAGCTTCTTGCCTCGCTGAATTCTCCTGCCATACTGTCAACTCCGCTTTTAAAGTCCTTCTTTGCCTCATCGTATTCGCCGCAGCCGCAAAGACACGCTGTCAGAGCTGCAGAAAGAAGCGCTGCAACTATAACCTTTCTCATCTGTGACCCTCCTTTATTCATCTTCGCCGAGTATACTGTTTACAAACTCATCCATACTGCTTGCGCTGTCCTGGGAAGAGCTTTCCAGTCCGCTGGCCTGTTCGGTATAATTATTCATATGACTGGCATAATCATCCTGCTCCTTCTTATATGTGCATCCGCAGAGCAGCAGCGCCGTTAACAGGACTGCGCAAAGCGCTATCGTCTTTTTCATCCCCACACCTCCGGATCCTCTGTAGATCTTCGTATTTCTCTATCCCAACTATACCACATTTTAAAAAGAGCGACAACCATAATTATTTATTATTTTTTGGTTCCCGTGCCGAAGGCAAACCAAAAAAACCGGCGCAGCTTTTACACTGCGCCCTTGCTGCATTTATTTGTAGACGTAAAGAGTATTCATAAAGCTCATATAATCAAGAGAATTGTTCTGCCGCTGCATTTCATAATTGTTGACTGCCTGGTTTTCTATCATTACATTCATTCCTCTTCTTATCTCATCACGGAAGGACTCAATGTTACTTGTCAGATTTTTCACGCTGTCATTTGCATCCACTATAGCGTATGCAAGCTCTTTCTGATTACTCATTACCATATCCAGCTTATCTGATATCTTTTCAGTATTGTCGATTATCCTATTAAGCCTCAGCTCCTCCTGGTAAATATTCAGCGCTCCCTTAATACTGTCTCACGGAGTAAAAAGTATTATAGTCGAATAAAAAGCGCAGGCGCTCCGCAGCCATAAGCTGACCAAAAAAAGGATCAACCCAGCAAAATCACCGGGTTGATCCGTTCTTTATTTTTTGAAAAGCGTTGTGACGTCAATATATTTTCCGTTTTTCTTTGCTTCAAGATGAATATGAGAGGGATCCTTCTCCTCGGAAGGGATCTTTCCCACATAGCCGATGGTTTCTCCGGCGTGAACTGCCTCACCCACCCTGGCTATAGAGGTCTCCGTCAGTCCGCAGTAGATTATCACTGTTTTTTCTGCGCTTTCTATCTCCATAACATTTCCGCAGAGCGGATCCGTATAGGCTCTGGTCACCTTTCCGCTGAGGATGGCGTGGACTGATCTGCCCTGTTCTGCGCTGATATCTGTCCCTTTGTGTATCCTCCAGTCCTGCGTGGTCGCTGAGCGCACCAGCTTATCCGGGCTGAATTCTTTTATCACCTCTCCGTTTTCCACCGGCTTGCTGCAGGTGATCTCCGGTAGTTCTTCCTTTGATATTTCCGGAACAGGATCTTTGCTCTCCTCGCTGCTTTCCGCCTTGCTGCTTTCCTCAGGCTCCTGAGACTCATATTTTTCGCCGCTTACCTCTCTGTCGGCTTCGAGCCCTTCAGACTCCTCCTGCTGACTCTCTGAAATATTGATATAATCCTCCACACTGCCGTAAGTAGACCACGCCGCACCTGCGACCGCTGTCAGACAAATACCCAGAGCTATATAAAAGCCGATATTCTTCTTTACCGATCTGCGCTTATCTCTTTCCTTTTTCATCTTATACATTATCTGCACCTCCGTTAATAGTTTTTCCATCGGAGGCTTTTTTATTCAAAAAATACTGTATGACCAAAAAAGCCATACAGTACATTTGTGATATATTATCAGATAAGCTCTCCGTTGACATACAGCTCCTCGCCGGAACGGTTTATAGCGCAGAGTATGCCTCTGACAGAGGCCTTGAATATGCCGTGAGATATACCCACTCCGAAAATACTCTTTCCCATAGGATCCTTGAGGCGTATATATGAGATAGCCTTGGAATCCGAGCCCTGGGAGATCGCGTGTTCGTTATAGGATACAAACGAAAAGCCGTTTATTCCCACAGACTTGAGGGCATTGAAGAAGGCGTCGATAGGACCGTTGCCCTCGCCGTAGACCTCCACATCCTTATCTGCCTTTACCAGATGGAGGACGCCCCGGAAGGTAGCCTCATCCGTGCCCACATTTGTAATAACGTGTTTTACCAGCCAGAGCTTCTGCTCGTTATTGATATAATTTTTGTTGAATACCTCCATCAGCTCATCAGCAGAAAGCTCTCTTCCCAGCTTATCACATTCAGCCTTGACAAGAGCGCCGAATTCCGGATGCATAGCCTTGGGAAGCTCATATCCGAAGGTCTCCTGCATTATGAAAGCCGCTCCACCCTTTCCGGACTGAGAATTGATCCTGATTATCGGCTCATACTGTCTGCCCACATCTGCCGGGTCGATAGGAAGATAGGGGATCTCCCACTTATCACTTCCTGTTTCCCTGACATAATCCAGACCCTTTTTGATAGCGTCCTGATGTGAGCCGGAGAAAGCGGTAAACACCAGATCTCCCACATATGGCTGGCGTTCGCCTATTTTCATTTTAGTGCATCTTTCAAATATTTCCCTGTATCTGGGAAGATCGCTGAAATCCAGACAGGGATCAACGCCCTGGGTATACATATTCAGTCCGACGGTTACGATATCCAGATTACCGGTACGCTCTCCGTTACCGAAAAGAGTACCCTCGATCCTGTCAGCACCTGCCAGGAGAGCCAGCTCCGCACAGGCAACGCCTGTACCCCTGTCATTATGAGGATGGAGACTGATTATTGCTGCCTCACGGTTTTTGATATGCGTTATGAAATATTCTATCTGATCCGCATAGGTATTCGGAGTACACATCTCCACCGTATTGGGAAGGTTAAGAATGATAGGATTCTCTTTTGTAGGCTCCAGTACATCCATTACCGCCTCGCATATCCTTACAGAGTTATCCACCTCTGTTCCCGAAAAGCTTTCCGGTGAATACTCCAGACGGAAATTGGTATCGCCTTCATAAGACTCTATAAGCTCCTTTATCAGCTTTGCTCCCTCTACGGCAATATCTATTATACCATCCATATCTTTTTTGAATACTACTTTTCTCTGAAGCGTTGAAGTGGAATTATAGAAGTGGATAATTACGTTCTTTGCTCCTTTTACAGCCTCAAAGGTTTTTCTTATGAGATGTTCCCTCGCCTGGACAAGGACCTGTATCGTAACGTCATCCGGAATATGTCCTCCGTCTATGAGTTCACGGCAGATCTCATATTCTGTTTCACTCGCTGACGGGAATCCGATCTCTATCTCCTTGAAGCCCATATCTACAAGGGCATGGAAAAATTCCAGCTTCTGTTCAAGATTCATCGGATCCACCAATGCCTGGTTTCCGTCCCGAAGATCTACAGAACACCAGACAGGTGCCTTGGTTATAGTGTTATCAGGCCATTTTCTGTTTTCAAGTCTGATCTGCTCAAAAGGCACATACTTTTCAAAACCCTTTTTCATATTTGTTTCCTCCTTATTTAAGATCATAATAAAAAAATCGCCCCATGTCATTTCTGACAAGGGACGGGCATTAAGCTCGTGGTACCACCCTGATTCAGACACATTCGTGTCCCTCAAGAACCTCAGACAAGGCTCCGGCCTTTAACGCTGCCATGCGTGCTCCCCTACATATCAGGGAACCGACTCCGGAATGAGCTATACATATGCCTCCTGCCGCTGACTTACACCTGCCGCCAGCTCTCTTTGCGCGTTCAAGACACATCTTTTTTCCATCACAGTCTTTACTATCCTATATTTTACATTATACACACACCACCCCGCCTTTGTCAAGTGCGTGCTCGCGGCAGCGTCGACGCTGCACCCGTGTTCGCGTTATCGCTCATTCCATTCGCTCGGTCGTGCGTAAACACACTTTCGTGCCGCGGCGGTAGATGTTTTTTATATTGTTGTCGGGGTAGTCTGTTTGTATCTGGTTTGTTTTTTCTGAGGCGATAGTCTCTGCGGTGCGTGCCTTCGGCACGGGGTCAAAGGGGGACCCACAAAGGAGGGCTGCGCCCCCCTTTGAGTTTGCCCCCTTTGAAAATCCCCCTCCTTAAACTCCCTGCTGTTCCGTCCGGAAAGAATGTATGCTGAGGGCGAACTTGTATGAACCGGGCAGAACGTATATGTAAGCTGTCGGTTTATATGAAAACAGAGGCTGCATATGTTCCTCCGTTTCCGTTCACCGAAGCAGAGGTTCATACGTTCCTGCGTCAGCGGTCAGCACTTTCCGGCTCAAAGAAAAGGAGGAGGGATTTCCAAAGGGGGGAACCTGGGTTCACCTCT
>CAMVQZ010000010.1 GCA_947169745.1 uncultured Clostridia bacterium
CCGGCGTCCTCCTCAGAGCTCTCCGGCTCACTGGATTCCTCGGAGCTTTCCGGCTCACTGGATTCCTCGGAGCTTTCCGGCTCGCTGGATTCCTCGGAGCTTTCCGGCTCACTGGATTCCTCGGAGCTTTCCGGCTCACTGGATTCCTCGGAGCTTTCCGGCTCACTGGATTCCTCGGAGCTTTCCGGCTCGCTGGATTCCTCGGAGCTTTCCGGCTCGCTGGATTCCTCGGAGCTTTCGCTTTCTTCCTTTTCATTTTTGACAAAGATACTGATCTCCGTCTCTCCGTCAGAAAAGACAAGTCTTACTGTATTTTCGCCGTCTGCAAGGACAGAAGCTGCAAATTCAGCGGAAAGGGTAAGTACTCCATTTTCAAGAGTGACCCCCTCTGTCTCTTCTGTACCGACAGAAGCTCCGCCGATGCGTATTCCAACAGTATCCGATCCGGAATCTGTCTCTACAGTGATATCCTCTCCCGACTGTCGGTCCCAGGTCAAAGAAGCCGGATCCGGAGTGATATCCTTTGTTTCCTCTACGATAAACGGCAGTGTCAGAACACCGTCATCAAAGGTAAACATAAGCTCGTGGGCACCCACAGGGGTATTAATAAGCTCAGATTTTCCCACAGATACCCTGCCGTTATTCAATATCATATTGCTCTCGATATTTGAGCCAAGGTATTCACCGTCCAGGGAAACGGATACGATTTTAGACCTGGAATCTGTATTTATTTTGAAACCGGAATCAGAATTCTTATCCCATACTATCTCGGTGGTATCGGATGTTATTTCCTTCTGCTCAAGAGGTCTTATCTCGTCGTATTCGCCGTAAGCCATAATACGTTTGCTGTTTACAAGGAGGGGATGACCGTGAAACTCCTCTTCCTTATCAAGATCCATAGTCCTTGTTATGACACTGCCTTCGGTGTTGCCGTTAATATATGTAAGAATATGGTCGTCGGAGTCGTAGCTGACTACCATACCCACATGATTGAAGTATTGTCCGGAGCCGTCCCATGAAAAGAATATCAGTCCTCCCGGCTTATAGGGAATATCAAAAGGATCTGTCTCTGTATGATAATAGGTGTTCCAGCTGTATGCTTCCAGCTTTCTGGCTGCCGCAGGTGTATACCATACATTTTCCTGATCGAGGCAGAATGCTGTTATCCAGGAATCAGCATCATATTCCTGACGAGGGTCTGCGTAGTATGAATAGTAATATTTTTTCAGCTGTTCCTTTGTGTAATACCCTGCCTGATACATACACCAGCTGGAAAAGATAGCGCACCAGTCGATATCAGCATAAAGGGCTTCTTCGCTGCGCCCCATAAGACAGCTCTGCGCCCACCGGGTGTATTCGGTATTCCCGGAATACTCTTTATCGTATATATGCTCTTTTCCCGTCCACAAAAAGCCGGTCTTTCTTGCCTCTTCAGGGGTTGTCCCGACGAAGGAGTAATTCTGATAGCCCTCCTGGGACAAAGCCGCCGCAAGAGCCTTTTCCATAGTTGTTTTGTCCTTACTGTCATCAAGAGCCGCAGTCAGCTTTTCATAAAAGGGAGATGACAGATATTCAGTTGAAAAGGTTTCTGTGGAATCAGAAGCTGCAGGGTCGGCAGCAGAAGCCGACAGTGTAAAGCCCGACCCCAGTAAAGCAGATGAGAGAACAAGGGATATAACTTTCTTTTTCATATGCTATATTTCCTTTCAAAACAAATTTTTCCCAATACCTCACGTCAGGAAGTATCAAAAGGAATTCATCCTCATTTTATCAGATAAACCATAATAAGTAAATATATTTTGAAATCTTATACTCAAATATTAGTATAACAGCCTGATTTTTACATACGGGAGATTTTTATGCTAATAACGGAAAATTCCGGTATCGTTTTCGGTAATTTGTCTACAAAACATTATTGAGAAAATATGTGGATTATGTCTGGTTTTCGTGATATAATATAAATTATTATGTTGTGTCTGCTCAATAATCAGGCTTTTTTGCTCACCGTTTTCAAAAACCGTATTGCAGAACGGATAAATGAATGAAAGCAACAAAGCTCTGTCCAGTCAGATGAGATCCCTGGCAGTATTACGATTTTCATCCCGGTTAGTCTGAAGCTTTTGCAGCAAAGGCAGACACTGTTTATCATTGAAAAGGAGTGTTAAAAATGCAAAACTTTATCGAACGTTTCCTGCAAGCTGCATCAGAACATCCCCGAAAGACCGCTCTTGTATGCAAGGAAAAAAGTATGACCTATGCTGAACTTGAAACTCTTAGTGCAAAGATCGCATCACGTCTGATAAGGCACGGCGCTGTGAGGAATAAGATCTACCCCATAGTTTCAGAGCGAAGCTGCATCTATATTGCCTCCATCATCGGCGTACTTCGTGCAGGTGCGGCATATTCACCCCTTTCGGTCGAATACCCGAAGGACAGGATCGCATATATTATCAGCGACAGCAAGGCTGAGCTAATCATTGACAAAGCCTTTCTTGAGGATATAGAAAACGAAAGGATACTGTCCGAGCTTCCTCAGATAGATATGGATAACGCTGCAGCTGTCATCTATACATCAGGCTCCACCGGCAATCCCAAGGGGGTTCTCCTTCCCTTTGAAAGCATCGAACAGTCAGTTGACCGTTTTTCCGCATATTCGGAGCTTCCCCGGGACTGCCGCACTGCCGTCAACTCACCCCTCACCTTTGTAGCGTCCACTCAGTTTATTTTCACACCGCTGTGCAGCGGCGGCACTGTATATATCACCCCGACAGAGGTAATGCGCGACCCTGTCCTGCTTGCTGATTTTATAGAAAAAAACCAGATCAACCTGACGTTTATCAGCCCGAAGATACTGCGTGTTTTCAAGCCAAAGGGGGATTCGCTGAAGATCGTACATTCAGGCGGTGAACGCGTAAGCGGTGTTTTCAGTGACAAATTTCATCTTATTGTCGGCTACGGTCAAACGGAATCGGCTGCTGCTGTGCTGATGTTTGACGTTGACAAGAAATACGACAACACCCCAATCGGAAAGCCATTAAGCGGCGTAACAGCCTATATTCTCGACGAAAACGGCAATAATGCTGACGAAGGCGAGTTGTGCCTTGCCGGCGCCTTTGCCAGGTGCTATCTGAATTCAGATGAGATAAGCGCCAGAACCTTTATTTCTAACCCCTTCTTTGAAAATGACGGCTGCAAAAAGCTTCTGAGAACAGGAGATATCGTCCGCAGAGGAGACGACGGCAATATTATATATATGAACCGCAAGGACTGGATGGTAAAGATCAACGGTCAGCGTGTGGAGATCGGAGAAGTTGAGGTGCAGCTGGGTAAAATCAGCGGAGTTGCTGCAGCCGCTGTCAAGGCATTTACAGACAGCGACGGACAGACCTATCTGTGCGGCTATTTTACAGCAGAAAAAACTCTTTCTGATTCGGATCTGAGGCGCGCTCTGCTGGGCAAGCTCCCCTCATATATGGTGCCCCGCTTCCTTGTACAGATAGATGAGTTTCCCCTGACACCAAACGGCAAGCTTGACCGTCAGGCGCTGAGAGAGCCTGATGCATCCGACTTCCGCACAGAGTATGCTGCCCCTGAAACAGATGAAGAACGCGCTGTCTGCGCGGCATTTGAAAGTATACTCGGCATTGACAAGGTTGGCATAAATGACGATTTCTTTGCCCTGGGCGGCGATTCCATCAAGGTCGTTATGCTGCAGGAAAGATTATCGGAGCTCAGGCTGTCCTCTGCACAGATATTTTCTCTTCGCACACCCCGGGAGATAGCAAAGGCATCCGGTAACGGAGGGGATATCTCCTTTGAGTTTGAAGAAAAAACTGCCTATCCGATGACCGACGCTCAGCTCGGCATTTATCTTGCAGGCATTCAGGATCCGCAGAGTCTTGAATATAACAACCCGGCTTCGATGTTTTTCCCGGTTGATATGAATATTGATGCAGACCGTCTTGCTGATGCTGTAAAAAAGACGGCAGAGCTGTATCCTTTTATGAAGGTCTGTGTAAAAGCAGTTGACGGTGTACCGAGCGTATTGCCGGTAAAGGATATGCCTGTGGAGGTGTCCTTTGAGAAAACGCAGGAAACCGATCCCGAGGTGCTTTCCCGGCAGTTTGTCAGACCCTTCGACCTTGAAAACGGCCCCCTTTTCCGCTTTAAGCTGTTCAATACGCCGGCTGGAATTTATTACTTCAGCGACGTTCACCATCTCATCACCGACGGCACCTCCATATCTCTTTTTACGAAAAATCTTGTACGCATTTATTCAGGTGAAATGCCTGTCAGCGAGGATGTCAGCGGCTTTATGCTCTGTGATTATGAGCAGAAGGCTAAGCATGGCAGCCATTACAGGGAATGCCGTGAGTTCTTCGACAATATGCTTTCAGGGGTCGAGGTCGATTCAAATATAATTCCCGACGAGATCCCGGAAAAGCCTTCTTCTGCCGGCAGACAGATGACAGTCAGTCTCAGTGACTACCTGCCCTGTAACGAAATTGCAGGAATCTGCAAAAAACTGAAAATAACGGAAAATTCACTGTTCCTTGGTGCATTTTCCTATTCCCTTGCCAAGCAGAGCGGCCAGGAACAGGCATTATTCTGTACCGTCGAAAACGGCAGACATAACCCCGGTGTAAGCAATACATACGGAATGCTCGTCAAGACTCTTCCGCTGTGTGTAAGCATTGATGAAAATGAAGAAACCGGAAAATATCTCTCTCGTGTACAGGAACTTCTTTTCGGCTGTCTCAGCCACGATCAGGTCAGCATCGTTACTCTTGCAAATGAATATGAGGTCAGCTCCGATATCCTCTTTGTATATCAGGGAGAAATGCTCAACGGTGTTGATTTCGGATCATCATTCATACCCTTCCGGGCACATAAAACCGGAGACGCTATGTCAAAGCTCTCCCTTGATGTACTGAAACGTCCGGACGACTATACACTTTCCTTTGAGTACCGTGCAGATCTGTATCTGGACGAAACCATTGAAAATTTTATACATCTCTATATAAATATCATAAAGGGCTTGCTTGAATGTGAAAAACTCTGTGATATCACATTTTGCACAGATCGTGAAGAATCCTTCTATCGCCGCGCAAACGACAATGCGGTGGAATTTGACCGTTCTCTTACTGTGGTCGGTCTTTTCAGAGAACAGGTCAGGCTGCACCCCGATAAGACTGCAATAGTTTTCAGAGACAAGACTCTTACCTATTCACAGCTTGATGATTATTCAGAGAGACTTGCAAGGCTTCTTGCTTCAGAGGGCATTACCCGTGAGGTACCCGTCGGAATTATGGTAAAAAGATGCGAGCTCTTCCCAGTCTGCACATTTGCAGTATTAAAGGCCGGAGGCGGCTGTCAGCCCCTTGACAGCAACTATCCCCCAGAAAGACTGCTGTATATGCTTGAAGATTCAGGTGCGCCGGTGGTTATTGCTGATGACGACCTTGCACCGATCATTGAAGGCTACAAGGGAAAGATTATTTCCGCAAATACAATATTCGATCTGCCGGAGGACAACAACACAGTTCTCACCCCGCCGGAAGCAGATTCTCTCTTCGCGCTGATCTACACCTCCGGCTCCACCGGCAAGCCCAAGGGCTGTATGCTTGAGCACAGAAATCTCGTGAATTACTGCCTTGCTTTTCATAATGTATACGGAACAACCTCCGAGGACCGTTTTTCTGCTTACGGCGCATTCGGATTTGATGCATCAATGCAGGATTTCTATCCGGCGCTGACATCAGGCGCAACCGTATATATCGTACCGGAGGAAATGCGTCTTGACCTTGTTGGTCTGCATGAATTTGTTACGGAAAACCAGATAACAATGATGGACTGCACCACTCAGCTGGGCAGACAGTTTATCACTGCTTATCCCGACTGTCCTTCAATGAAGGCATTTACTGTAGGCGGAGAAAAACTGGTTCCTCCGGAGCCGCCCCGCTTCCCGCTGCATAACACCTACGGCCCGACAGAATGTACGATCATGGTAACCGACTATGAAATAGACAGGCATTATGTCAGCGTACCTATCGGCAAATCCTTCGGAAACTGTGATATCTATATTATAGACAAGCAGAACCGTCTGCTGCCTCCAGGCGCTGTCGGAGAGCTTGTGATATCGGGCTATCCCGTCACGCGGGGATATCTCAACCGCCCCGATCTGACGGATGAGAAATTCATAAGAAATCCGTTTTTCGATATCGAGGGCTACGAACGGATGTATCTCACAGGTGATGTGTGCCGCTACCTGTCCGACGGAAATCTGCAGTTTGTAGGCAGACGCGACGAGCAGGTCAAGATACGTGGCTTCCGCATCGAGCTTACAGAAATAGAACGCCGCATCCGCACTTATGAATGTATAAGCGATGCCTGTGTTATCGCAAAGGACCTTCCCACCGGCGGAAAGGCAATTGTCGCATACATTGTTTCTGACAGTGCTGTAGATATTCCTGCGCTCAACGACTTTATAGCGGACGAGCTTCCGAAGTATATGGTACCCTCTGTCACAATGCAGATAGAGAAAATACCCATAACACCAAACGGTAAGGTGGATAAACGGAAGCTTCCGGAGCCTGCTGTCAAGACCGAAGAAACCGCCGGCTCAAAGGAACTGAATGAGCTTGAAAAACGCCTTTGCGCTATGGTCGGGGAGATAACCGGCTTTGAGATCAGTAATATTTCAGAGAGCCTTGTATCCTCAGGGCTAACCTCCCTCACAACAATAATGTTCTCCGCAAAGCTCTATGAAGCCTTCGGACTTAAAGCAAAGGTTGCCGAGCTGATGGATGAGGAGTGCTCCTTACTCAAGGTTGAAAATATGATAATCGAAAATCTGCTTTCGGGAAAACAGAGCAAAGAAAGCGAGAGTTCACCGGTCAGCACAGACAATGTGCCCCTTTGTGCAGAACAGCTGGGCGTATACTATGACAGCGTCAAGCGTCCCGAAGCACTCATATACAATATTCCGGTAAAATATACCCTCTCCCGCAGAACGGACACCACGAAACTAAAAGCTGCACTGGAAAAGCTTATTGAGACCAATCCGGTGCTGACCTCCTGCATAGTTCTTGAGGGCAAGGAACTTGTCCAGAAGCAGACCGACAATCCGAAGCCCGATATTCCCGTACTCAATATAAAGGAAGAAAGACTACATGATGAAGAGGCGGCTTTTGTGCGTCCTTTCAATCTTGCACATGGTCCCCTGTTCAGAGCGGAAATCATCAAAACAGAGTCCGATGTGATTCTTTTAGCTGACGCTCATCACATTGTTTTTGACGGTCTTTCATTGTCTGCATTCATAAAGCGGCTTGCTGATATTTACACAAACGGTACTGAGCCCGGTCGTGACGTGACATATTATGAATACATTGCTGAACAGGCTGAGCTTGAAAACAGCGAGAAGGGCAAGTCTGCTGCGGCTTATTATCAGAGCCTGTTTAAAGACTATGAAAACGCTTCCGATATCTCCGCCGATCTCAGCGGAAACGAGGAGGACGGAGAACTGGGCGAAGCCTTTGCCTATGTTGATGCAAAGGCAGTAGAAGAATTCTGCCGCAAAAATAAACTCACTCCGGCTGCACTTTTCCTTGCAGCGACAGAATATACGGTCAGCCGCTGCACTGCCGACAGGAAGGTCTATATGTCAATGATCTCAGGAGGAAGGGAAAATGTCAGGTTTATTGACTCCTTCGGAATGTTCGTCAAGACCCTTCCCATCTATGCAAAGATAGATACAGAGCGCACCGCACTGCAATTCGTCAGAGATGCCGCTTCAGATATGCGCGAGGCGCAGGCCAACAGTGCATATCCCTTCATAAAGCTTCTGGACAAATACAGCTATACCCCGAAGATCAACTACGCCTGCCAGTTGGGTATTGACGAAAAGGTGACCCTTGAGGGCGAACCTGTGACAGATTCATCTATAGCTGAGCTGCTGCCGAAATTCCATCTGAATATACATATAGAGGAAGGCGGCGACAAGGGAATTGCCGTCAATGTTCAGTATAACACTGCTCTTTACAGTCCGAAGCTTGCACAGATAATCTCAGACTCTATTGCCGAGGGCGCAAAGTCAGTTATTGCGGATGCAGAGCAAAAAATCTGTAAGGTCAGTATGCTGACTGACAGGGACAAAAAGCGTCTGGAAGCTTTCTCTGCTGGAGAGAAGGCGGAAATACCGATACAATTCTATCACAGGCTTTTTGAAGCTCAGGTAAAAAAGAATCCCGATAAAACAGCCCTTATCGCCTGCGATCATACATATACCTTTGATGAACTTGATCGCCTTGCAAACCGACTTGCAAATGCACTTATTGCAAAAGGTGTATCCAGAGGCGACAGGATAGCAATGCTTCTGCCCCGGACAAGCCGTCAGATAATTTCCATCTACGGCATACTCAAAACAGGCTCGGCTTACATTCCCTGTGACCCGGAATATCCTGATGACAGGATACAGTATATCATAGAGAACAGTGGAGCAAAATATATCATTACCGACAGACCCCGGGGCTTTGAAAACGAAGTCAATGTTGAGGAGCTGCTGCTTTGCGAAAATGATACGTCCCCCGATGTGAAGATGGAGCCAACGGATACAGCTTATATGATCTACACCTCCGGGTCAACAGGCAGACCAAAGGGAGTTATCATTCCTCACAAAAATATCGCGAACTACCTGACGCCCCACCCGGCAAACGTAAATATCAATGCCATTTACACTGATGCACACGCCTTTGTGTCAGTCACTACAGTATCGTTTGATATGTCCCTGAAGGAGACCGCCGGTTCCCTTTGCAACGGCGTCACTCTGGTGCTTGCAAACGAGGACGAAACCAAGGATCCCCTCCTTCTCTGCGACCTGATGGAACGTACCGGCGGAGATGCTATAAATGCCACCTGTTCACGTATGGAGCAGTATATGATGCTCAGCCGTTTCCGTGAGGCGCTTTCCAGGTGCAGGGTTATTATGTGCGGCGGCGAGAAATATTCTCCCAAGCTGCTTGAAAATCTGAAGAAAACAACAAAAGCCCGTATATTCAACACCTATGGTCCCACAGAAACAACTGTTTCCTGCAATTCCAAAGAGCTTACGAATGCTTCTGCGGTCTCGGCAGGAAGACCCTTGCTCAATGCTGTTGAATATATTGTTGACGCAGATGAAAATATCCTTCCCGCGGGCGTTGTCGGCGAGCTTTATATCGGCGGCGCAGGCGTCGGAGACGGCTACAGCAATAATCCGGAGCTGACTGCAAGAAGCTTCATCACATTCAAGGGTGAACGATTCTATCGTTCAGGTGATTATGCCCGCTTCACAGATGACGGCGATGTTGTTATACTGGGCAGGACTGACAATCAGGTCAAGCTGAGAGGTCTGCGTATAGAACTGGGAGAAATAGAGCGCGCTATGCTCTCCTGTGAGGGCGTTCGTCAGGCTGTGGCTCTCATACGACCTATAAACGGTATGGACAACCTTTGTGCATATTACAGCGCTGACAGCTCCGTCAGCGAAGAGCTTCTGCGGGATTTCATCTCCAGACGGCTGACCGCATATATGGTTCCTGCTGCAATAATGCGCCTTGACGCTATGCCCCAGACCCCGAACGGCAAGACGGATATCCGCGCACTGCCTCAGCCTGAGCTGAATTCCGCCGATACCTACACTGCCCCCTCCACAAGAGAGGAATCCATTTTCTGCGATATCTTTGCCCACATCCTGAAGCTGGACAAGGTAAGTGTGGACAGCAGCTTTTTCGATCTCGGAGGTACCTCGCTGACAGTAACAAGCGTGCTTGTGGAGGCTAACGATGCCGGCTTTGAGGTCTCCTATGGTGACATCTTCACTCTTAAAACACCCCGGGCACTTGCCGCAAAGGTCAGCGGAAAGGATACATTCTCAGACGGGCTTGCCGATTATGACTATAAATCCATTGATGCCCTGGTTGCGGAGAATACTCTTGATTCACTGAAGGAAAACAAAAACCGTCTCGGAAATATACTCCTCACAGGTGCTACCGGCTTCCTTGGAATACATATCCTCAGATATTTACTTGATAATTACAGCGGACACATTTACTGCCTGCTGCGGGGTTCAAAATCCCATTCCGCCAGGCAGCGACTGGTTACTCAGTTATTCTATTATTTCGAGAGCACCTACAGCTCCTGTTTCAAAAACAGGATCACTGTTATTGAGGGCAGCGTGACATCAACGGATTGGTTTGCTGAGCTGGAAAATGAAAGAATAGATACTGTCATAAATTGTGCAGCCCTTGTAAAACACTTTTCTGAAACCAACGATCTTATGGAGGTAAATGCTGAGGGAGTAAAGAAGCTTATCGGATTCTGTAAGGCACACGGAAGTATGCTGGTACAGGTGTCAACAGGCAGTGTTGCCGGCGACAGAGTAAACAATTATCCGCCTGCAGACAGCATTTTTAACGAACAGACGCTCTACTTTGGTCAGACAATAGACAATCAGTATGTATACAGCAAATTCATTGCAGAACGTTATGCACTGGAAGCAATGAACGAAGGTCTGAAGGTCAAGATAATGCGTGTCGGGACCCTGGCGCCGAGAAGTAGTGACGGCGAGTTCCAGATAAACTTCGATACAAACGGATTTATGGGCAGGTTGCGTGCTTACGTTGCAATAGGAGCATTCCCCTACAGTATGATGGAATTCCCTGTAAGGCTCGCCCCCATCGACGACACAGCAGAAGCAATAGTACGCCTCTGCACAACACCTGACAAGTGCTGTATTTTCCATCCGTTAAATAACCATGTTGTTCCCCTGGGCGATATTATAATGCAGATGCAGGAAAACGGGCTTCCTGTCAGACTTGTTGAGGATGATGAGTTTGCTGCAATGCTCAGCGCTGCGGAGAACGACCCCGAAAAGGCCGCCCTACTCACAACACTACTCGCTTATGAAAACAAGGACAGCTCAAGATCAGTAGAGATGATAAAAACAGATAACAATTACACCACACAGGTTCTTTATCGTCTCGGCTTCAGGTGGTCAATGACGCCTCGCAGCTATATGAACAGCTTCCTTCAGGCACTTGACGGGCTGCGTTTCTTTGACATAAAGGAGGGACTCTGATGGCCCTTACCCGTACAGGCACTCTGCTGAGCAGAAAATTCAATGAATATCTTTTCCCTGCGATAATCAGTTCGATGTCTGTTTTGTTAGCAACCTTTATTGACGGTATTATCGTATCAAAGCTTATCAGCGACGATGCTTTCTCGGCGGTAAATCTTGCAGATCCGGTAATACTGTTTATGCAGGCGCTGTTCTTTCTCTTTGGTATCGGCGGCGCGATCAGCATTTCAATTGCAAAGGGACAGCGCAATACAAAAAAGGCAAATGCCCTGTTTTCCCTTTCCCTTATTGGTTCGCTTGTTGTATCGGTAGTTGTAACGGTTGCCGGAGTGCTGCTTATCGACCCTGTCACCTCCGCTCTCTGTACCGAGCCGCAGTTGACAGGGCTTGTCAGGAATTATTCGCTGGTAACCATTATCGGAACTCCACTCATGGTGATAGTACCATATCTGACATTTGTAATCCGCGTTGACGGTCTGCCGAAGCTGTCTGCAAATATCCTCCTTGCTTCAAACACCGTCAACCTTCTGATGGATTTTGTATACATCGGGGTATTCGGAATGGATACCTCAGGCGCAGCTCTCGCTACTGTTACCGGATATGGTGTGGGATTTCTCATAGAGCTGTATTATCTAATATTTTATAAAAAACGCACACTCAGGTTCGTGAGGCTATGCAAGGACGATCTCAGATACCTCGGGGAGCTCTGTTCAAGCGGCATCTCCTCTGTCCTCAGTACAGTTCTGCTCTTTGTTAAAGCTATACTTCTCAATCGTATTGTTGTGGCAACAGGCGGTGCTGACGCTATTGCAGTTTTCTCAGTCTGCAACTTCACAGTGACCTTCATATCAATGTTCATTTCCGGCGGCGCGGATACCATGACTCCCATAATCAGCCTGCTCTACGGAGAACAGGATCACAAAGGAACAGATATTGTCCTTAAAAAGACTCTCCTCTTTGTATGCACCTCTTGTCTTTTGATAACAGCCGCCGTTACAGCCTTTCCGCAGATGCTTCTGATGCTCTTTTCAGTGACCTCGCCCGAACGTGTGGAAATGGGTACTGCCGCTGTGAGGATATTCTCGCTTTGCTTTGTCTTTATGGGACTTTGCAATATTATTATGAATTACCTCCAGGCAAGCAGGCACCGGGCACTGTCTCTTATGGTCGCATTTCTTCGCGGTATCGTTATTATTGTTCCCCTTGCTTACGGACTTTCTCTCGTGTCCGGGGTCACAGGCATATGGTGGTCATTTATGATCTCCGAAATGCTGACCGCTGTGACAGCTCTGCTTGTTTGTTTTATCATCAGCCGCGTCAGGAAAAACAAGTACACCGGTATTCTTCTCCATGAACGGCAAAAAGCTGTGAATGCGGTTTTCGATGTAAGCCTTTTTCCGGACAAAGCACAGGCAAGCGCCGTCTCAAAGGAACTGACAGATTTTTGTACTGAACATAAGGTAGAAAGCGGAAGGGCAACGCTTGCCGGGCTTTTGGCCGAAGAGATAGTTGAAAACATACGCTTCTTTAACAAGGATAAAAAACAGCCCCAGATCGACCTTATCTGTCATATAACCGACAACGGCATCATTATTTCCGTCAGGGACAACGGGGATACCTTCGATTCCATAACTGTAGATGATAACTGCGGGGAATTCACAAACCTCAGAATGATTCATTCCATAGCAGATAAAGTATCGTATTCAAGGACCCTGGGAATGAATACAATGCTTGTGCAGATTTCTGACAATGCATAATAAGTCCGGGCATAATAAAAACTCAGATTATAATATTTTCCCTGAAAGAAAATCCCCCTGTGTCTGAAACAAAACAAAAATACCGCACAAAGACTGAATACAAACGAAGGCCTGTCCTTACGTTTATTATCAAAACAGTCTTTGTGCGGTAAACTTTTATTCCAGCGGGATCATTGGCAATTCTATTTTGCTTTTCTCCTTTTTTTCCGATTTGTCACTGGTCTCATCGGATGAGGACTCCGACGATGTCAGTGATTGATATTCATATATCTGTCAACAAGGTACCATAATGCAACCATTACACAGGTCAGCTTCAGATCAGGCTCGCCGATGAAATTTGTGATAAGATCTCCGGGGCGGGAGGAATAATCGCCCTTCAGATATTCTGCCAGGAGCATTACCGCCTCCTGATAGTTATCCGAATAGGAATCACGCCCGTCACTCAGCAAGCGGATACGGTCGAGTCTGTCCTTGGTAAAGCCCTCCAGGGTTTCCGGCAGCCCGGTAGGATTCTCAGGATCCGGCTCTGTCTGGAATGAGCCGTCATCCTTGAAACGGTATACTGCAAATGTATCAGGATCTTTTGATTTTGAAGGCTCATCCGTGTACTGCTTATAGGTTTCCGGGGCCAACTCATTGAGTAATTTAAGCATCTGCGCCTTTTTTTCAGGATCATCCTTGTTTGTTTTCTGATTTTTATCCAGATTGATAAGATTATTTACGCCATACTTGCCGAAGCCCCACTCAGGAAAGGCAATCATTATTGTATAGTCAGAACTGGTATAGTAATTATGTACATAATTACAGGCAGCAAGCTTATCGGCATTCTCGTTCTCTGTTCCTGCCCATGCTGCGCTGGGTGTACCATAAGTATAGGCATAAAGATCATCTTCGGTAACAGTTACATTTTCCGGAATGAACTTATCCCTGTGGCTGTACATATACGGAATCCGTTCGGCCGCAAGCTGACTGCACGTCCTGATTATCTGCGACGAAACCGACACACAAAGAATAAATAAAGCTGTACCAAAAAGGACAGGAACATTCCCGTTATCAAGCACAAAACCGATCGCAAGCATTGTCAGCCTGGGTATCAGCATACCCAACAGCGTGCCTGCAAGAATCATCCCCATAAGAATCGCAAAATCATATTTGTCCAGGCACTGCTTCATATAGATCAGAATGTCCTTTATTCCCAGAGACCTCAGAGGCAACGGACGATAAAAGACTATAGCATTCTCATCCAGAAGCTTTGCTGTCTTTTTGCTGACGGAAATCTTTTTACCGCTGTTATCCCTGTACCAGTAGCCTCTGAAGGCCTTCGGATAAACGGCAACGGGAGTTCCGGAATCCTTCATATATGCGATCATAGGGCCGTAAGCATTTTTATACCAGCCTTCGGATAACCACACTGGTCGATAAGATACGCAAAGATCTCCTTTGACAGTGTTCTGGAAAACTTCATCGGCTTTCCGCTGCCCGTATATACTGCAAAGCTGCCGAAGGTCACCACCCGCAGATTATCCTGCAGAAGCGCAGCGCTGCCGATGGGATGGCGCAGATCTTCAAGCTCCCGTCTTATGTCGTTTTCATCAAAAGGCTTGACGACAAAACCGCTTGGCCTTGCCCTGAAAGCTTCCAGGCTGTGCTGCGGAAACGAGGTCACAAATATGATATTGCAGCAGGGGGAATATTTCCTGATCTCCAGTGCAAGAGCAATTCCCGAATATTACCCTATCTCTGTTTCAAGGAATGCTATATCCCAGCCCGTTTTGGTGCCAAGTGCAGAAAACTCCTTTGCATCCGGAAACATAATGATCTCTGCGCCGGTTAAAAGTCCTGAAACAAGCCTTGAAAGCTTTTTCTGTGCAGCTTTATCGGTATCTATAATAAGTATCCTGATAATTCTCACCCTTCCGACAAGTCACTATGATAAATCATAGCAGCCAAGGTGATGCAAAAGCGAAACAAAACCGGACTGTTTTGATAAACCTCCCTAAAAATCAGCAAATGCACCAAGACCGAAGAATGGCCTTGGTGCATTTTGACAATGTCCGGTTTTATAATAACAGCTCTTCGTCTGTTATCTGTGTGGAAAATTCAGGATTTTGGTATTGTAATTGTCACATTTGTTCCTGACTTGCTGCTTTCAAATATCATGTCGCCGCCGCAGAGCGCCCTGAGCCTTGAACGTACATTTTCTATTCCCACACTTTGTCGTTTCTTTTGCTTCCCGGTAATGGAGCTTTTCCCTGTTCCGTCGTCTCTGACCCGCAGCAATGTCATGAATGGTGTGTCACTGCTTTCTATAAAAATATGTCCGCCGTCCCGGCGTGTACCGATACCGTACTGTACTGCGTTTTCCACAACTGGCTGAAGTACAAGAGGGGGCAGCATAAAATCCGTTACCTGAAGATCGTAATCCACCTCAAATTTTTTGCCCTCGCCGTATTCTTCCAGCGCAAGATACTCCCTGGTGTGTTCAAGCTCTTTGGTAAAAGGTATCATATCGTTACTGGTAATAGATTCCAGATTGCCTCTCAGATACCCTGAAAAATGAGACAGGGCAGGCTTCACCTTTCCCGGGTCACTGTCACACAAGGAAATAATGACCTGCAGGGAATTAAGGCAATCTCTGTGCGGTGTTGCCTTAATGATAACATATAAACGGATGCAAAAGCGATACAAAAGTGAAACAAAACAGAATATTTATCATATTTTTTTAAAAAACAGCGTTATCACCAACAGGTTAATATAATCTTTGGGGCACTATTAACAGTTTATCTTGGTTTATTCCGGCAGTAAACTCAGGAATGAGCATTGTCATAGAGCTTCTTTATCTCAGGCGGCAGATCGTCCGGTATCATTTCGCTGAGCCTGTCCTCGCTGCCGTCCTGCATTGCGGTATCATAGTACCAGCATTTGAATCGGAGCATATCAAGTGTTTTCTGAAGGCGCAGCATTTCCTCCTCTACTGCCTTGCGCCTTGCTTCAAACAGCTTTTTGCGTTCGGGATAGGTGGATGCACCCTCGACACACCACTCCATAAACTGCTTGATCTCTTTTATTTCCAGCCCCGATCTTTTCAGACATTCAATTACTCTCAAAGCTTCAAGCTCACGCTCGCTGAATTTTCTTATCCCCGATTGTCTTTCCATTCCCGGAAAAAGCCCTTCCTTGTCGTAGTAGCGAAGGGTTGAAACCGGCAGAGAAAACATTTCCGAGACTTGGCCTATGGTATACATAAAAAATCTCCTTTTTTTAAAAAATAATCCTTGACCTAAAGTCAAGTTCAGGTGCTATAATGATTATAGCATTAAAAGAGAGGGAAAACAATCTGCTTGGAGGTTTTTCTATGAAAAAATTAGTTGCATTAGTGGTCGTTCTGTTATTGAGCATAACTCTGACCGCCTGCGGCAATGTTCAGAACAAAGCAGAAAGCACAGTACAGCCAGAAACATCATCAAATACAAATCCGGATGGTTCGTCTGTCTTAGAATCCACTATACCATCAGGGGAAGAATCAACTGATGAACAAAAGCCTCAGACCTCGGCAGAGAATAATAGAGCGTCCGAAGAGAAGGAGGAAGAAATATTGAAAATGACCATCGGCAGCACTCCCGTTTCTGTAGAATGGGAGGACAGTGAATCAGTCAATGCGCTGAAAGGATTGTGCAAAGATCAGACCCTGACGATATCAATGTCCATGTACGGCGGCTTTGAACAGGTAGGTGATATCGGTGCAGACCTGCCCCGAAATGATGTTCAGACAACTACTTCGTCGGGAGATATTGTCCTGTATTCAGGCAATCAGATGGTTGTATTCTATGGTTCAAATTCATGGGCATACACAAGGCTCGGACACATCACGGATAAAACACCGCAGGAATTGACAGAGCTTCTGTCATATGGCGATGTTACAATAACGCTTTCAATATAATGCGAAAGGAGCAAATAAGAATGAAAACAGCGGAACTCAGATTAACACAGGAATGGGACAAAACCTTCCCGAAAAGCGAAAAGGTCAGCCACAGCAAGGTGACCTTCATCAACCGTTACGGTATAACCCTTGCGGCGGATATGTATGTTCCGGAAAATGCAGAGGGAAAGCTGCCGGCAATAGCAGTATCGGGACCCTTCGGCGCAGTCAAGGAGCAGTGCTCAGGATTGTATGCTCAGACAATGGCGGAGCGCGGCTTTCTGACCATAGCCTTTGACCCGTCCTTCACAGGTGAAAGCGGCGGTCAGCCCAGATATATGGCATCTCCCGATATCAATACCGAGGATTTTATGGCAGCGGTGGATTTCCTTTCTGTCAATGAGCTTGTCGATCCGGACAGGATAGGCATTATCGGCATCTGCGGCTGGGGCGGAATGGCGATCAATACTGCGGCTCTCGATACACGCATCAAAGCCACAGTCGCATCCACCATGTACGATATGACAAGAGTTAATGCAAACGGCTATTTTGATTCCGAGGACAGCGAGGAAAAGCGCTATGAGAAAAAAGCGGCTCTCTGCGCCCAGAGAATTGCTGATTATAAAGCAGGCGAATACAAGCCCGGCGGCGGTGTGGTCGATCCACTGCCCGAAGATGCTCCGTTCTTTGTAAAGGACTATTACGACTACTATAAAACAGACCGCGGGTATCATAAGAGATCGCTGAATTCCAACCGCGGCTGGAATGTTATCGGCTGCGAGTCATTTATGAATCAGCCCATCCTGCAATATTCAAACGAGATACGCAGCGCCGTTTTACTGATACACGGCGAAAAGGCTCATTCCTGCTATTTCAGCAGGGACGCATATGCCAATATGATCAATGACAGCAAATATACAGGGAATAAAGAGCTGCATATCATCCCTGATGCAGTTCATACAGACCTGTATGACGGCGGCGGCAAGGATGCGATCCCCTTCGATAAGCTGGAAGCATTTTTCAATGAATATCTGAAATAAGGAGAGTTTGCTATGGCTAAAAAAGTATTGATAATCAGCACAAGCATACGACCCGGCAGCAACTCGGAAATACTCGCCAATGCCTTTGCTGACGGAGCAAGGGCATCAGGCAATGAGGTGGAGATCGTTTCCCTCAGAGATAAGACAATCGGCTTTTGCAGGGGTTGTTTTGCCTGTCAGAAGCTGGGACACTGCGTGATAAAGGACGATGCTAACGAGATCACGGAAAAGCTTCTTGATGCGCAGGTCGTTGTCTGGGCGACGCCGATCTATTATTACGAAATGTGCGGCCAGATGAAAACGATGATCGACCGTGCCAATTCTCTTTTCCCCCGTGATTATCAGTTCAGGGATGTCTATCTGCTCTCCGTTGCCGCAGAGGACGAGGACTATACGGATGAAGGTGCAGTAAAGGGCGTACAGGGCTGGATAGACTGCTTTGAAAAAGCCCGCTTTGCCGGAAAGGTATTTGCTGGCGGCTTTACAGAGCCAAAGGCTATCGAGGGCAGCGAAAAGCTGAAAGAAGCCTACGAAACAGGAAAAGCAATACAGTAAAAAACTATTATCAGAACCAGCCCGAGCACTCTATGCCAGGGCTGGTTTTATAATTTCATAAACAGAAATAAGAAGTACAAATGTAAAACTGAAAAGTTTTTGCATAAGGATAATACTTCTCAGTAAGCTTGTAACATATCTTATACACTTTTTCGCTTCTGTAAGGTAAATGTATTATCAATATCTTAATCATCGTTATATACAAAAACGGTATATATATATTGTGTAATTTATAGAAAAACACAAGGCGTCAGGGATCTGCACTTGATAATTGTATTAAAAAATAAGATAATAATAGTATCTACAGTAAGCAGCTTGATAACTGTTGTCCTATCCGTCTGGCCCCGGAGGTCAGTGTCCGGTCTCCTGCTGTGCAGGTTACGCGGTCAACGGGCAGACCCGGATACGGCATTGTTAAAAGCTTTGCTGCTATTATTCATTAAGCTCTTATCAAATTACAGATCGGGGGTAAATTCAATGACAAAAAAGATAAGAAAACCTTTGAGTATCATTTTATCACTTATGATGATACTCAGCGTATTCACTATCATTCCGACTACGGCGAATGCGTTCGTCACCGGAGAATCCACCTTCTATGTTGTGGGCAGCTTTACAGACTGGCAGACTGATGCTGCATACATTTTGGCAAAGAATACAGAAGCCGAGGGCGAATATTATTTGTCCGGCGTTGATCTGCATAAGGATGATGAGTTCAAGGTAGTAGAGACCAACGGCAGCATTCAGGGCTTTGAGCCGGTATGGTATCCCGAGGGCTTTGACAACAGCTATATTGTCAGTGCTGACGGAACCTACGACATCTACTTCCGCCCGAATTATGACGGCGGCGAGGATTGGTACTTTAACTGCATATATGTTGCAAGCGCAACTCCTAAGCCGGAGACCTACACCATTACCTGGAATAACTGGGACGGCACAGAGCTTGAAAAGGACGAAAATGTAGAAGAGGGCGCAATCCCGACCTACGATGGCGCAGCTCCCACAAAGCCCGCTGATGGAGATACTGCTTATGAGTTTGCAGGCTGGGATCCCGAGGTCACTGCGGTAACAGGCGATGCGGTCTATACTGCGACATTTTCCGTAAAAGAGATCTCCGAGGTAGAGACCAGCGAAACTGTCACGCTGTACTTCACAAACAATATGTACTGGGGATCTGTCAACGCTTACATATGGAAAGAGGGCGGCGATGAGTACGCTGGCTGGCCCGGCGTAGCTGCTGACTATGTGGGCAAAAACGATTTCGGCGAGGGCGTATACAGCATAACTATTGATACCAACGATTATGACTATGTGCTCTTTAACGGTACCGGCGGTATCACTGTTGATATAAACGTCAACGAAGCGGTTGCCGGAGGCGGTGGTATCTACTGCCTCGATACCATGGATGAATCAGGTCACTATGATGTAGGCTTTTACGAATATATCGCACCCACCACAACCTACACCGTAATCTGGAAAAACTGGGACGGCACAGAGCTTGAAAAGGACGAAAATGCAGAAGAGGGCGCAATTCCCGAATATAACGGCGATACACCCACAAAACCCGAGGACGACGAATATACATATGAGTTTTCCGGCTGGGATCCGGAGATCGCAGAGGTTACAGGAGACGCAGTATATACAGCTCAGTTCACTTCTGTACCGAAAGAAGAGCCTGTCCCCGGAGAATCCACCTTCTATGTTGTGGGCAGCTTTACAGACTGGCAGACTGATGCTGCATACATTTTGGCAAAGAATACAGAAGCCGAGGGCGAATATTATTTGTCCGGCGTTGATCTGCATAAGGATGATGAGTTCAAGGTAGTAGAGACCAACGGCAGCATTCAGGGCTTTGAGCCGGTATGGTATCCCGAGGGCTTTGACAACAGCTATATTGTCAGTGCTGACGGAACCTACGACATCTACTTCCGCCCGAATTATAACGGCGGCGAGGATTGGTACTTTAACTGCATATATGTTGCCGACGTAATTCCTGCCGAGCTGGAAAACACCTCTTCTGTTGATAACGAAGCTGTTCCTGCAGGCAGCAAGGTAACTATCACAGGCAGCGCCAAGGGAGGCTCTCCTGATTACACTTATGCATACTTCTACAAGCTGAGTACAAAGAATTCCTGGAATAAGATATCAGACGGATTTGTTTCCGATACCAGCCAGACTCTTAAGTTAGGCAAGGTCGGAGATTATGATATCAAGGTCATTGTCAAAGACAGCGATGGATGTACAATAGAAAAGCTGCTGAAGGTTACTGCTATCGGTCCTGTTGTAAACGACTCAACTCTCAGCGAGGATGAGACATTTATCGGCAGCGATGTAAGCATTAATGCAGCAGCAACCGGCGGCAGCGGAGAATATACTTATGCATACTTCTATAAGCTGAGCACAAAGAATTCCTGGAACAAGTTATCAGACGGTTTTGTCTCCGATACCAGCAAGACCTTCAAGGCAGGAAAGGTCGGAGAATATGATGTCAGAGTAATTGTAAAGGACAGCTCAGGCAAAACAGATGACAAGAAAATGAAGCTTGTTTCCAGAAAGCTTCTTGAAAACACTTCCACAATCACTCCTGATGATGTAGCTGTGGGAAGCAAGATCAGCATCAATGCATCAGCAATAGGCATCAGCGGAGAATATACTTATGCATACTTCTATAAGCTGAGCACAAAGAATTCCTGGAACAAGTTATCAGACGGTTTTGTCTCCGATACCAGCAAGACTCTTAAGTTAGGCAAGCCCGGAGAATTTGAGCTCAGGGTAATCGTAAAAGACAGCGACGGCAGAACAGACGAAAAGAGATTTGTTGTCAGTTGTATAGAATACTCTTAATAATCCCCGGATCCGCAGCTTTCCCGCTGCGGATCTTTTTCGTTAAAAAAGGTGATGTCCTATTATGTGATCCGGAATAAGTAACATCAGAACAAAGACGGCGGTTTGCCGACTCAAGAAAACGCATTATCGCATCGTTTGAAAGTATCTGCCCGCAGCACCCTCACAGGCTGGTTTATTCAGAAATTAACAATTACACTTCCCTGATAGCGAGCGCCCGCTTTGTATTATCAGGATTAAGGCAACACCGCACAGAGATTGTGCGTCAGATTTCGAGCATAATTTTTTGTCAGATTGACAAAATCGACGCAGGAATACTGACGTATTTCAAGGAGATTTTGGCGAAAATGACGGAAAATTTGCCGGAAGATGGCGTGCAAAGCCGACAGGCGGTCGCCCAGCGGTGTTGCCTTAATTGTCACAGACTGATAGAATAATTGTTTTGACAACTATAATTTTACACTTATATCATCATCCATAAGAAAAAAACGCCCTGCCGGAGCAGGGCAATAATAGCAGATGTATTACGCACTTTGAAACACACATTCTGATACACAACTGATTGTTATGGATATTTTGCATCAGACAATAACGACGTTATACCAGTGCAGCACCAAGCCTTTCGCAGGCTGCAATTGCCTCATCATCAGGAGCTTCGTTGGCTATAACGAAATCCGCTGCAACATCTGCGCCGAGAGTCTTGACTTCCTCGTCCCAGTTTCTCATCCATTCGCCGTCGCCCCAGCCATAGGAGCCGAAAAGAACCACCTTCTTGCCGCGGAGCTTGTCCTTGATGCTTTCGTACATCGGCAGAAAATCGCTGTCCTCCAATTCCTCTGCACCCATTGCCGGGCACCCCAGGGCAACTGCGTCATAACAGTCAATCAGTTCTGCGCTGAATCTGTCAGCAGTGAAAATCTCTGCCTCGGCACCTGCATCCTTTGCGCCTTTAAGAACTGCATCAGCCATCACCTCTGTATTGCCTGTTCCGCTCCAGTAAACTACTGCTACCTTACTCATATTGATTTCTCCTTCGTATAATTATTTATCATAAGCCATAGGCTGAATGAACTTAATAACATGCTGCCAGTTTTTCTACACTGATGCCTTTTGCCGAAAGTGAACAGCAAAGCTCCGTACAGCGCTTGTATTTTTCAAAGGTCGCCTGCGCTTTTTCTGCATTGCCGTATACCTTCCAGCAGCCCACACATTTACAGCACTGTGCTTTGTTTTCAATGAATCCACAGACATCCTCCGGGGGATAGCCTAAAAACAGACCTATCTCGTGCGGGAAATCCTTGTTTTCTCTGAGCCTTTTTATAAGCTGGACAATGCAGAGATTCATATTTCCGCAGCTATATCCACAGCTTTGAAGCAATTTGTCAGCCAGTGAGTCTTTCAGATCTTTTTTCAGCTTTTCCGGACGGTAAAGGTACAGAAGCACCTTGTCTTCATTATGCCTCAGCGGTATGATACGCAGTCCCTTGGAGCACAGCTTTTTATTCAGTATCTTCAGGGTGCTGTATTCCTGCTCCTTGCTGTCAAAATGACTGACAAACATATTAGCTGTCTTTAACCCGACGACTGTCGGGGAACAGTGTCTCAACAGTAATCCCTCTGACATTTATCCTCACTCCCTTTTATCCGGCATAGCGGTCAAGAATATTTTTCAAGGCTGATCTGGAGCCTGAATGAGAACGTTCCACCGGTATATTCCGCCCCTTTGCATTGTCCAGAGCGCATCGGAGCATTTTATGTGACATTGTATCCGTAAACAGCACCAGCAGATCGGGGCTTCCCATATTCTGCAATCCCCTGCACATTTTAGGATATACCTTTGCCTTGCATTTGTACATTTTACAAAGCTCCGTGTATTCCCTGACCATACATTCATTTCCACCTACAATTACTACACTCATATTTCCTCCTGTAATTAGATTTATCTAACCATTAAACCGAATCATTGGTCAGATAACCCTTCTTACCTGACCAATGATAGTTTAACACATCTAACCATATTCTGTCAATTCATATTTTTTGATTTTTCTTTTTTACTCTGTACCCTTCAGGGCTTCTACCATATCTATTTTCCTGTTCTTTTTTGCTACCATAAGACCCACAAGCAAAGATACGCCAAAGGTCAGCAATACAGAAACACAATATGTCAGAGGTCCCAGCATCAGCTTCAATTCATACTCTCCTGCAAGGGCAAGAAGCAGCCATTCAAGAACTCCTACACCTGCCGGAAGTCCGATAATAACACCTATTACCGTAAGCCATAAATTCTGTGATATCAGCAGACGGCCGATCTGTTTATTTCGGAAGCCGAGGACTTTCAGGGTAGCAAGCTCACGGGAACGCTCCACATAACTCATAATGCCGAGATTGTAAAGCACAACAATACCAAGCACAGCCGCCGCAATAACAAGTATTATTACCATTCCGTCCATGATAGACACAAAGCTGTTAAAGGTTTTCATAAGCTGTACCTTGTCCTGCTTGCCGGCAATCAGATCGGAAGAAGGTATGTCTCCTGTTTTTCTGTCGGTATAAATTGCTGTGGGAGTATATTCAATCCCCAGCTTATCGGCTAATGTATCCGTCATTGTAACGCTTTCGGTCATAACTGAACGGTTGTAACCGACAACCTTTGCGGTATAGGTTTCTTTTGATCCATAGGGTGAAAATGTAATATTCTCCCCTATCCTTGCCTTATTCTTCAGTCTGAGACAAAGATAGACTCCCTCGTCACTCAGAGCAATGCGATGGTTGCCTTCGTCAATAACATTGTACATATCCTTCGGGTTGTGAACGATATCAAGGCTTACCGTATCTCCCTCAAGACTTATTCCGCTCAGGCTTTCCCAGTCGCCGTCAAGCTCAGATGCAAGGGACTTTGCCTTTTTGCTGTCTGCATTATCAACAAGATTGACCTTCACTGCATAATTGGAAATATCCTTGTCAAGAAGATCGAGAAAACCTGCCATTGTATCACGCATTCCGAGACCGCCTACCATCAGCACCATACAGCCCACAATGCCGAAGAGCGTCATAAAGGAGCGGCTTTTATGGCGGCTGAGATCACGCAGGTTCCATTTTGTTCCGAAACGCATTTTATCCCATAGCTTTGTATGTTCAAGTAATGTTTTCCGCATTTTCTTCGGTGTGTAAGGACGGAGAGCTTCTGCGGCTGTTCCTCTGAGCTGACGGTGAACCGAAAGAAAGCTTATCAGCGTAAGTAATATTATTGTGCCGAGCATTACGGGATAGCAGAAAAACGGTGTTGCCGCCGTCCAGTCCGGCATATCAAAATAGGTTCCCATCATACCGTTTTCGCTCATCACTGACTTGCACACAAGATATCCGAGCCCCATTCCCAGGGCTGTTCCCGCAAGACCGATAAACAGCCCGTATGAGGTATAGTGCCGGAGAATACGGCGGTTTTTGAAGCCAAGCGCCTTGAGTGTACCTATCTGGATTTTCTCTTTGGTAGCGATACGGTGCATGGTCGTTACCATTGTAAGAATGGCAATAGCGAGGAACAGAACAGGAAGTACAGACCCCATTGTCTTGCCCTCATCCGATTCTCCCTTTGCTTCCTTATATACAACATGGTCGGTCTTTGACGTAACCATGATCGTACGTCCCAGCTTATTTTTTACAGCCTCCTCAAGGGTTTCCTTGTCAAGGTCAGACAAAAGATTGATCTGAGCATATACCTTGTTTTCTGCTTCTGTCATGGCTTTATCCGTCAGAAGCTCATCAAGCTTCTCCTGCATCATATTTTCCGGAACGCCTGCTTTTCGCAGTTCTTCAGTCATAGTTTCTGTCATTTTTTCTCTAAGAACAGAGCGAAGCTTTACGGGGGAAATATATGCATAGCCGAAGGAATTATAATCCGGCATAAGCTGATTTTTGTCCGCAACACATATCATATGCTCGCCGGATTTTATAAGACCTGCAATTTTTCCGCTGATGTCAAGCCCCTGATATTCAAGGGTCAGCTCATCGCCGGTTTTATAATTATTGGCAGCGGCAAATTTATCCGACAGCCAGAAGCCGTCGCCGTTTTTGTCATACTTTGCTCCCTCTGTTACGACAACGGTAGAAACTGTATAATTCTCGCTGACATCAAGAGCAAGGGATTTATTTGTCTTTCCTTTCAGGTCAAGATTGACAGAAAGAAATCTTGTCGCCGCATTTACGCCGTCGATGCCTGATATTTTGTCAAGCTCTTCGTCAGTAAATCCGTCCTGGGAATATAAACGATAATCTGCATAATTCGTATCAGCAAAGAACCTCGATGTATCGTATTCAATGGTATACCATTCCATATTGAAGCCGAGAAAAATACCTATGCCCAGGGTTATCATAATTATCATGGAGATAAACTGCGCCTTATAGCTCCATGCAGTACGAAACAATTTGCGTGTCAGCATTACCATTCCACCTCGTCTGCACTCATCGGGGCTTTCTGTTCCTCAATAGAGCGTATTTTTCCGTTTTTTACCCGGATTATCACATCTGCCATTTTTGCAATGCTCTGGTTATGGGTAACAATTACGATAGTCTTGCCATAGCTTTTTGCCATTTTCAGCAGCAGCTTCAGCACCATTACGCCCGTTTCCGAATCAAGGGCACCGGTGGGTTCATCACAGAGGAGAATCCGGGGATTCTTGCACAGTGCCCTTGCGATAGACACTCTCTGCTGCTCGCCGCCTGAAAGCTCAGACGGGAAGTTGTGCATATGGTCGGAAAGCCCCACTTCCTCTATCATCTGCTTTGCATCAAGATGGTTCTTTGAGATTTCCGAAACCAGTTCGACATTCTCATAGACCGTCAGTGTGGGTATCAGGTTATAGAACTGAAAGACAAAGCCTACTGTTGACGCACGGAAATCTGACAGCTCATTATCGCTGAGCCGGGAAATATCCTTATCGTTTACGGTGATAGTTCCGCTTGTGGGGCTGTCAAGACCACCCAGCATATTCAGCAGCGTACTTTTTCCTGCACCCGACGGTCCGAGAATAACAACGAATTTTCCCTCGTCAAGAGTGAAGCTGACATTATCCAGCGCCTTTAGTTCATGCTCGCCTGTTTTGTAAACCCTCGTTACATTATCGAATTTTACTATGGACATTTCTGATCTCTCCTTTTATTTCTTTCTGCCAGACAGTGAGAATCCTTTCTTTTCATAAGGCTCCGTCTTTATTTCAAGCACCTTGTAGCCGGTTTTGTATATTTCATCAAAAAGAAGGTTTTCATCAGGCATTTCTTCACTGATGATCTCGGTCGTTCCTTTGCTGTGCGAAGAGCTGACCTTCTTTACATCGAAATGATGACGGACAGTATCATTGATATGACATTCGCACATAGAACACATCATTCCGTCTATTCTGAGTATGGTTCTGAACATAACACTGCCTCCGCTATCATATTTTAGTCCTTTATTTTCTCGTTTTCAATACAGAGTACATTACCTGCGTCACGCTGGCCACAGCCCTGACAGGTTGCTATACGCAGTTTTTTTGACTTCCGGCGTTTTTATTTCTCTGACAGCAAGCGTCTGTTTTCTCCCGGATTATTTTTACGCCGACTGCGCCGGATCCGTAAGATGCTGTACCGCACGCCTGCAGCCATCGGTTATTGTTTCAGCAAGCGACTTAGTTAAAATTGCTTATACAACATAAGTTAGATAACACTAATCATTATAGTTAGGTAGATCTAACTTGTCAAGACTTTTTTTAAGGAAAAACCGACCTGACTTTATCATCAGATCAGCTCAGTATATTATTTTGTTTTTATATCAATCGTAAGGATATATCAGAAGCATTCATAACTGCTTGATAAATCTCAGTTGCTCTTTCTCATTGCAATATCCATTATTACGATAAAACATATGGGCTTCTTTTCTTGTACTGCCGGAGTTTAATCTCATCAAGGCTATATTTCTGCTTTTAGCCCATTTTTCTGCCGCCGACAATAGTTTTTTACCTATACCCTGCCTGCGGTATTCTTTTGATACAGCGAGTCCTAAAATATTCGCCATAGTGGGAGCATATAATACTTCATACTTTTCAACATGAATAAAGCCAACTATTTTATCATCAACAAATGCAACGAAAACACCTTCCCGGTTATGATCTGATTCAGACAATCGGGTTTTTACTATTTCTTTGTCACAATCATATCCCAGATCATTTTTGCATAGATCATATATTTCTTCAAAATCATCTGTCAGAGCTTCTCTTATCAATTCTGATTTCCTCCGTATATATTTTTTTCAATTATACCATAAATTTCTACAAACTTGTGCCGAAAGACGAATATAGTATTAAAATTATCAAACGCTCTCTCAGCCGTTTATTGAGGATGCAAATCCTCCGAAACAGCTGACGGCAAGAGGCTGTTATACCATACCAACCCTGCCAAAAGCTGAACTTTTTCATGTTTTAAAGAGGAAAACACTGCACAATTCTGCGTTTAGTCCGAAACAATATTTTTTAATATAAGTTTTTTACTTGACAAAACAAGTTAGTTGTATTAAACTATATAAAGATAAAATTAGATTTATCTAATTAAAACCGATGATTTTCGGTTTTTTATTAAAGCAATCGGTTAGATATATCTAAGCGATAAAAAGGAGGGAAATGCTATGATGCCGCTGTCTCTGGCAGATATGGGCGAGGAAAAAATCATTATGAAGGTAGGCGGCTCGCCGGAAGTCAGAAAGCATCTGGAAACGCTGGGATTTGTCAGCGGCTGCCCTGTGAGTATCGTGAATACCTTCGGCGGTAATATCATCGTCAATATCAAGGATACAAGGGTGGCTGTAAGCCGCGGGATGGCACAGAAGATCATGCTGTCAGACTAAGTATAGTCTTTTCAGGTATATCAGAAAAAATTCAGCAATAAGGAGAAAGAAAATGAAAACACTCAGGCAGGCACAGGTCGGACAGACCGTAAGGGTAGTAAAGCTCCACGGAGAAGGCGCACTCAGACGCAGGATGATGGATATGGGTATCACAAAGGGAACGGAAATATATATCCGGAAAATTGCTCCCCTGGGCGATCCCGTCGAGGTCAATATCAGAGGCTACGAGCTGACCCTCAGGAAAGAGGATGCCGGGATCGTGGAAATAGAAACGGAGGAAAACTAAAATGGCTATCAGAATAGCTCTTGCCGGAAACCCGAACTGCGGCAAGACAACACTTTTCAATCTGCTGACAGGTACCCATCAGTATGTGGGAAACTGGCCGGGAGTTACGGTGGAGAAAAAGGAAGGCAAGCTGAAAAAGCATACTGACGTAAAGGTCACAGACCTTCCGGGTATATATTCCCTGTCCCCTTATACTCCCGAAGAAGTGGTGGCAAGGAATTATCTGACAGAGGAAAAGCCGGAGGTGATACTAAACATCGTTGACGGCTCCCATATCGAGCGAAATCTGTACCTTACTACACAGCTTCTGGAGCTTGGCATACCTGTTGTTGTGGCTGTCAATATGATGGATATTGTCCGTAAAAGCGGTGATAAGATAAAAACCGCTGAGCTTTCAAAATTACTCGGCTGTCCGGTAGTAGAAATATCCGCACTGAAGAATCAGGGCACAGACAAGGCAATAGAGGAATGTATGAAAGCTGCCGAGGGCGCAAAGCCTGTGCCTCAGCACACCTTTTCGGGACCGGTAGAACACGCAATCGCCCATATTGAAGAAGCTGTTCTGCATGACAGACCGGAACAGCAGCAGAGATGGTATGCTATCAAGCTTTTTGAGCGTGACGAAAAAATAATTGAAAAGCTTGGTATCAGCGAGGAAACGCTGAAGCATATCGAAGAAGATATCAAAAAAGCCGAAACGGAAATGGATGACGATGCCGAAAGCATTATCACCAATGCAAGATATGAATACATCGGCACTCTGATGAAGAAGTGTTATCACAAGAAGAACAGCAAGGCACTGACTGTTTCGGACAAGATCGACAAGGTCGTTACCAACAGGATTCTTGCTCTGCCGATATTTGTTATCGTCATGTTTCTTGTCTATTCTCTGGTTATGATGCCTGTTCCTATGCCCTGGGGCGATTCCCTTGGCACGATCATGACAGACTGGGCAAATGACGGCGTATTCGGTGACGAGGGATGGTATCTGTTCGGTATCGGTCAGGGTGACTACGATACGGCAATGGACGAGTATGCCGAAAAAAATATCTGGACAAACGAATTCAAAGCCGATATCGACAAGGCTGTGAAGGCGGATGCTCTTGGTGCAGAGGATATTTCGGGAGCTATCGAGGACGGCAGCTTTTCCGATTTTGACGAAGCCTATGGGACATATTCCTCTTCCCTTGAGGAATACTTTACGGAAAACAATATTGAATATACCTTCACTGATATTTATGATGAGGCAACAGGCGAGGACGCGCAGGAGCTTCCCGAAAAGGCTTCCTACGGCGTATTCGTAAAGAGTATCCCTGCACTTCTGGAGCCTGCCTTTGAAAATGCTCCCTCGTGGCTGCACGGTCTGGTGTTTGACGGAATTATCGGCGGTGTGGGGGCTGTGCTTGGCTTTGTTCCCCAGATGCTTCTGCTGTTCCTGTTCCTTGCGTTTTTAGAGGGCTGCGGCTATATGGCAAGAATTGCTTTCGTGCTGGACAGGGTATTCAGACGCTTCGGTCTTTCCGGAAAGTCGTTTATCCCGATGCTTGTAGGATCCGGCTGCGGCGTTCCGGGTATTATGGCGTCACGAACAATAGAAAGCCAGCGTGACCGCCGTATGACTATAATGACTACCACCTTTATCCCCTGCGGCGCAAAAATGCCCATAATCGCCCTGCTGACTGCCGCTCTGTTCGGAGGCGCATGGTGGGTAGCTCCCAGCGCATACTTCCTTGGTGTTGCAGCTATCATCATTTCCGGCATCATGCTCAAAAAGACAAAAATGTTTGCCGGTGATCCTGCTCCCTTTGTTATGGAGCTTCCGGCTTATCATCTCCCCACAGTCGGCAGTATTCTCCGTTCTATGTGGGAGCGCGGCTGGTCGTTCATCAAGAAAGCAGGAACGATCATTCTTATCTCGTCCGTGCTTATCTGGCTGGGAAATACTCTCGGCTGGAATGACGGAGTATTCGGCTACTATGAGGAATTCGGCGACGACGGTCTGAGCATTCTCAACGCTATCGGAAACGCTATATGCTGGATATTCGCTCCTCTGGGCTTCGGCGAAGCTACTGCAACAGTCGCAACTATCATGGGACTTGTGGCAAAGGAGGAGGTCGTCGGTGTATTCGGTGTGCTTGATTTCAAGGGACTTGCTCCCCTTGCCGGATATTCCTTCCTCGCCTTCAACCTTCTCTGTGCCCCATGCTTTGCAGCTATCGGCGCTATCAAAAGAGAAATGAACAGCGCAAAATGGACGCTCTTTGCAGTGGGCTATCAGTGTATATTTGCCTATGCAACGGCGCTGATGATATATCAGTTCGGTCTGCTGTTTACAGGCAGCGTTAATATCATCGGGCTTATCGCAGCTATTCTTGTGCTTGGTATTATCTGCTTTATGGTATTCAGACCTACACCAAAATCACATAAGCTGAAAGCTTCGACCGCCTGAAGCAGCATGTTGCCGCACCCGATTTCGCGCTGAAGGTGATTTCAAAAACATACTCAGTGTCCGTGAGTCAAAGATATGACACTCTATGGATTATTTATCGTCAGGATGTGATGTTTATTATGATCGAATGGTTTGCAGAAAATTTTATAACAATTATTATTACAGCTGTCGTTGCTGCGGTGCTTGCGCTTGATATCATCTACCTTATCAGGCAGCACAGAAAGGGCGGCTTGTGCAGCGGATGCCAGGGTTGCAGCGGCTGCGGAGAATGCGGACACTGCGGCGGTAAGGATGCTGACAAATAATTAATACTAATATTCGGTAGAACACATTAATATCTTTGGCGGTAACTTCCGCATAACTTCGTTATCATCCTTGCTTGGCATCCTCTGCCTCGTTCTGCGAAATTTACCGCTCAAATCTGATTAAAGCATCTTCAAATATCAGTATAAAAAAGATCCTGTATCAACAGACAAAAATCTGTGATGCAGGATCCTTTTATGTATATTCTGATTATCAATTTGTTGTGTAGGTTTCAAGATGTCTGCAAAGCGCATCAAAGGTTTCCGGACTGATGTCATGCTCTATTTTGCATGCGTCCTCTTCGGCAATATCCTCCGGAACACCAAGACGTATAAAAAGCTCTGTCAGAGTATTATGACGGGCATATATCTTCTCGGCTATCTCTAATCCCTTTTCAGTAATGGTGATATAATTGTTCGCATCCATTGTTATATAGCCTTTTTCCCTCAGGCGCTTGGTAGTATATGTTACACTTGGCTTGGTTATTCCCAGATAGTGAGCCACATCAACGGATCTGACTTCGCCGTTCTTTTTCTTTAGTATAAGCATCGCTTCGAGATAATCTTCGGCTGTTTTTTCTGAATTGATATCCGGTCTCATTAGTACCTCCTGTTTGATAGAATTGGTTTGATACACTAAATTATATCATTCCGGGACAAACTTTACAACAGGTTTTTTATCAACAAGGATTTTACTGCACATTTCCTCAGATCCACAGAATGTAGAAAATTGCGGTTGATATATTCACCTGCAAATTGCTGACCTTTTCTCGTCCCACAAAACAGATACTCTGCACGAAGCGAGGCTGTAATGCGAGAAAATCAAGCGGATCCGCATAATGTTTTTTCAGAGCAGAATCCTTCCAGAGGGGAAGTGCACTTTCAGGTGTATCCGTACTTATCGTTTAATCTTTCTGTGTATCGGTTTCTACCTTTTTGATAGCGTCGTTTACATCCTTTGCAAGTTCCATACTCTGGAAGTCACTGTTATCTGACAGTTCGAGATCAAATTCGGGTGTTAAATCAAGTTCAGCCTTCGCCTCCTTGAAGGAAAGTTCCAGCATATGACCGCCCTTTGTCCTGTCATCGGAAATGAAATGGAAGTGCCAGCCTGTTGCATTCAGCCCGCCCATGTAATCGGGGCAGTAAAGTCCTACAACAGTACCGGTAATATTTTCATAATTGAATTCACGCTGATCCGTCTCAAGAGCCTTATCAAGTGATTTGTAGGGCTTTTCCTGCTTAAGCTCGCTGCGGACATGCATTTTTTCAAATGTTCCGCTGATCTTGACCATATAGAACATATTCTTGCCCTTTTCATTAACTGTCTTGTCAAGTTCAGATTTGAAGGATGCCATATCTTTAATATCCTTCAGATCAACAGAAATATCGCTGTCAAAGAAGGTGACATTGGAGAATGGAATAGTTTCGTCATCGGCTGCTTCCTTCACAGTGCCGTCACCGAGAGCCTGATAGACCTTGCCGTCAATAACGATCATCTCACCATTTACGCCCTCAAATGTGCCTATTCCGGTATCACCGTGCTCTTTCAGTTTACTTGCCTTGATAATACCATCGTAGTAGCCCTGTGTAAGCGACTGCAAAAGTGCGACCTGATAAATAGTTTCTGTATCCTTTGCAGTCGAAGCCGCGCTTGTGTTCGTTGTGTTGCCGGAAGTCTGAGAGCTTTGTGTATCCTGCCCGTTACACGCTGTCATTGAGATCAGCATTGATGCAAGCAATGCCACGATCAGTTTTTTTGTACTTTTTTTCATTGTTTGATTATCCTTTCGTTATTTATTTTGAATCTTTGATGTGTATATTCAGGACTCTGCACCGAAATTTCCCATAGAATCTATAACTACAGCGCAATCAGGATCAACATACCGCATCACATAATAAATCTGCTCCTCCGGAATGTCTGCACAGCTACCTGTGCGGGGCGTTCTGTTGCCAAAGTAATGCAGGAATATGGCAGAACCCTCGCCGTCCTTTTGTGTATTCTATCTGACAGCCTGGATCATCTGCCAGTCCGAATGCCTTTTCTCATTTATTATAAATCATAACAGCACAAATATCAATCAAATACTATTAAGGCAACACCGCACAGAGATTGCGCGTCAGATTTCGAGCATAATTTTTTGTCAGATTGACAAAATCGACGCAGGAATACTGACGTATTTCAAGGAGATTTTGGCGAAAATGACGGAAAATTTGCCGAAAGATGGCGTGCAAAGCCGTCAGGCGGTCTTTGTGCGGTGTTGCCTTAAGAAAAGCAGACCATCAAAAAGCACTGCGGTCTGCTATAATTGATTTATAAAACTTCCGATATACGAATAATTGCTTTGCTCAGGATTTCTTCCGGATTATACCCCTCAACATCCAGCATTTCAGCCTTGATAAGCTGTGTCTCAGGAATACCGAAAAAGTTTTTTGCAAGGCTTTCCACATAGCCATAGCTGTATGTCGGATCATACGGTCCTCCTGCTGTTGTGACATATATGATCCGCTTTGCTTTGCAAAGACCATGCGGCATACCGTTTTCCCCGTATTCGGAAACTACCCCCGTAATATATATATTCTCGAAATATATCTTCAGCATTGCAGGAAAGGAAAGATCCCAGTACGGTGCGGCTATCACAATTTCATCAGCAGCTGCAAATTGCTTTGCATAGTCGAACATACTGTCGTTGTAATCTCCCTTTTCGATCAGGGCTGTTCGTTTTGCAAGCGTTTCCTTATCGAGTGGGTGGAGGTTTTCTTTATACAAATCAATCTGAGCAATCTCTCCGCCAAGCTTTTGCAAAACAGCCTGAGCCAGTATGTTTGTTCTCGACTCCTCACGCACACAGCAGTTAATATAAAGTATCATCCTTGATCACCTCAATATAATAATAACAAAACATCAGGCTTTTGTCCACAAGATTATTGTTTCACAGTTCCTGCGCTCTCTACTTTGCGTTATCGCTCGCTTACTCTCGCTCTGTCGTGCGTATATAAACTACCGTGCCGCGGCATCAGGGCAGCGTCGACGCTGCAAAATAATTCTGGGAGAAAGCAGGCGCTCGATGTCAGGAGAGTGAAATGCTTATAGTCAGAATAAACCAGCCGCAAGAAGCAGCCCGTAAGGGGTGCGGCGGCCAGCGTGACGCTGGACCCGATTCGCGGGGTTCGCTCATTCCATTCGCTCTGTCGTGCGTGTGGACACTTTTGTCCCGCGGCAAAAAGATGGTCGGTATCCTCTTTACACAGATCTGACAACCGCGCCATGAGAGTATATGTATGCACTACCGAGCGAGAGTAGCGAGCGATAACGCGAACACGGGTGCAGCGTCGACGCTGCCGAATCGCTCAGTGCGAGCACGCACCGCGAACACGGGTGCAGCGTCGACGCTGCAAAATAATTCTGGGAGAAAGCAGGCGCTCGATGTCAGGGAAGTCGGATCGTGGGTATCTGGTTATATCCGCGGCTCGTTTTTATTAAGGCAATACCGCACAAAGGCGAGACAGAATAATACATTATTGAAATTTTCACTCAATCGGCATTCCTTTTTCTTTTTCCTGCAAAAAGCAATCCTCTTTGTATCCAGTAAGCTGTTTCTGCCGCAAGCACCATAACTGCCGCATAATCCAGGAAGAACAGAATTTCCGATTCCTTCGGATCAAAGAAGGCAAACATCACCTTCATAAACATATAATCTGCAAAGCCCCGGCTGATAAATGCATATACACCGTATGCTGCGATAAGAAGAAAAAGTATGGTAAACGTGATTTCCACAGCTTTTTTCATTTTGCCTTTCAGCTTTGCGCTGATAACTCTGATATGCAGACCCATTATCAGGTATATTCTTTGTAACAACGCTTCCCGTTCCGATAATGGCATTTTCTCCGATGGTCACTCCGGGAAGAATATTGACCCTTGCACCGATCCAGGCGTTTTTCTTGATATGTATTTTCTTTGTCATAATAACACGGATATTTTCAGGCTCATGATTGACTGTGAAAAGACCTACCTCCGGTCCCATCATAACGCCGTCCTCAATTTCAATACCGCCAAGGGACATCACTGTCAGTCCGTGGTTTGCAAATACGTTTTTTCCCAGCTTTACGCAGTTTGCAAGATCAATCTGAAAAGGCGGAGTGAAAAATGTTCCGTCCTTCATCTGACCGTCAAGCAGCTCATTTTCAAGCTTAATAATTTGCTCCTTGTCTTTTGGCTCAGTGGAATTTATCTCAAAGCAAAGCTGTCTGCACCTATCCATTTCACCATGAGCCTCTCTCTGATAATCCTCGTCACTGATATCAATTGCTTCACCGCTATGCAGTCTTTCAAACACATTCATTATTATTTCCCTCCTGATACACAGATAACCCCGGCATAATTACCGGAGTTGTCTGTTTTTTATCTGATTTCGATTTCTATATTTGCTCCGCTTCCGGCAAGAATATTCTCTATTCCTCCCTGGGCTTTCCCGATCACATAAACACTGTACGGAGCAATTTCCTTTTCCCTGAAATTCAATGCGAACGCATTCCATTCCTTAAAGTAATATACCCAACCTGCTTTGACATACGATGTGCTTATTGCTCCGTCCGCGCTCACATTTTTCGGCAGGGCAGCATAATACTCATGCTCATCTGAGCGGGTCAGCCTGAGTTTCAGCGGAAGCAATTCCCCCAAAGCTGCAGTCAGCTGATTATCCTCAGTACTGACACTGTATTCCTTTCCGTTATACAATATCTTCATGATGATACCTTTTCCTTTGCCCAGCTTTTTATCTGAGCTATCCTTTTGTCAACCTCCGAACCCCTCAATTTGCAGGCTTCTTCTACCTGTGCGCCGACACAAACCTCACGTATTTTCTCTACACTTCTTCCTGCACCGCTTCCTTCGCTGGTGTTTACAGGAATGATGTGTTTTCCGTTCCAGTCATAACGCTCGATAAACCCGAGCACAGGCATCGGAAGTGTATTCCACCAGTTAGGATAGCATAAAAATACCGTATCATAGCTATCCAGACTTTCCGGATATTTTTTCAGTTCCGGACGGATACCCTTCTGCAGTTCCTCTTTTGCTTCGTAGATCATCTTCATGTGGTCTGCAATATAGGTCTTTACGGTTTCGATCTCAAAAATATCTCCACCGACTGCACTCTGTATTGCCTCAGCAGCAACTGCAGTGTGTCCCTTTTTCAGATTAACGATTTTCATTCCCGGAGCGATCGTTTCGCCCTCCATAGAGAAATAAACTGTCAGTACTGCCATGATATTATCCCCTTATAAACACATTCTGAATATTTTTTCCACATCGTCCGGTGTCAGGTCTGTAAAGCCGTGAAGCACACCGCCGAAACAAGCTTTCTTTGCCATAACCGCAAAATTCCTATCATCAATACCCAGATCAGAAAGTCTGCTCTGAAGTCCCAGCGTTTCAAAGAAGAACTTCTCAAGTGCTTTGATTGCTTCCTTCGCACCCTCCATTTCGGAAAGCGATGCATCTATTCCCATCACGTTTACACCAAAGCGTCTGATTCTCGGAGCGGTTTCTTCATCCAGTACATACGAAAGCCAACGCGGAGTAAGAATCGCAAGTCCGTGTCCGTGAGTGATGTCATAAAACGCAGACAGCTCATGTTCCATCGCATGACAGACGGTTGCCTGAGAATATCCTTCGTACAGGAAATCATTCAGAGCCCATGATGAAGCCCACATCAGGTTTGCCCTTGCTTCATAGTCGTCCGGCTTTTTAACGGCAACCGGAGCAAATTTAACGACTGTTTTCAGGACCTCCTCCTGTATGCGGAGAAGCATATCCATTTCATCCTGTTTACTGAAGTATGCCACATCGAAGATATGCGACATTATATCTGCGCTTCCGCTGGCCGTCTGATAGGCGCTGACGGAATATGTGTTTTCCGGATTCAGGAATGATACATCCGGATGATTGTCAGGACCGAAATATCCGAACTTTTCATTGGTATCCACATTACTGATAACACAGCCGCCGTCCATTTCGGATCCTGTTGCAGCAAGCGTCAGGACAGTTACGATCGGAAGTGTTTCTGTTACAGATGCTTTTCTTGTAACGAGATCCCACACATCATCTCCGTCATACTTTGCCGCAGCAGCAATACCCTTTGTTGCATCAATCGTTGAACCTCCGCCTACTGCAAGAAGGACATCCACATTTTCTTTCCTGCAGATCGCAGCACCCTTGTTGACGGTGGTATGATGCGGATTCGGCTCTACACCGGGAAGCTCAAATACAGTCATACCTGCTTTTTCAAGCTGTGACATCACCTTGTCATAAAGACCTATCTTCTTGATAGAACCTCCGCCGTAAACAAGCAATACCTTTTTACCGAAACGGGAAATCTCTGTACCCAAATTATCAAGCTGATTCTTTCCGAAATAGACTTTGGTTTTATTATAGAATACAAAATCCTGCATAGTTGTTTCCTCCTTAATCTGTAATAACAAAAGCGTTTCTCAACATTTCCTCCACACCGGGAGCATCGGGATCATGGCTGCCCTTTCCTGTGTCAAGACTGCGCATTTCGTTCATTTCATCCTCTGTCAGTGTGAAATCAAATATATCCAGATTTGTTTTTATTCTCTGTGGGTTAGTTGACTTCGGAAGTGTAATCACACCCTCCTGCACTTCAAAGCGAAGAATGATCTGTCCGGGATTTTTGCCGTACTTTCCGGCAAGTCTGGTAATAACAGGTGCGGAAAGCAGATCGGCATTGCCGTGACCTAAAGGATACCAGGCTTCAAGCTTTGTATCCGTCTGAGCCATCAGTCTGCGAATTTCTTTCTGCTGAAACAAAGGATTGAATTCCACCTGATTGACTGCCGGCTTTGTTTCAAATTCAGGTCCGAACTTATTCCACAGTGCCGGAGACATATTGCTGACACCGATTGACCTGATCTTTCCTTCTTCCTTTGACTCCTCCATAGCCTTCCACGCTCCGGCTACATCACCATAGGGCTGATGTACAAGGTACAGGTCAATATAATCAAGACCGAGCTTGCGCAGTGACCTTGCAATACCCTTTTGGGCTGCTTCATAACCGTGATCCTGAAGCCAGAGCTTGCTTGTCACGAAGATCTCTTCTCTGGGGATACCGCAGTCACGAACAGCCTTTCCCACATCCTCTTCATTAAAATATGCAGCAGCCGTATCAATATGGCGATAACCGGCTTTCAGCGCTTCAAGCACTGCGTCATAAGTGGGACCGTCATTAGGTATCAGAAAAACACCAAATCCGATTGCCGGTATTTTGTTACCGTCATTAAGTGTAATATAGTCCATGATGCAGTCCTCCTTTAACCAAGTTCTTTCTTTGCCCAGCCTGCAACTGTTCCTTCGGATTTTGCGGCATCTGCTCCGTGAACAGCAAGTCCGTTACCGACTGTTGCACCCCTGCAGTACTTTTTAAGTGCAGCCGATGAACCTGCCTGACCGCTGCCCTCGTGGGTCATAACAGGGAATACCTTCTTTCCGGTGAAATCCAGCTTTTCAAGCTGTGTGAAAACTGCCATGGGATATGTTCCCCACCAGCAGGGCCCTGCTACAACAATGTTGTCATACTGTGAAATATCCGTCAGATACTTTTTTAGTTCAGGTCTTGAATTGCTGCGAAGCTCTGCCTTTGCATCCTCAATGCACTCGTAATAGTCCGCTGCGTACTCTTTTACAGTTTCCACCTCAAACAGATCTCCGCCCACTGCTTTCTGAATGAACTCCGCAACGATCTCTGTATTACCTTTTGAAATATTCTTGATACTACCGTTCCAGTAGTTCTCGCCTTTTCTTGAATAATAGATTATAAGATTTTTTGACATTGTAATTCCTCCTTAAACGCTCAGTACTTTTTCTGCCCATTTTGCAACCTTTTCTTCGGACTTTTCTACATCCGCACCGCAAACAGCAAGCAAAACAGCCTTAAATGAATTGATAGCGTGTTTGCGTGCAGTACCGATGTAAGACATAATGTCAAGATATTCAACAGCACAAGTAAAGATTAAAATGCTGTACAAAAGAACGAGAAGATGCTATAATAGATGTGTTCAGGCATTTCCAGTTGATATGACACAAGGAAAAGGAGAATTATTATGGCGATCTTTATTACTGAACGAGAAGGACAAATCGAGTTTTATCAAACGTTTCTTCCGCTGATTGATCCGTCTCTGAATTTGGATGACATTCTTGCAGATGATAACGACGGCGTTCTGAACGGAAATTTGCTTGAGTTCAAGCTCCGAGTCAAAGATTTAAATGCGGTGCTTTTCCAGTGTGTAAAATATCTGTCTGCTCTGCGTGTAAAAGGTAAACCCATTCCAGCAAACATTCTGATTGTTGATCTGAACGGCGAACAGGCATATCTTTATAAATCGGCTGATTATCTGACTGATATAGAAAAAGTGTACAGCGGTGGAGCTTCAAAATCCAATTCGGGCTTTATCGGCAACGCCTACAATCAGAAATATGATTATTCAAAACCGCTTGACGCTTCAAAACTGATTACTGTTTTGAAATCCGCGGAATGGACAAAGATTCATATTGACGAGAACTGTATTGTCGGCTGGGCAACTGCTTATTATAAGGCTGTCCCGACAGCGCGCAAAGAAGATTTTATCGGTGATGATACTGGAAAGCACAAAACGATTGGAGAGATTCGCAATCCGTCCGTGTTTGCTCCGTATATTATCCCATATACTGGACATAGCAACGTCCGTTTTCAATATCTGATGGACAAGCTGAATGATACGCTTCAGAAGAAGAATCTCGGTGCGTTTTATACGCCTGAAGTTTACGCCGAAAAGTCTCACGAATTGTTAAGAATGGCTATTGATCGAGTCCCTGAAGGGAACGATTATGTTATTATTGACCGTTGTGCTGGTACTGGTAATCTTGAAAAGACTTTGACGGATGAAGAGTTGTCTCATTGCATCCTGTCAACGGTTGAGTATTACGAGTACAAGGTGCTTCAGGAATTGATCGGCTCTAAGGTCAGGCATATCATTCCGCCGATTGAAGCTGATGATACATTCAATGCGGGTCTTGTTCGTGGAGCTGATGCTTTGTCACAGGAATACATCGAGAATCCTGTTATTAGGCAGTATATTGACAATCCGAAATGTACCATTATACTGTTTGAAAATCCACCCTACGCAGAAACTACAAGTGCAGAGCATCAAAGAAAAGGACAAGGGAAAAAATCGTCAACATGGAAACAAAGTTATGTCGTTCTGGAAATGAAGAAGGCTCTAAAAGGAAAAATAAAAGGAGCCGTTACAAATGACCTCGGAAACGCTTTTATCTGGTCAGGTTTCAATTATTATTTGCGGCAACATACAGATAGTTATATTGTGTATTCACCTGTAAAGTATTGGAAAGCGCAACATATGGTGAATAAGAAATTCGTGAAAGGATTTGCATATAATCGCCGATGGTTCCATACAAATATTGATGCTTGTATAATGGTTGCTCTATGGGCGAATGAAGAAGCAAATATTGAAAGCATTGAAATACATGGCTTCGATTATGATGAGAAGGAAGACAATCTAATAGATTGTGGATCGTTGCCTGTTAGTCGTATTCACAGTATGTATAGTTCCGTTTATTACGATAAGAGATCTTTTACAGACGATATAACTGGTAGTATACTATTGCAACATAATGGATGTGCGGCAGAAGGGCAAAAATTAAGACTAAACCCGCTTTATAACAAAAACATTGTAGGATATATGGTAGTAGACGGACCTGGATTTGATAATCCTGATTTGCACTCTGTATTATTGACCGCAGGAATTTATAATGGCAATGGTTTTTATCTTCGAGACGACAATTATCTTTCAAAATTGCCTTTGTTCTGTGCGTCTCGTTATATTACATATAACCGTGCATGGACAGAGCGTGCTCGTATTATGAAGTCCGCTGACGGCGCAGATAGATATAATGCTGACGTTGTGTCTGGCAAACTTGACCAATGGCTTTGTAAATGCCTCTTGTTCACCTGCCTTGAAATGCAAAATCACATGAGAACATTCACGGGAAGTGATGGGCGTTTTTATCGAAACGAGTTATGTCTGGACACAACAAACGGTGATACACTGGCTTCTGTTGATTTGTCAAAACTGAATGCAGACAAAACAGAAAAGCAACTGCTGACACAGTGGAATAATCTGATTACAGAGGCAAAAAAGACGGCTGAGTATGATTCGTCTTTGACATACGGCGTATATCAGATTTTTGCAGAAATTGATACCAGTTATAAAGATGAGGACGGAAACACTGTTTGGAATAATATCGAAGTTCATTCTGCTCTTCAGACTTTGAAATCTTTGGTAAAGGACTATTACAACAAAGAGATCGTGCCGACGCTGTTTAAGTACGAGTTCTTAAAATAATCCGTTTTTCAAATCCTCTCAATCACAGAGCCTTGTGCTACAGCTGTATTTGCGTCATCATGATCTGAATACGGTGTTCTGCCTGTAAAGCTCTTTCATGCTTTCGTACATATTGAAGATGAAGCCAGATATAATACATTATGCAGCTTATTGCAATGGCTATCGTCAAAAAGCTGACAGGCTGATAATGGTATTCAACAGTATAATCCATTACCACCGACAGGCTGATTATCAAAAGTGCAAGGACAGGTATCCATGTTTCCTTCCTCTCTTTTGGACGGAATGTCCGGATCGTCATATAGATGTATTTACTTCTGGGGTGAAAACAGCTGAATTTGCCGTGATTACGGCAGGGGAAATGAGCACAAGTAAAAATGTCAGTATCAGCACTGAACTCATACAGGGTGATTTATTTAACATTCTTCTGGACTCTGACATTCATCTCACCTCGTCCGCAAAGTCATATATGTCTTACATTCCGAAACAAGTGCCGTATCACATAATTAACATTTTCATATTTTCTTTCAAACAAAAATTCCTGAAGATATCTGTACACGATACCGCTGTTTACTAATTCCCGCAGCGCATCCGCATCTGATTCTGTTAGGGCAACACCGCACAGAGATTGCGCGTCAGATTTCGAGCATAATTTTTTGTC
>CAMVQZ010000011.1 GCA_947169745.1 uncultured Clostridia bacterium
CAAGCCAGCCACAAACAAACCGCCCCCATAACAATACCTCATTATCTATCGCCGCACCACGAGAGCATAGGAACGCACGACAGAGCGAATGGAAGGAGCGATGACGCGAACATGGGTGCAGCGTCGATGCTGCCGCACTGCTGGTTGTAATTATTGAGAGAATGTGATATTATGGGCACTGTAGGCTCATATTTGTATTGTTGGATGCATATATATTATTTGTGGGGTCTAAGAAAAATTTCCGGGAGTGATATAATGAATATTTGTCGTATTGAAAAAAAGGTAAGATCCTCCGACCGTGTGCATATGCTGAATGGACTGATATTTGTTCCTCAGGGAAGGATAAAGGGATATTTCCATATAATACACGGAATGACGGAATATATCGGCAGATATGAGGATTTTATGAAAGAAATGGCAGGAGAGGGCTACATTGTTTTTGGATATGATAACCTGGGACACGGCTTTACAGTAAACGATGAAAGCGAACGCGGCTTTTTTGCCAGTGAAAACGGATGGAAATATCTTGTTGAAGATGTGGGGATATTTGCAAGAGAAATGAAAAAGCATTTCGGACTGACATTGCCCTATTACCTGATGGGACATAGTATGGGTTCCTTTATCGCAAGACTTGCGGCGGAAAAATTCAATATGCAGAAAAAACTGATTCTTACAGGTACAGGCGGCCCGGAAAATCTTACAGGCTCTGCAATAGCTGTGCTGAGAAGAGTAAAAAAGGATAAGGGAGAAAAATATGTTTCTGAAAGACTGAGAGATATGATCTTCGGTACATATAATAAAAAATTCGGGGACGATGACCCCTATAACTGGCTCAGCAGTCTGGAAACCGCCAGAAATGAATATTCCTCCGACCCGGTCTGTACATTTTCATTTACGGTCTCTGCAATGGAGGATCTGGTAACCCTCAGCAGGGAAGCTAATTCAAGGCGCTGGTTTTCGTCAAGAGTGTGCAGAAAGCCTGTTCTGATTCTGTCAGGACTTGACGACCCGGTGGGAGAATATGGCCACGGAGTAAAAAAAGTACACGATAAGCTTGCGGAAAATGGATGTAATGTCAGATTGATCCTCTACAGGGGCTGCCGCCATGAGGTGCTTAATGAGAGGTGCAGAAAAAAGGCAATACATGAGATAAAAAGATTCTGCCTCTGATCAATAAAGTGTACACTCATATACAATTTTTTTCATATTAAAATGAATAGACGGAAATTTCATCATAATATACACACTTTTTCTTTTTTTTATATGGTATATTTGGCAATTTTTTACATCTGTCGGAATGGGAAGAATATTGACATTTTCTTACTTATATGATATAATTAACACAATAGTAGTAGAAATGGTTAAAAATAGTACGATTGTTTCAATTATACATTTTTTTAAGAGTTATTAATTCATTTTTGTGTATATATGATTATTAAATATGTTTAAGGAAGTGAATTACTGATGGCGAACAGAAAGGAAGAAAGGTCTTCCGCTGCTCATAAGATTCTGACGATAACAGGAGCTGTTCTCTGCCTGATACTTATACCGATACTGATCATAAATATTACATTGATTATAAAGAGTTATACAAATAAAGACGAGGTCCCCAAGATCGGCGGGATTTGTCCGCTGATAGTCCTGACGGGATCAATGGAGCCGGAGATATCCTCAGGAGATCTGATAATCGTAAATCAGGCTGACCCGAAGGATATAAAGGAGGGCGACATAATCGCATTTTTTGATCCGGACGGTAACGGAAGCAGCGTTCTGACCCATAGGGTCACTGAGATAATAAACGACAACGGAAAGCTTTCCTTCAAAACAAAGGGTGATGCCAATAATGCCGAGGATCGCCTTGCAGTAACAGAGGATAAGCTGGTTGGAATTTACAGATCCAGGATACCCGGGGCAGGAAATGTTGCAATGTTTATGCAGACAACTCTCGGACTTATCATCTGCGTTGTAATACCGCTGATACTTCTTATCGGCTATGATATACTTCGCCGCAGACGTTATGAGAGGCTGAATAAACAGGATACAGACGCTCTTCTTGCGGAGCTGAATGAACTCAAGGCTCAGAAGGCTTCTCAGGAAAAAACGGAGAGCAAGGCTTCCGGAGAGGAAAAACCCTCTGTAAAGGAAGAGGAAAAGCCCTCTGATAAATAAGATATTCTTTTTCCGATTGCCACATCGGGGAATGGATATATATCCGGGCACCGGAAAAGACGATGCCGGACATTTCTCTTGGCGAATTTTATAAAAAAGTGGTCTGCAAAGGAGTCAGACTGCAAAACAATTTTACTGTTGGCTGTGGGGAAACTCATGGACACTGGAGAAAGGGGTTAATAAAAATGAAGAAAAACGTAACGATGAGAGCTGCCGGATTTCTTCTGGTAGGCGTAATGCTAACAGCAAGCATTGTCAGCGGCACTTATGCGAAGTATGTTACACAGGACAGCGCCCAGGATACTGCAAGAGTTGCAAAATTCGGAGTAGTGGCAGCAGTGTCAGGCGACCTCTTTGGTAAGTCATATTCAGCTGCAAGTGGTAATTCAATTCAGGCGTGGTCTGTAAACGGTCCCACCGTTTCAGCATCAGGAGCTACTGAGGCTGCAGCAGATAAGGTTGTAGCACCCGGCACAAAGAATGGTACAGGTATGACTATTTCTGTAACAGGTACACCTGAGGTTTCAACATCACTTGCACTTGTTGATGCAGTAGATGCTTCCGGTAATACTTATGTGAATACCGATATCGAGCTCAAGACCGGCGATTACGGTGTTATGGTTGCATACAACGGCACAGTTACAACTGATAATGTTACAAGTTATTATAAGCTTGATAACGGCACTTATATAGCTGCAACAGCTGCTGATCTTGGAACGAATCCTGCTACTAAGCTCTATCAGTTCAAGGACGCTGCAAGCGTAGCAGCTTCCTATAAGCCTGTTACCTGGAAGGTAGGCGACACAAGCTGCGCAGATGTTGCAGCAGTTAAGACAGCGCTTGCATTCACCACAACTACAGCTGCTCCCAATACTGATCTCGCAACCGCTTATGGTTCAAAGACCATAACATGGGAGTGGCCCTTCAGCACAGGAAATGCCAATGCTGTTACAGGTAATACACCCAATGACGGTCTTGACACTATCCTTGGTGATATGATAGCTGATTCAGGCGACGCTAACTATACTGTTGTAAAGGCAAACGGTACCGGCTATGATACAGTAAATTACGCTGATGTTAATGCTGCTGCTAATTCTGCAAACACAGTAAAGGTAGCTTACACAGGAGCAACAGCACCTACTGTAATGACAGATGCTTCTGTATGTGCAGTACTTACTGTATCCTTCGGCGCAAAGCTGACAGTAACCCAGGTTGACTGATGACCTGTCCTGATCGATAGCGGATCAGACTAATGCTTTTTGAATCTTAATTATATACCGAAGCCGGCCGGCCATATGTGGCGGTGACCGCGCCGGTTCTCGGTGTTTTCGGCAGTCTGACCCAGAGTTTTTTTGTGGTCCGGCTGCCGAAAGTACCGAAAAAGGAAAATTGAGTATGATAAGAATGAAGGAGGGACAGATAATGGAAAAAGAAAAAAGAAAGAAAAACCATCTGCCCTCGCTGCTGATAGCCTTTCTTTTGTTTATCCTCGGTCTTATTACCACAGTGGTTCTTTTCAGCAGGATACTTTATTTTTCCGGAAGAGAAGTAAAGAATGTTATTCCCCTTGTCGGTACCTCAGGTTCACTTGATAAGAATACCGGCGAGTATCACGAGACCTCCGGTTCTCTTGAACTGGGGTACAATACGAAAACAGATGAAAACGGAGATAAGGTGTGGGAAAACACCGCACGCGCTGATATTTTCAGATGCTTTTATGACAACGAGCAGGGGAAAATAACCGTAATAGCAGACGGGGAAGGTGAGGATCGGGTCATAGCCCCCGGCACCTCGAATGACTATAAATTCACGATACAGAATACTACCGCCTTTCCTCTTGATTATGATATGTATGTTGAGGCTGAGGTGATAGGAACAGAACATGAGATCCCACTCAGGGTATCACTCAGAGCCGATAACAGCGGATATATCGCAGGCTCGGAGAACAGCGGAGGTATCAAGGATCTGGACGGCGTCCGTGACAGCTCTGTTCTGGGGGGCGGAAGATGTAATTACTATACCCTGTCCTGGGATTGGCCGTTTGAGCAGGGAAAGGACGAATATGACACAATGCTGGGTGATCTTTCTGTAAAGGATACCATTACGGTTCGTGTCAGATTCAAGACAATTGCAAGACTGGATGCCGACCCGGAGGATCCCAGAAAACGGGACGCCGGCGATAAGCCTAAGACCGGGGACGATTCTCCGTATATGTTCCTTTGTGTAATGATGTCTGCTGCCCTTGCAGTTGCAGTATTCTTCTTCCTTGTGGGAGGAAAGCGTACAAGGGATGATGAAGAAGATAAGGAGCGTTCCTGATGATAAAAAAAATGACCGCAAAAAGCATTATCCGGATGGTCATGCTCCTTGCGATAAGTATTTTTGCCGGAGGCAGCATATATGCCTGGAATGCAGAGACTCTTGTGGGAAATGCGATGCCGATGCCCTTCGGGGTAGGTTTGTCCGTGGTGATGTCCGGAAGTATGGAGCCGGAGCTGAGAGTCAATGATCTGGTGGTTGTCCGTTCCCAGGACAGCTACGAAAAGGGCGATATAGTAGTGTATCAGGACGGCGGAAGTCTTGTCATTCACCGGATAATCGAAATCAGGGATGACAAGGTCATCACAAAGGGAGACGCAAACGACGTTCCCGACAGACCGGTGCCTGTCCGGGATATCAAGGGCAGATACACAGGGCGGATACCTTTTGTAGGAGTTATACTTCTCTTTTTCAAATCACCCGCAGGATTTGTGTTAATGCTTTTGGCAGCAGTTGTGTTGTTTGAATATCCGTATATAAAAGAGAGAAAAAATGCCGCAAAGAGGCAGGAAGAAATAAAAGAACAGATAAGACAGTTACGAAATGAGGCTGAAGAAAAGCATCCGTCAGAAAGCGATGCTGAAAACTAATTAATTTATTCAGAAAGGGTGTGGTTTTGTGAGACTGATTAATTCTGTTTTATCAAAGCTGCACCTTTCTGCAGGTGAGATAGTTTTTCGCATTTTCAGTGTAATGCTTTTACTTACAATGATAAGCTTCTGGCTTGTCTGCGGAATGCTTGCCCGATTTACTTCCTCAGGCGATAAGCAGGGGGGCGCAAGAGTGGCTGCTGCGGGACAGGCAGATGTGTTTGAATACGAAGCATACTTTGATGATACCACTTATTCATATCATCTCCGTGAAGATACTGTAGTTTCTAAGAACACATATTCTGTAGTGGTTCCCGGAATGGAGATAGAGAAGGATCCTTTTATCCGGCTTTACGGTAATAATGAGGTATCCTATTATCTGTATTTAGAGGTAAAGGCTTCACATCCTGACAAGGTCAGATACGAGATGTCCTCTGTCTGGTCAGTGACAAACGATATCGCTGCCGCCCACGGGGGAACGGTCTATAAATTCCAGACGGTGATAAATCCGGGTGAGAAAAGAGACATCCACGAAATTCTCAAAGACGATATAGTCAGGATAAGAGACGATCTTAAGGATAAGACGCAGCCGACAGCCAATAGTGATCCTTTTACGCTGGATTTTTATGCATATATGATACAGATGGATTGATGCCAGGATCTGATAAAGAAGGAAGGAGGTCATCGTGATGACAAAAGCAAAGCATTACAGAAAAAGCCGCATTAGTTTACGTTTCAGGATAATTATTGCGATGGCCGTGCTTCTGATGATAGCAGCTTCATCCTCGATGCTCTTTGCAAAATATATACACAGCTCCGGTGAGGTAGAGAACCGTTTTACTCCATCTACCTATGACAGTCCTATCGTGACTGATAATATGACAAAGGATGTCACCGGATATTATTATAAGCACGATCTTTCCGTAACCCCTGCCGCCGGAACAGATTATCCTGTTTATGTCCGGATAGCGCTGATACCCACCTGGAAGGACAGCAGCGGAAATATTCTCGGTCAGCAGCCGGTAAGGGACAAGGACTATTCATTCACATATAACGGAACCGACTGGCTTTTATATACCGACGGCTATTATTACTGCAAAACTCCTGTGACAGGAGGAAACGCCACACCAGAGCTGATAACGCATTATCGTTTTCTGAAGCAGCTCAGGGACGCTCCGAAGAGCGGTTATGATCTTCACGTTGAAGTTGTTGCCGAGACCATTCAGGCAGTAGGCGCAAAATACATAGATGTCCATAACAGAAAGGCGGCAGTCCTTGATGCATGGGGCGTCAATCCGTTAACATATAACTGATATTACTCACAGATCTTTTGAAAGGAGGAAGCTGATATGACAAAAAAGAAAGACCGTTCAGGATATGTAAAAGCTGCATATATGTTCATAGCTGCTTTCCTGCTTTTGCTTGTCAGCGTTGTAAGTCTCAGGGTAAGCGCAGACAGAGATGTCACGACCATAACATTAAAGATAAATTATTATTACTATGATACAAATGCCCCGGGAAATAAGGGATATTCCCCTTATCCGTCATTTATCGCAAATATGCCTGTTGGCTCAAACCCGGTAACTGAGAAGTGTCCTTCGATCCCCGGTTTTTCTGCAAGAGATGAGAGCGGAAACAACTGTGAATCTGTGACCCTTTACTTCGATAGTGCGGAGCTTGATGGTCACGAGGTCAATGTTTTTTATTATCCGTCAGATGTATCCTATGCTATCCGTCTGATGAAGCAGAGACTTGGCTCAAATGATTATGACCTTGCAAATGTTATCCATAGCCAGGGAGCAACAGGCTCCGAGCCGGTGGAATTCAATTCAAGCTACAGATTCCCGGATCATTATCAGATAGAGGCTCTCCGGGGACATTCTCTTGATGATGTCTATACCGGATTTACACTGATGTACCATCAGCCGGAGGTCATAGCCGCCGATGGTTCCACAGTTTTCGAGTGCTACTATGACAGAGATTATTATCAGATATCCTTTGAGCTGGGCGAGGGAGGTTCAGGCGTCAGCCCCATCTATGCCCCATATGAATCTGATCTTGTATTCCACAATCCCACAAGAGCAGGCTTCCGTTTCAAGGGCTGGGCATATAAAAACGATGATGAGTCTCATATCTATACCACAGATGAAGTTATTTCCGAAGAGAATCTTCCCAAAAAAATAACACAGGATGAGACCTTTGTTGCCGTGTGGGAGCAGCTTGAGCCTATCAATTACCATATTGTTTACAGAAAAGCTGATCTTTCCGACGGCAGCGGAGAGACCACCTATAGCTATTGGGGCAGCCGGTCTCTGACGATACAGCCCGGCGATTCCCAGAATCTGTCCCTTGATGATATCATAGATACATACAAGGACGATTACCAGAATGTAGACGATCTCAATGAGAATACCGGTCTTTACGAGCTGGAGGATTTCCCGTATTTCAGCTTTGATGAGGATGTCACCAGAAGCCTGAATTCCTCCTCAATAGAGGTCAACGGCGACGGCTCCACAGTCGTTACGCTTTATTATGCAAGAAGAGAGTACGAGCTTAAATTTGTTTATGCAAGAGCCAGTGCGCCAACTCAGGAATATGTAAGCGAAACAACCATTGTACCGTATAAAGAAGATTCTCCGGCTGACCCTTATAAGACTTACTATATCATTCTCAATAAGGGTACATCCGAAAAGGCTATGACTTCCGAGAATGATTCATATAATAATGCACATGGCTTGAAGCTCTCAGCTCTGTCCGGAACTGATGTAAAATGGAAGTTTACAGCAGTGAAGGACGATCAGGGAAATTATAAGGATAACGTATATTATGTTTCCTGTGAGGCAGATGGTTCCACAAAATATCTTCATATTGATTTTAAAACTGACGGTAATCCTCCGGCATTGGGAGATAATCAGAATACCTATCTGAGTGATGACCCCCAGGAGATAAATGTTTATCTGAAAAATGGCGTATGGGTTTTCAAGAATAACGCCCACAACTGGTATCTGAATAATAAATCAAATCAAGACAAAATCGCTTCCACATACTATGATGATAGTGTAACCTGGAAGCTTTACGAGAAAAAGGAAAAGCAGACTACCTACGGAAGCATTCAGATTACTAATTCCACAAGAAACGGAATTGACCCCGGTAAACCGAGCAATAACTGGTGGGGCGTAATTATAAATGAGCTTCCGGAGGTAACCATCCCCGACGATCCCAGAATTTCCCTTAAGACAGAAACAAAGGTATTCAGTAATGTGACCTACGTTTATTACTATATCAGTCTTAAAGCGGAATACGGTGCTGATATCGGGTCTGTATGGCCGGTTTCGCCTGCAGGAGATGTTTACAGAATAGGTGATAATGCTGTTTATAAATTTGGTTCCTGGGGCACACAGAACGGAAGTCTCTATCGCCAGAACCACAGCGGAGACAACAGGTCAAATATAATCGGTCCATATCCTACAATGTCCAAGGAAATGACAATGATAGGACATGAGGATGAAGAAAATGGTATGACCCTGTATGCATGGTGGGGCGATTACACAGCCAATATTACTCCCCACAGATATGATATTTACCTTGAGACTATTGAGGATGGACCCGGAGGAGTAACACAATACGAGCTGTTTGATCCCGGTGACGACAGATATAATTTCCAGTGCGCTCATAATAATAATACCTATACCTATCCGTTTATGTTTAAGGGCTATGAGGTATTGCCTGCGGATTCCGGAAATATTTTATCAAAGAAATACAAGGACAGTAACGGGAATTACTACACTCCCTTCCACTACAAACGCAAGCGCAGTACTCTTACCTTCAGAAACTATAACACAGATATCAAGACTGTATCCTCTGTGAAATACGAAACACCTCTTTCAGGACATATCCCGGAGGGTACACCGCAGATTCCCGACGGACTTGACCCGGAGCATTACACCTTTGAGGGCTGGTATACCTCTGATCTTTTCCATCCCTCTGAAAGGGTATATCCTGAGGATGTTACAGACGAGCATGGTACAGTCATTCACAAGGCAACGACCATGCCGGACAGCAATCTGATTGTGTATGCATACTGGAAGCCAAAGACATATACCGTCAGATATTATAATGACGAAAGTGACTACCAGAATAATAACCAGTTTGTGGAGAAGTCCGATCACGACTACGGACAGTATATTCCCTCATCCGAGCATACGGAGGTAGGAAGTCTGCTTGATCCTCCGGAATATACACTTTCCGATGGTTCCCAGGCTCAGGCGACCCCGGTAGGATGGTATTATTATGATTCAGAAGGTGTTCTCCATGCCTTCAATCCCGATACCATGGCTGTTTCAGGTAATATTGATCTCTTTATGAGATGGTCTACAACAGTTCCTGCAAATTTCCGGGTACACTATTATCTTGAGGGCACTTCTCAGAAGCTTGCCAGTGATACTACCGGATATTCCTTTGTAGGACTGACAAGAACCTTCAAGGCAAAGGTGGATAAGGAGCTGGATCCTGACTACCGATCAAATTACTTCCCGTTTTTCAGCAGTACATCCATTCTGATGAAGGGCAATGAAGCTGAAAATGAAAGGACCTTCTATTATGCACACCGGGATCGTGTTCCCTATGAAGTCCGTTATATCAAGCTGAATGATGACGGTACTCCCGGATCATCCCTCCATCCGCCAAAGCAGGTGCTTAATAATAATAAAACTATTGTCACGGAGAAATATCTTCCCATTGCGAATTATGTTCCGAATTCCTATTATATCTCTCGTATCGTCACAATATCTGATGATGATGTGGAGGATCAGATCGCAGAAAGAAATATAATCACCTTCTATTATACCTATGATGATAAAAATATACCCTATCACATCAAATATATGCTGGAGGATGAGGAAACAGGTTCTGAGGATCTGCAAATAGGCGATACCACATATACCTTCAAGCAGGCAAACTATATTGACGGTATCGGCGACAGAAACACATCTATTACAGCCTCGGTCACTGAATACCCCGGCTATGAGTATGTTGGCTACGGAGAGATAGACTACCACGGTGTCATCGGTGAGACAGAAGAGATGGCTCACACCGGCTTCAATGTGCACGATCCCTCTCAGCCGATTCCTGAAGCTATTTCTATCGGTCTTTTTGAAAACTACGGCGACACGCAGATAAGTAAGGAGATACACCTGCATTATATCAAGAAGAGTTATCCGGTGAAGGTGACATATTCTGTATTTACTGAGAATAACGATAAGATCAAGGAGTGGTATGATAATATCACAAGCCTGGGTCTTGGCCTTACTCCGGACACCTCAACCGCAGTGACTATCGGCTCAGATACAGTGTATACCACACTTTATAAGATGCTGCCGGCAGAGAAATTCGGTTCAACTGTTGAGCAGACAGCTCCGGTTTTAACCGATTTCCGTTTTCTTGGCAATGAAAAACAGACGCTTGTCGTTACTGATGACACAAGTGATCTGACAAAGAATAAGATAAACTTTGTATATACCGAGCTTGAACAGGTAATGTTCTACTATGACGCGGTAATGCCTGAGAAAAACGGTCCGGATACCTATATTCCTCCCGGAGATGATCCCAAGCTCCTGAATCTTAACCAGGAAAGCATAGCGGTAGGAGAGAGACCTACAAGACAGATCGTGGCAAAGACAAATCAGCCCGGATACCAGTTTATAGGATGGTTCACAGACAGAGCCTGCACTCAGCCTGTACCGGCAAGTTACCTGGTAAACGGGGAGTCAAATATCCTTCTGCCCCAGAACGGAGCAAATTCCGATCAGCATTTCTATGCGAGATATGATTATCTGAGAGGCGACCTGACTCTGACAACCAGGGGCTGTCTCACAGACTCTGTCAATTCTGAGCAAAGCTTTATATATCTTATAAAGGGTAAGGACGCCGGATATAACGACTGGATCAGTATGAAGGTAGTTGTCAGAGGAAACGACAGCCTCACAATAAAGGATCTGCCCATCGGAAACTATGATGTCAAAGAGACAGACTGGTCGTGGCGTTATGATAATGACAAGACAGACAGTAAGGAAGCAGTTGTTATCTCCGAGAATAACACTTCCACAGTGACCTTTACCCATAGTATGAGGGAAACAGCATGGCTTGACGGAAACGGTTATAAGGATAATACCTATGCCGATCCCCCGGAGCCGTAAGTGATATTGTTTAAAGACTGAATACAGATAAATAACAGACATCTGTTATATAGCAAACGGAGGTCAGGGATAAGGTCCCCTGACCTCTTCTGATATTCTGTAAAGCTCCAGGCTATGTATAAACCTCTGCTTCGGTGAATGGAAAATAAAGAATGAATAATGAATACTGGTTGTCGCTGCGCTCCTTTTTAGTAAGCTTGTGCGTGTTGCAGCTTCTCATAAAGCCAGGTGTTCATAATCAGAGGAGTGAAAAGCCGTAAGTCAAAGCAAACCAGCCGCAAAAAGCAGCCCGAAAGGGGTGCGGCGGGCAGCGTGACACTGCACCCGATCCGCGCTGTTCGCTCATTCCATTCGTTCCGCCGTGCGTGTGGATACTTTTGTTCCGCGGCGGAAAGAAGATCTGTATCCGACCAGTAAAATATTGTCAGACGCGTCACAAGAGTAAAGGTACGCATAACCGAGCGAGTTAAGGCGAGGGATTACGCGAATTGTTCAGTGCGAGCACGCTGGTTTTCTTTTGTATCCTTTAGTGATAGAAAGGACAGAATGTCAATGTACAGCGGTCTTGAGGTGAGAGTACCCTTCTGCGATCCCAGGATCATTGACCTTGCTTTCAATATGCCCTGGAGAATCAAGACTGTAGGGGGAAGGGAAAAGGGTATCCTGAGAGCCGCCTTCCGGGGACTTCTTCCGGAGAGTATAACGGACAGAAAGAAAAGCCCCTATCCCAAAACCTATGATCCGGTTTATTTCAGGCTCTGCGCATCAGGAGTTCTCCGGCTTCTTGAGGATAATACCTCAGTTATCAGCGCCTTGTTTGATAAAGATGCAGTTCTGGATATTATTGAATCGCCGGATAAAATATCGTCTCCCTGGTACGGTCAGCTTATGCGCGCGCCTCAGATACTTGCCTATATGATACAGGCAGACCACTGGTTCAGAACCTTTGATATAAAAATTGTATAAAAGCAACACCGCACAAAGAGTACCTGGCGTCCTGGCGCCACATCTTTGTACGGTGTTGTCTTTATTATGAGCCCATTTTTATTCCTGCAAAGATCAGCGCTCCGGCGCCAACAATACAGACGACAGATGCCATAAGCATTGGTATGGAAATAGGCGCTGACTTCTCGCCTTCAATATAAAACTCCGTGGGCTTGTTCGGGTTGTAAAATATATTGATGGAAGAGCCGACCTCATAATTGGAGGGCTTTCTGGAATTCATTTTCAGAAAATAATCCTTTTCTCCCACCGAGAAGTCCACACATTTGCTCACGCCCTTTTTACTTCTGTTGTTAGCAACATAAGCCCGTGTTTTTTCAGTACATCTTTTCCGCATTGCCTCGTCACTGCCTTTTCTGGATAAATTGATGAAAAACAATACACATCCCACAATAATAAGAAAGAAGGCTGCAGCAAACACACCTTGCTGAGGGGTGAGGTTAAGAGTTGACCCGTGTCTGCTACGATGACTGCGGAATCTGCGCCGGACCCTGAGATTCTCAATAAACGATGCAACAGAGCCGGAATAAACGCCAAGTATACTAAGACCAAACATTTTAACACATTCCTTTCATTTTTACTGTTTTGCTCTTCTGTTGAGAAATTTTGCTTTATATTTAGAGTAGACAATGCGCTGATCCTTATATAATCCGTAATATCCGGACATAAAGTAGCTGACAGCCACCGCTAAAAGAAAGAAGGGGATACCGCCTGCCCCGAACAGCTCAAAGCTGAGAAGCATAGAGGTAATAGGACAGTTTGTCACGCCGCAGAATACAGCGATCAGTCCCACAGCCGCACATACAGATGGGGAGAACCCGATAATGTATCCGAAGGTGCAACCGAGAGTTGCGCCGATAAAGAAGGAGGGGACAATTTCACCGCCCCGGAAACCGGCTTCAATAGTTATCACCGTAAACAGAATCTTCATAAGAAATGCATACGGCACAGCCTCTCCGTTTACTGCTCTTGCGATCACATTCATACCCGCGCCGTTGTAATCCCTTGTGCCGGATACAAGCGTCAGAATAACGATAGCAGCTGCGGCTATGATTATCCTGATATAGGGATTCCTGAGATATTTCCTGAAAAGGTCTCCCGTAGTATGCATCAGCACAATAAACAGTATACTGACCACAGCGCAGATCGTTGCAAGCCCCACCGTTTCCAGAGCATTCAGTATTGAAAGCTCCGGGAAATCCACAACTGCCAGTTCTATCTCTCTGATACCCACAAACCGTGCAAAATATGTGGCTATAATAGAGGAGAACACACAGGGAACAAGGGCCGCATAATACATTACCCCGACGCTGACTACCTCCAGTGAGAAAATAGCAGCAGCCATAGGCGTTCCGAAAAGCGCCGAAAACGCAGCGCTCATTCCGCAAAGAACAACAATTCTTTTGTCCGCGTCATTAAGCTTCAGAGTACGTCCTATCTGGTTTCCGATACTTCCGCCAAGCTGCAGGGCAGCTCCTTCACGTCCGGCAGAGCCGCCGAAGATGTGAGTGATTATTGTTGTGATAAAGATCAGGGGAGCCATTCTCAGAGGCAGCTCATTCTGTGCGTGGATAGTTGACAGAACCAGATTAGTTCCCTTGTCATTTTTGAAACCAAAGGCGCTGTACAGAAAAATTGTAATAATACCGCCCAGAGGGAGAAAAAGAATGATAATATCATTTTGTTCCCTGTAATCCGTCATAATATTCATTATGAATGCAAACAGGGTAGAAAAGCTGCCCACAATGATACCTGTAGCAACAGAGATGCAGGACCATTTAAAAAACAGCAGCAAGTGATGCCTTATCTTATTGAAATACGCGTGGAAAAATTTTTTGAAAAATTCGGGTTTAGACATTATTACGTTTCACTTTCTGTTTTCATTTTAATAAACTCATTTTCATCAATAACTCTTATTCCAAGGGCATTAGCCTTTGTGAGCTTGCTTCCTGCCTCTTCTCCGGCAAGCACAAAGTCCGTCTTTTTAGAAACGCTTCCGGAAACCTTTCCTCCAAGGCTTTCAATGACTGCTGATGCCTCGCTTCTCTTGAATGTAGGCAATGTACCGGTTATTACAAAGGTTTTTCCCTTGAAGGGATTATCTTTCAGCTCTGTGACAGGTGTCAGGTTTGTCGTATTGATACCCAGTTCCTTTATCTCGGAGATCATTGTTTTTGTGCTTTCCAGATCGAAAAATTTCCGGACGCTTTCCGCCATAATTTTTCCGAAGCCCTCAATGCTTCCTATCTCATCAGCAGATGCGCCTGCAATTGCGTCAATACCCCTGAATCTGTCCGAAAGCAGTTTTGCTGCCCGTTGTCCGATATGTCTTATCCCCAGCCCGAAAATAAGCCGGTAAAGATCATTGTTTTTTGAGGCATTTATTGCATTTATAAGATTATCTGCAGACTTCTCCTTTTTCTTTTCAAGTGAAAGAATATCGTCTCTTGTGAGCCTGTAGAGATCAAGGGGAGATCGGATAAGCTCTTTTTCAGCCATCGCCCGGAGAATTTTTTCCCCCAGCCCGTCAATATCCATAGCGTCCCTTGATACAAAGTGGATCATATGTCTCATCAGCTGAGCCGGGCATTCTGCGTTTGAGCACCTCAGAGCAGCCTCGCCCTCTTCACGGAAAACAGGACTTCCGCAGGACGGACATACCTCAGGCATTTTATATGGTTCAGCACCGTCCCTGTGGGAAACCACTGACACCACCTCAGGGATGATCTCTCCGGCTTTCCTGAGTATGACTTTGTCCCCGATACGAATATCCTTTTCGGAGATAAAATCACTGTTGTGAAGAATAGCCCTGCTGACTGTTGTTCCGGCAAGGGTAATGGGGGAGAAGATGCCTGTGGGAGTAAGTGCTCCTGTCCTTCCGACGGTTATTTCTATATCCAGAAGCTCTGTTTCTTTTTCCTCCGGCGGATATTTGTAAGCCTCTGCCCACCTGGGGAATTTTGATGTGCTTCCCAGCGCAGTCCTCTGACCGAGATCATCCAGCTTTACGACAGCACCGTCTATCTGAAATTCCAGTTCTCCGCGCATGTCACCGATCTTCTGAATACTCTCAAGTATCTCATCGGCGGTCTCGCAGACATAGTAAAAGGGAAGAACTGTAAAGCCCAGCTCTCTTAGGTATTCAATGGAGTCTTTGTGGCTGTTTAAAGTTTCGCCCTCTATCTGCTGTATATTGAATACAAAAATATCCAGACCTCTCGATTTTGTCACCCTGGAATCCTTCTGCCTGAGAGAACCTGCTGCAGCATTTCTCGGATTCTTGAAGGTTTTTTCCTCATTCTCCTCCTGCCTTTCAGTGAGAGCCTCGAAGCTGCTGATGGACATATAGACCTCGCCCCTTACCTCCAGATAGGGAACAGGCCTGTTCAGTTTCATAGGAAGGGAACGTATTGTTTTAAGGTTATCGGTAATATCCTCACCGACACGACCGTCTCCTCTCGTGGAGCCCCTGACGAAAATACCGTTTCTGTATTCCGCAGATACAGAAAGACCGTCTATTTTCGGTTCAACCACATATCTTGGAGATGCTGTATTTTCTCTGACTCTGTTTTCAAAATCCCTTATTTCCTGCGGCGAAAATGAATCGTGCAGACTTTCCATTGGCACCCTGTGTTCTACAGGAGAAAATTTTTCAGCCGCCTCACCGCCGACCTTCTGTGTAGGAGAATCCGGTGTTATCAGCTGAGGATATTCCTCCTCGAGCTTTTCCAGTTCCCGGAGCAGCATATCATATTCATAATCGCTTATCTCCGGAGAATCCTCATTATAATAGCGCATATTATGATAAAGGATCTGAGAACGAAGCTCTTCTGCCTTTGCTTTTATTGTATTGATATCCATTACATTATGCTCCTATTCTTCATAAATACTAAATCCGGAAAGCCTGAGCTTTTTCCCGAAATCATAAAAGTCCTCATAGAACCTTTCTCTCCATCTTGTACGGAAATAATCCAGAAAGGTAGGCCGTATATACAACTCAAACCTGACAGCTTCATCTGTTCCATCCGAAAACTCATAATAAGGCGGATCAGCACAGACGCTGCACCTGGCGACATAATTATATCTGTCATTTTCAGTGTCTGCGTCTCCCAGAATATCTGTTGCATTTCCATCTCTTATAAGTCCGGACTGATATTGTCTGCAGGCTTCAAGATCTATCTCGCATCCTTCTCCGTTATTGTCTCTGTAATTCAGAGTATTTCCAGTTATTCCGATTATATCATAAAAATCAACTTTTTTCATCTTTTCCATCTCTCGCACTGAGCAGCGTGACGCTGCACCTGTGTTCGCGTTATCGCTCGTTTACACTCGCTCTGTTGTGCGTACTTTTACTTTCGTTGCGCGGCATCCGGCGTGCACCGCCCCGGACAATGCTCCCACCACTTGCCGCCGTACCCCTTACGGGCTGCTTTTTGCGGCTGTTTCATTCCGACTTCCGTTTTTTCACTCTCTCGGCACTGAGCGCCTGTTTTTATAGTCAGTATCCGTTACACATAAGCTTACTATAAATAGGAGCGACACCACAATTATTTACTATTTAATTTTTTTATTATTATTTTCAGCATCCTACTGTCTGGGCAAAGCCTACAATCAGAGGCATAGTAATAACAGATATAAGGGTTGATAATGTCACAAGATTGACAGAAAGCCTGGCGTCATTATCGAATTTAGCTGCAAACATTGTGGTTGCTGCAGCGGCAGGAGCAGATGAAGCGATAACGCAGGTTATCAGTACAGTGTCTCTGATACCGCAAAGCATCATACCGCCGAAAGCGAGCAGGGGGATAACGATAAGTCTGAAAAGCACACATATAAAGCCCTTTCCGTCCTTGAGGGAATCCCGGATCCTTGTCTGGGAAAGATAAAATCCTACTATCATCATAGGCAGGGGAGTATTAAGGTCAGACATAAAACCTATTGGTTTTTCTATGACCTCGTGTATGGGGCATGAGGTAAGGAAGATAATAAAGCCCACAGCCATACCTATAATGCAGGGATTAAGAACTATTTTTTTTACTGAAAGAGAGTCTTTTTTACCGTCAGACAGCCATACGCCGAAGGTCCACATTACTATATTGAATACAACGATATATACCGCTCCGAAAAACACACCGTCTGAGCCAAGGATAGCCTGCTGCATTGGCAGAGACATATATCCGCAGTTTGAAAAGATCAGGGCGAAACGATAGACCCTGTTTTTTTCAGGGATTTTATCGTGAAAGACCAGCATAGCCACAGCGATTGAAATGATATGTATACACATAGCAGCAGCTCCTGCTACGAGTAATCCGCTGAGCATACCGGGATCAAACGGGCGGATAAAATTCTTCACGATAACACACGGACAAACTATATACAAGACAATATCCGTAATAGATTTGACTGATTTTTCATTAAGTATTTTTGTTTTGCCGCAGAGATAACCCAGGCCGATCAGAATAAAAAGCTCCAGTACCTGAGTTGCAACAGTAATAAAATTTCCTATCATAATCTTTCTCTTTTTCCTTGTTTATTTGCATTAAGGCAATACCGCACAAAGACCGCCTTACGGCTTAGCGCCACATCTGCTTGATCTTTTTCCGTCATTTTACACCAAAATCTGTCTTAAAGCCTTGATTTGAAATCCTCATATGAGAACTTCCTGATAAGCTCTCCTTTTCCGTCTGCCTTAAGAATATAGATCGAGGGCAGCGGCATTCCGTTGAAGGTATTGTTTTTTACCATAGTGTACATAGCCATATCTGTAAAGATAAGCTTATCTCCCACACTGAGTTTATCTTTAAAGGAATAATCCCCGATAACATCTCCTGCGAGACAAGTAGGGCCTCCGAGCCTGTATGTATGGGGAAAATCTCCGGCTTTACCTGAACCGATTATATAGGGTCGGTAAGGCATTTCCAGGACATCCGGCATATGACAGGCAGCAGATGTATCAACTATAGCAAGCTCCATATTATTTCTGGTAATATCAAGAACGGTCGTAACAAGAAATCCGGCATCCACAGCCACAGCCTCTCCCGGCTCAACATAGATTTCCAGATCATATTTTTCTTTCAGTCCTCTTATAAGAGAAATGAGAAGAGGTACGTTATAATCAGGCTTTGTGATATGGTGACCGCCGCCGAGGTTAAGCCATTTCATTTTATAGAGGTATTTCCCGAATTTATCTTCAACAACCCGGAGGGTTCTCTCCAGTGTTTCTGCGCCCTGCTCGCACATTGTGTGAAAATGCAGTCCGCTTATACCCTCCAGCTCATCCTTCTCAAAGTTTTCAAGGGTTATTCCAAGCCTTGACCCGGTAAAGCAGGGGTTGTAAATATCTGTTTCTATCTCGCTGTATTCTGGGTTTATTCTGAGTCCGAAATCAGCCCTGCACCCCTCCGGGATCATTTTCCGGAATCTTTTCCACTGAGAAAAGGAATTAAACACGATATGGTCGCATATTTCAAAAAGCTCCGGCATATCCTCATCCTTATAAGCGGGAGAGAAAACGTGTATCTGTCTGTTTTTCATTTCCTCAGACGCAAGCTTTGCTTCAAATAATCCACTGGCAGTAGTTCCGCTGATATAATCAGCAATCAGAGGATAAACACAGTATGAAGAAAAAGCCTTTTGTGCAAGCAGGATATGACATCCCGATTCTTCTTCAACATACTTTAGTATTTCCAGATTTTTTATAAGCGCTTCTTCATCTATTACATAGCAAGGTGTAGGAAATTCCCTGAGGATTTTTGTTTTGTCCATATCATCACTCTCCGGTAACCATTATACCATCATTTATCAGAAAAAGAAACCCCCACAGGCAGCGTCGACGCTACACCCATGTTCGCGTTATCGCTCATTCCATTCGCTATGCCGCGCGACGGTAGTTTATATACACACGACAGAGCGAGTGTAAACGAGCGATAACGCGAAATAGAGAGCACAGGCACTGTGCACGCACGTCGACGCTGGGTGGGGTTGAAAAATGGTGTGAAAGAAAGTATAATAAAATGGCACTGAAAGAATAGTGTATGAATACAGAAGAAAAAGAAATAATGATAAGAGGTAGAGGAATGAAAACTTCGGATTTTTATTATGACCTGCCAGAGGAGCTTATTGCCCAGACTCCGGTGGAGCCAAGAGACAGCTCCCGGATGCTGGTAATGAACAGAGAGACAGGAGCCCTGGAGCACAGACATTTTTATGATATTATAGACTATCTCAACGAGGGAGACTGCCTTATCGTGAATGATTCCAGGGTACTCCCTGCGAGGATCTTCGGAATCAAGGAAGGAACAGGAGCCTGCGTGGAATTTCTGCTGCTGAGACACCTGGGAAACAAGCGCTGGGAGGCTCTTTCAAAGCCCGGTAAAAAAGCAAAGCCCGGAACGAGCTTTGTATTTGGTGACGGCCTGATGTCGTGTAAGGTGACAGAAGTGACGGAAGATGGAAACCGTATCATAGACTTTGAATGTGAGGGCAGCTTCTATGAGGTGCTGGATAAGCTTGGCCAGATGCCGCTGCCGCCGTATATCCATGAAAAGCTCAGGGATAAGGAGCGTTACCAGACTGTATACAGCCGTGAGCTGGGATCAGCGGCGGCTCCCACAGCAGGCCTTCACTTCACAGAAGAGCTTCTCCAGAGGATCAGAGATAAGGGCGTCAGAATAGGAAACGTCACTCTCCATGTCGGGCTTGGAACCTTCCGTCCTGTAAAGGTTGATGATGTTACAAAGCATCATATGCACTCAGAGCATTATCAGATATCCCAGGAGACCGCAGACCTGATAAACGAAACAAAAAAGAACGGCGGCAGGGTAATCTCAGTGGGAACAACAAGCTGCCGTACTCTTGAAACAGTGGCAGCAAAAGAGGGAAAGATCTGCGCCTGCGAGGGCTTTACGGATATTTTCATCTATCCCGGCTTTGAATTCAAAGTACTGGACGGACTGATCACTAATTTCCATCTTCCGGAGAGTACGCTGATAATGCTGGTTTCTGCTTTTGCCGGATTCGATAATGTAATGAACGCATATAAGACTGCTGTAGATATGAAATACAGATTTTTCAGCTTCGGGGACGCAATGTGCATACTATGATGTGTTATTCCAGTATAGATTTTCTGTATTGTAAATCCAAAGAAGCGTTATCCTGGAGGTCATAAGATGAAGAACAAAATAATGTCCCGCAAGAACCGGGCAGTGCTTCTGATAATATGCTCCGCATTCTTTTTTGCACTGATGAATCTGTTTGTCAGACTGTCAGGAGATATCCCGCCGATGCAGAAAAGCTTTTTCAGGAATTTTGTTGCGCTGTTTTTTGCTCTCGGGATGATAATAAAAACAAAAACCGGGCTGAGATGGAAGAAAGGCAATCTGAAATACCTTCTCATCCGTTCAGCCGCGGGGACGATTGGAATACTATGCAATTTTTATGCCATCGACCATATTCCCCTTGCAAATGCATCTATGCTCAATAAGATGTCGCCCTTCTTTGTGATCCTGTTTTCGATAATCATTCTGAAGGAAAAGCTTACTGTCTTTCAGGGGCTTACAGTAACAGCAGCTTTTATCGGCACTTTGTTTATAATAAAGCCTTCGTTTTCAAATATGGAATTTATGCCCTCTGCAATAGCGCTTGCAGGAGGAATATTTGCAGGCTTTGCATATACTATAGTCAGAAAGCTTGGCAGCGCAGGGGAAAAAGGACCGCTGATTGTTTTTTTCTTTTCCGGTTTTTCCTGCCTGACAACAGCTCCGTACCTGATAGTAGATTTTCATCCGATGACTGCCGGGCAGCTGATAATGCTGCTTCTTGCCGGATTTGCTGCAGCAGGAGGTCAGTTTACGATTACCGCAGCCTATTCATACGCTCCGGCAAGAGAGATCTCTGTATATGATTATTCCCAGATACTCTTTGCAACGAGTATGGGAGCCTTGATTCTCAGTGAGCTGCCGGATGTATACAGCTTTGTGGGTTATGCAATAATAATCACAGCAGCAGTCCTGATGTTTCTTTATAACAACAATATTATTTTCAAAGGTCTCCGCCGCCCGGACTGAGATCATCTGGGGCAGGAGATCCTTGCGATTTCCTCAATCGTCAGATGAAGCTTCAGCACAATATCAGTGTCTGCAGCTTTATAATACATTTCCTTGCCGTTTCTTGATGAAACGATAAGACCTGCATCCTTGAGCAGCTTAAGATGATGGGATACCGCCGGACTGGACATACCTGTTGCGGCGGCAATATTTATTACACATTCCTCACAATGGCATAAAAGCCAGAATATTCTCAGTCTGCTGGGGTCACCCAGCTGTTTCATAGCATCTGCAACTGTCTTTATCGTTTCTGTAGAAGGAATCTTTTCCACTACCTGACAGTTTTCTGAATGATGATCGTGGGGCAGCTGTATTTTTTTATGTTCCAAAATGCATATCCTCCTTGTAACCGCAAGCCGGCAGCCTGCCTGTGCTTGTCTGAAGCAGAGATCTGAACAGCGGCTTCTTGTTATAATATTTTAATTGATTTTTCCTGCAAAATCAATAATATCCGTAGAATTATGCACGCACAGAAAGAATAATTACGTTGACATTTTCCTTCAATAGTGGTATAGTATATATAACGATTAAACATTTGTTTAATCGGAAGATTTAATGAGGTGATTTTATGAAAAAGAAATACAAGATAGAGGTGGACTGCGCCAATTGTGCAGCAAAAATGGAAACAGCCGCTAAAAAGACAGAGGGAGTAAAGGATGCCACAGTAAGCTTTATGACCCTGAAAATGACTGTGGAATTTGATGAAGGCGCAGATCCTGAAAAAACAATGGATAAGGTTTTTGCAGCCTGCAGAAAAATCGAGCCCGATTGCGAGATATATTATAAATGAGCTGTGACCGGACATAGTCCTGACCGATGACATACATCAGTCAGTTGACTGTCCGGTAATATTCCCGCAAACGATTAAACAAATGCTTAATTGAAAAAGGTGATCCTATGACAAAGAAACAAAAAAAGACTCTTGTGCGTATATTACTGTCAGCTGCTCTTACAGGCGTGTTGTATTTTATACCTGCAGAAGGAATACTGAAATTAATTCTGTATCTGATACCATATTTCATAATCGGATATGATATCCTATATAAGGCTTTAAGAGGTATCATAAACCTGCAGCCCTTTGACGAGTGCTTTCTTATGGCATTGGCAACAGTCGGAGCCCTTGTTATTGGCGTGATAAACGGCGGCGATTACCTTGAGGCTATAGCGGTAATGCTGTTTTATCAGGTGGGTGAGTGGTTCCAGAGCTATGCTGTGGGAAAAAGCCGGAAAAGTATTTCTGAGTTAATGGATATCCGCCCGGATCATGCAAATATCGAGACAGAGGATGGAATTGAAGAGGTAGACCCGGACGAAGTCGAGCCGGGGACTGTTATCCTTGTGAGACCCGGTGAGAGAATACCAATAGACGGCATTATCACAGACGGAGCTTCTGCGCTGGATTCTTCTGCGCTTACCGGAGAAAGCAAGCCGGTTGATGTCGGAGAGGGTGACGAGGTTATGAGCGGCTGTATTAACCTGAGCAGTGTTATAAAGCTTCGCACCACAAAGGATTTTGACGATTCCACTGCATCGAAGATTATGGAACTGGTAGAGAATGCCAGCTCGCGGAAATCTGTTTCGGAAAACTTCATCACTAAATTTGCCCGTTACTATACTCCGGCAGTAGTTTTTTCTGCTCTTGTGCTTGCTCTTGTGCCGCCGTTTTTTACTTCCTTTAACTGGATGACATGGATATACAGAGCGCTTACCTTTCTTGTAATAAGCTGTCCCTGTGCGCTTGTGATAAGTATACCCCTGAGCTTTTTTGCAGGAATAGGGGGAGCCGGAAGAGAAGGAATACTTGTCAAGGGGTCAAATTTTCTTGAACAGCTTTCCAGGATAAAAACAGTTGTTTTTGATAAGACCGGAACTCTCACAAAGGGCGTTTTCCAGGTTACCGGTATCTATCCTGAGGGCAATATCCCTGAATCTGAGCTGATCGGTCTTGCAGCAGCTGTCGAGAGATATTCCACACATCCCATAGCCCTTTCCATATGCCGGGCTTCTCAGGATGACAGAAGAGCGCAGGATGTAAATGAGCTTGCTGGTCACGGCATAAAGGGAAAAGTCGGGAATGATATTATCGTTGCGGGAAACCGGAAAATGATGATGGAAGCAGGCTATGATCCGGGTCTGTCCGAAGAAGCAGGAACAATGATCTATGTGCTTAGAAACGATGAATATATCGGCAGGATAGTTATCTCAGACGTTATAAAGGATAGCTCTGCTGCGGCTGTCAGGGAGCTTGCGGGCTGCGGCGTGAAGAAAACGGTAATGCTGACAGGAGACAGTGAACCTGTGGCAAGTGATACTGCTGAAAAGACAGGTATAAAAGAATATTACAGCGGACTTCTTCCGGCTGAGAAGGTGGAAAGGGTTGAGCTGATGATAGGAGAAGGCTCCGGAGTACTCGCCTTTTGCGGTGACGGAATCAATGACGCACCTGTCCTTACAAGAGCGGATATCGGTATTGCTATGGGAGGAGTGGGGTCAGATGCTGCTATCGAGGCGGCAGATGTGGTTATTATGGATGACGATCCCCTGAAAATCCCCCTTGCAGTCAGGATATCAAAAAAGTGTATGAGGATAGTCCGTGAGAACATTCGGTTTACTATCGGTGTAAAGCTGGCTTGCCTTATACTTGGGGCACTTGGCTTTGCTAATATGTGGGTGGCAGTTTTTGCAGATGTGGGAGTAATGGTTCTTGCTGTCCTTAATTCCATAAGAGCATTGAAAGTCTGAAAGAAAAGTGACTCCGGTACAGATATGTCATTTTACAACAAAAAAGCCTGTTAATTTCGATATAATTCTAATATAGAACTATTATTTCGAGCTCTGAACATATAATATATAACGAATTTATATGTGTGGAGTGATAATGATTGAATTTATGGGTAATGACGGCCTTTATTCTGATACTTGTTGCGATGTCATCCTTCTTTTCCTCGACAGAGACAGCATATTCCTCTGTCAGTAAGGTAAGAATGAAGAATCTTGCCGACAACGGCAATAAAAAGGCAGCAAAGGCACTGTATGTATCCGAGAGATATGACAAGGCTCTATCCACCATACTTGTAGGAAATAACATTGTGAATATTGCCTGCTCCGCCCTGGCGACTCTTCTGTTTGTATCATATTTCGGAGACGCTGTTGGAACGATCGTCAGCACTGTTGTTATTACAATAGTTGTTCTGATCTGCGGTGAGGTCTTGCCGAAGAATTTTGCTATTGAAAACAGCGAAAGTATCTGTATGTCCACTGCATCCATACTGATTTTTCTGATGGCGTTTTTTACTCCTGTGACATTTCTTCTTCTGCAGATAAAAAATCTTTTCACAAAGGTTGTCAGCAAGGAAAAAGAGAAGTCCCCCAGTGTGACGGAGGACGAGCTGAAATATATAGTTGAAAGCATCGAGGAAGAGGGAGTGCTTGAGGAACAGGAAAGCGAGCTGGTACAGTCTGCTCTTGAATTTGACGAAAAGACCGCATACGATATCCTGACTCCGAGAGTTGATATGGCTTCTGTGGATGTGGAGGACAGTCCCGAAGAGATAAAAGAGCTTATTCTTAAAGAGAGGTATTCCAGGATTCCTGTTTTTGAGGGGAATATAGATAATGTCATAGGGATACTTCATACAAGGGATTATCTGGAAGCACTTCTTGAAAACAGCGAGCCGGATCTCAGAGCCCTGATACAGCCGGCATACTTCATATACAGAAGCAAAAAGCTGTCTGCACTTCTTGCAGATTTCAGATACAAGCGTCTCCATATTGCTGTTGTAACAGATGATTACGGCGGCACTCTGGGAATAGTCACAATGGAGGATCTTCTGGAACAGCTTGTGGGAGACATCTGGGATGAGGACGAAGAGATCGAGCACAAATTCAAGAAGCTTTCGGAAAACCGCTATGAGATCAGCGGAGATATGAATATAGACGATATGCTGGAGCTTATCGACAAGGACGAAAAATACATAAAAACCGATAGCAAGTCTGTTGGCGGATGGGTTATCGAGCAGATAGGAGACATCCCGGAAAAAGGCTCATCCTTTGTATTCGGAGAGCTTGATATCCGTGTTCTTGACGTAGAGGATCAGCGTGTCAATAAGGTGCTTCTTGTCTATAACCCTGAACAGGATGAAAACGACAATGAAAAATAAACTGACAATAAGAGAAAAAAGACAAAGAGCTGCACGCAAGCTTAAACTGAAGTTTGCGGCGGCTGTCTTTTTATTGCTGCTTGTCATACAGTCCTTTGTCATCAGCCTTACAGGAAGCGAAGGTTATGTTTTCCGGAAGCTGTCCGGAGCCTTCGGGATCAGGGATTTTCCCCTGAATGCCTGTGACTATGATCTGAGCATAAGCTTTGTTGATGTGGGGAAGGCGGATTGTATTCTTATCAGGTCTGAAAATTCAAATATAATGATAGACTGCGGGGAGTATTCTCTGGACGGCAAAGCCCTTGAGTATCTGAAAAAGACCGGAACAGAGCATATAGATATTTTTATTGCTTCTCATACAGACAGTGACCATATAGGAGATTTTGCTTCTGTTTCAGATAATATAAGCATCGGTGATGTCTGGCTCAGCAGCAGTCATAAGGATGTTCCGGCAAAGACCGAGGATGAACGGATACTATTTGACAGAATAAAGGAACACGGCATTGATATTTTTTACCCGGAGGAAAAGACTTATAAGATAGGGGATATATCCATGGAGGTTTTGTCCTCCGGCGGTCAGAAGACAGAAAACAATAATTCCCTTGTCATTAGAATGAAATATAAGGAGATTTCCTGTCTGTTTACAGGAGATGCGGAGAAGCAGGTAGAAAAAAAGCTCCTCAGCTCCGGTAAAGAGCTGAAGGCTGATGTATATAAGATCGCCCACCACGGGAGCAATACTTCTACCACAGAGGCTTTTCTTAAAGCGGTATCCCCGGAATGTGCCGTGATAACCTCTGATTCAAAAAATAAATATCTTCCCTCACGACCTGTTACCGACAGGCTGCGTGAATACGGCTGCCGGGTACTGAGAACAGATAAATGCGGAACCATAATACTTGGAACCGACGGGAAAAAGATAAACATCCTCACTGAAAAAGCTGAAAGCAAAAAATAAAACCGGCAAGTCCACTGTGGACAGCCGGTTTTTTGTATACCTGTCAATAGTCAGAATACAGGGTCGCAAAGGAGGTAAAAACATTCAGTTTGTTCATATTAAGCTTTACATCGGGATCATCCTGGGAATAGATTTTCCCGTTCCGGTCATATCTCAGTGTGCTGACCTTATCAGACAGGCTGCTGAGATTGCAATAACTCAGGGCATAATAAACATAGCATTTCCTTGCCGCTGCTTCTCTTTGAGATTTTGATGCGTCCGGTGCCGGAAGATTTATATCGGAGGAAAAGTTCTTTGAATTTATCGTTCCAGCCCTGACTCCCGAATAATAGACCTTGCAGGCATTTTCGATGGACTTTGCCTCAGAGACGGTCGCATATGAGACATCTGTGTCAGTGTCAGAGACCGTATCAGTTACAGCATCAGCATCAGGATATTCTGTACCACTATATGCTTCATCTGTCTGACCGGGAAGCTTTGGCACAAGCTCTGAGCCCTTTTCCGAAAGCTCCTTTGAGAGCTTATCGTATTCTTCCTTGGTAATTCCGAAGAAATCCTTGCTTTCCTTGAAGCTTTTGTGCACAGGCTTTGAGGATAATTCGAGGGTAAGATTCAGCTTAGTGTCATCAGAAGTTATCAGATCCTCAAACCGGAATTTAGCTTTTTCGCTTCCTATATCGGCAGTACCCTTCAGGGAGAAGAATGCATTTCCGTAGGGGTCCTTCATTTCCGCAGAGAATGCCTTTGTGGATTTATTATAATTGACGGAAGCGCTGTATTTCTGAGAGAACACGCCCATATTGAGGCCGGCCTCCATCTTATAGGAGATATTATCGCCGCTGACTTCTTTTTTGAAGCTGCTTGTGAATGCTATTTCAAATCCCTGTGTTGAGAAAGTAAGAGTAGCGTTGATGTTGATGTGAGGGTTTTTGCTGAATTCTAAATCAAGCTTCAGGGAACCGGGAAGGAGCTCACCTGCGTCAAGAGTGACCTCAGCCTTTACGATTTCCTTGCTGCCCTGATCCAGATAATTTTTTATTACCAGAGAAATATTTTTGTATTTGTCCGAGGAAATGTCCTCCTGAATGTTATCCAGGGAATCTCCCACACTTTTTTTATTGCCCCCAGGATCGGGAACAGTCACCTTGTTTTCATCGACGTATCTGAGATATTCTTTTTTCAGGTCTGCTGCAAGATTTTCGATAGCCTTCTGATCCAGGGTATAGGTAACGGTATAGGTATTAACATTTTTGCCGTTTACAGTTGTTTTTTCCTCGCCTACAGAGACATTGGCATTGTTTTCTATGGTTTTAAGGATATTGTCGATCTTTTCCTCTTTTTTATCAGATTTTAAAAGAGTATCCTTCATTTCCTTGTATGATTTCTCAAAGGCGTCTACAGTGCTGTTGAATTCATCACTGGTCATCCCCAGGACATTTTCCTTTTCAGGAGAGAAAATGGAATCAGTTATGCTCTTTCTGAAATTTGCTGCGTCGATATAATAGCAGCCCTTTGTTCCGGAGAGATCATAATTGAAGTACAGCTTGTCAAGATCGGTGTACACTTCTGCCTTAGTGTCCTTGTTCTTCTGACCATCAGAGAGTCCCGGAAGATTTCCGCTGTTGACAGCCATATAATATTTATTATTTGTCTTATCGATACTGAAAGCGGCATCTCCTGAAACATTTTCAGACCCGGACTTGCCGTCCACACTGACCTTCACATATCCGGCATCCTTTGAGCTTTTCAGAAGCTTGAAGAGATCACTGTCTCCCTCACAGCTTTCCAGGTATGTCTGATATCCGTTTATAACACTTTTGGTAGGATTTTCAGAAATAAACTTTTTTTCGATTGCCTTTTTTATCATGAAGAATCCAAAAACTCCTGCAGCGACAACAGTCAGTGAAATCGCAGCAATAAGCACAGGCTTCAGAGGAAATCGTTTCTTCGGCTTTTCAACGGACATATCCATTCCGGGAGCGTTGTGCTCCAGATACAAAGGCATTGTATCCGCCGGATGTTCAGACAGCGGCTGATCCTTGATAAGAGGGTCGTCGCCGGGGATATTGCCGCTGAATTCCTGTCCCGGTATCAGCTTCTCCGGATCCATGGGAGAGGGGATAGAGTTGTTTTTTGCAAAAGAAAACCCGCATCTGGAACAGATGATATTGCCTTCCTCGCATTTGCTTCCGCATTCAGGACAAAACATATTTACCACTCCTTTTCTATAGATTTTTAAGATCGATTTGACTGTTTTCCGATCACATCTTCTTACCATAATTATAACATATTTCCCCATTTTTTCAAGGATATTTTAATGAGGCATCGGTGCGTGTTCGCACTGAGCGATTCGCGTTATTGCTCGCTTACTCTCGCTCTGTCGTGCGTACATATACTTTCGTCGCGCGGCATCCGGCGCATACTACCCCAGAAAATACTCTTACCCTTCGCCGCCGCACCCCTTACGGGCTGCTTCTTGCGGCTGGTTTACTATAGCTTCAGGCTTTTCAATCTTTTGACAGCGAGCGCCTGTTTCTTCCAGAATTATTTTGCAGCGTGACGCTGCACCCGTGTTCGCGTTATCGCTCGCTTACTCTCGCTCTGTCGTGCGTATATAAACTACCGTGCCGCGGCATCTGTCACGCAATAGTTTACTATAAAAAGGTGATAACCCAAATTACCCATTTGGTTCTGATACGCCTTTCCGGTTCTGAGTGGGGAGGGTGTTTTTTTAAGCTGAATTTACACTTAAAGCATTGATTACTGTCATAAAGATGTGATTGTGAAAACAAGACCGTATCCCGCATATAATGCCCAAAAAAATAGTATATCAGCCGCTGTTATAATTCTTTATTGTAAATAAAAAAATATGATTTCGTATTAAAATGTAAGTGAATGGAGTTATTATCAACAAATTTTCAAGAAAGAGGGTAAATAATATGGCTAAAATGAGAAAACGACTAAAGCGATCTCTTTGTTTTCTGATGTCGGCACTTATGTGCAGCTCAGTATTTGCTGTTGCGGCGAGCGTACCTGCGGCTGCAGTGAGCTACAGCGAGATGTCAGCTCTGGATCAGTATGCCTACAGCGGAAATGACCTTGGTGCTACATATTCAAAGAATTCCACCACCTTCAAGGTCTGGGCTCCTACCGCCTCCAGGGTACAGCTCAAGCGCTATTATACCGGAAGCGATTCAGAAGCCGGTGCAGGAGTAATAGAGATCAAGGATATGACCAGCGGCAACCAGGGCGTATGGTCAGCAACTGTTTCCGGCGATATTGCAGGAACATATTATACATATCTTGTAACAGTCAGCGGCACCACAAGGGAAACTGTTGATATCTATGCCCGTTCCACCGGTGTCAACGGCAAAAGGGGAATGGTTCTGGATCTTGATTCCACTGACCCCAGCGGCTGGGAAAACGATAAGCGTGTGAAATGCGAGAACCAGACAGATTCCGTCATCTGGGAGGCTCATGTCAGAGACTTTTCCATATCCTCAGATTCCGGAATGACAAATAAGGGTAAATACCTGGCATTCACAGAGACCGGGACAACAGTAAATAATGACGGAGTGCATCCCACAGGTATTGACTATCTTGCAGATCTTGGCGTTACCCATGTTCATCTTCTTCCTGTGTATGACTATGCAAGCGTGGATGAGACAAAGCTTTCCACTGACCAGTTCAACTGGGGCTATGATCCCATGAACTATAATACTCCGGAGGGCTCCTATTCCACTGATCCCTATAACGGCAGCGTCCGTGTAAACGAATTCAAGAGAATGGTACAGTCGTTGCATAACAAGGGCATAGGCGTTGTTATGGACGTTGTATACAACCACACCTATTCCGGCGGTTCAGGCTATAATGACTGGTTCGATTATACCGTTCCCGGATATTATTACCGTCAGGATTCCGAAGGCAATTATTCCAATGGCTCCGGCTGCGGCAACGAGACCGCCAGCGACAGGGCGATGTATAAGAAGTTTATGATCGATTCTCTTACCTACTGGGCAACAGAGTATCATCTGGACGGCTTCCGCTTCGACCTTATGGGTATTCACGATACGGACACAATGAATGATATCCGGGCTGCCCTTGATAGGATAGACCCTGATATACTGATATACGGCGAGCCGTGGACAGCAGATGCCACTCCCTGTCCCAAGCCTACAGCTGTTCAGGGTAATATGGGGCTTGTATCCTCAGAGATAGCAGCATTCAATGATAAGGTAAGAGACGCCATAAAGGGAAGCTGCTTCAATGCGGCAGACTGGGGCTTTATCCAGGGCGGCGGCTTTGAAGAGGATCTCAAGACAGGTATCCAGGCAAACACCTCAGTCGCCAGCTATAATAAATGGTCAAAGCAGCCCTCGCAGACAGTGACCTATACCTCTGCGCACGATAACTTTACTCTGTATGACAAGCTTGTCTATTCCGTAAAGGGTGAAAATGCAGATTATGATACGAGATACGAAGATCTTGTGGCAATGAATAAGCTTGCCGCCGGAATCATTCTGACCTCCCAGGGTATGTCCTTCTTCCAGGCAGGCGAGGAATTTGCCAGAACAAAACACGGCGATCACAACAGCTATAGTTCTCCCACATCTGTAAATCAGCTGAGATGGAACGACAGCGTCAGATATTCCGATCTGGTGAGCTATTATAAGGGTCTTATAGAGATAAGGAAGGCATATGAGCCCTTCCGGGATCCTACAAACGATAGTAACTCCACAATATACTTTGCATGGGAAAATATACCTGATAAGGTAGTAGCCTATACAATGTACAATAAGAACTATACCGGCAAGGAATGGAATTTTGCAGCAGTGCTCCACAATGCAAATTCCTATGCCACAAACGTCAATATCAGAACATTTGATACAAAGACACTTCCCACCCAGTGGGTAAAGGTCGCAGACGGCACCAGAGCCGGAACAGAGTCTCTGGGAACAGTAACAGGCTCAACTGTTTCCGTGCCTGCTCGTTCCACAGTTATACTCATCGACAAGACCAGCTTTGATAATACTGATCTGACAAAGAAATGCACAGTCAAGGTGGATCATGTCATCAGCTCTACCGGAAAGCTCTATAAGTCAGAGACCCTTACCGGAGAGGCAGGGCAGACCTATACCACCTCGCCCCTGAGCAGTCTTATTTCCGACGGCTATAAAGTCACATCTACCTCCGGAAATACAACAGGTACCTTCAGCGAAGCCGGCGCACAGGTCACCTATTACTACGACCTGGATACAACGAAATACGGATCTGTAACAGTCAGATATCTGGATACGGACGGAGCCTCCATTGCGGATGATGAAATATATACCGGTCTTATCGGTTCATCCTATAGCTTTACCGCAAAGAGCATCCGGGGCTATCTTACTCCCGATGAGGTCAAGACAGGCACATATACCGCCGCGCCTCAGACTGTTTCATTTGAATATGCAGTTGATGAAAGCTCAGGCCTCAAGGTTCATTACTATAACAGCAACAGCTGGTCGAAGGTAGGAATGTATGTCTATACAAAATCCGGAAATACGGCTACCGAATATACCGGTAACTGGCCCGGAACACTAATGACGGCTGACGGCTCCGGCTGGTACAGCGGCGATATCCCGGATGTTAACAGCGCATTGTTTATCGCAAATAACTTTGTCACGACATACGGCGAGCAGGATCCCACAGGATATAACACTTCCGGATACAGTGTTTCCGGTGAGGTCTGGATCAAAAACGGCGTGGTCTATCCCACAGGAAAGGTAGTAGTGACCTACAAGACCACAAGCGGTACAGTCCTTTCAAAGGAGACTTTGAAGGGTATGGCAGACGGAACAAATGCCTACAGCACCAGTGCAAAGAGCTTTTCTGGATATACTCTGAAAACAACGCCTTCAAACGCTTCCGGTGTCTATACCTCGGCAACGATAAATGTTGATTATATTTACGAAAGCAAATTGACAGAGCTTGTGAATACATCATATGTGGACAGCAGCAGCGTTATACAGGGATATAATATCTATATCAACGGCTCAGGCTCAGGCGGAAAAACTCCGTATCAGTACAGCTATATGTATAAGCACAGCGCTGATACTGACTGGACTAATATCGTTGATGGATATACTACCACGGCAACTGTCAGCTTCAAGGCCGCAAAAGCAGGATCTTATACAGTCCGCGTGACAGTAAAGGACAGCGCAAATCAGACCGCAAGCAAGGATATGACGGTCACAGTAACTGCGAACCAGACCCTGAATAACACCTCGACAGTTTCTACCCAGACGATAGTCAAGAACAGCCCTGTGACTATAAACGGATCCGCCACAGGAGGTACAGCTCCCTATACATATACATACTGTTATAAGAGGAGCGCAAATGCAAACTGGCTGACTATCGGATCAGCAAATACAACATCCACCTCCGCATCCTTTACACCTTCTGCAGCAGTAGCCTTTGATGTCAAAGTCACTGTAACTGACAGCGCAGGCACTTCCAAGGATGTTTCCTTCAAGCTTGAACCTGCAGCAGCAGCTCTTACAAATAATTCAACGATAAGCAAGTCAACTGTAGCTGTAAATGAGGCTGTTACCATTAACGGTATAGCTGCCGGCGGAACAACACCCTACACATATGCTTATTTCTACAAAAAGACATCAAGGAGCTCATGGATAAAGCTGACAGACGGCTATGTTTCCAGTAATACCTGTAAGCTTACCCTGGCAGCAGCAGATACATATGATATCCTTGTGAGAGTTATGGATAATACCTCCACAGTAGCTCAGAAGCAGCTTTCTCTCACTGTAACAGCAAACCAGGAGCTTGTGAATAATTCCACAGTTCCCGCAACCGCTCAGGCAGGTCTGAAAATAGCCCTCAGAGGCGCAGCCTCCGGCGGTACAGCACCCTATACCTACGCTTACTTCTATAAGTCGGTTTCCAGAAATAAGTGGATAAGGGTTACCAATGGCTTTGTAACGGATACAGCGGTCTCCATCAGACCGTCGGCAGAGGGCGAATATGACGCAAGGATCGATGTCAAGGACGCCACCGGTACATCAGTGAAGAAGGAATTCAAGTTCACTGTAACAGCAGCAAGTCTTATCAATAATTCAAGGATGAGCACTCAGTCCATAGCAAAGGGCGGGACCGTCAAGCTCTACGGAGCAGCCTCCGGCGGAAAGGCTCCCTATGAATACGCTTACTTCTACCGCAAGGCAGGCCGCAGCTCCTGGAACCAGATATCCTCCGGCTTCGTATCTGATACTACCAGCAGACTGACCATTTCAACAGCCGGCAGCTATGAGGTGAGGATCTCAGTCCGTGACCAGAGCGGAGTGATAATCTCTTCAGAATTTGAACTTACAGTCACATGATAAAAACAGTATAAGCAATATTACCGCCGGGAACGTTGATCCGTTTCCGGCGGTAATTTATGTTCTGATGTCATAAATTAAAAATAAATTAAATAAAATACGTTATATCACTTGATTTTTTTATAAAAAAGGTATAGAATACATTTAGCACTCGATACAGGAGAGTGCTAATAAATTTAAATTTATTATATTTGTGCTTTAAGGAGGCAATTAGTTATGACAATTAAACCGTTACTTGACAGAGTGGTTGTAAAGGCTGAGGAAGCAGAAGAGACAACAAAAAGCGGTATTGTTCTTACCGCAGCTTCTCAGGAAAAGCCGCAGTTTGCTACAGTTGTAGCAGTCGGCCCCGGTGGAATGGTCGATGGTAAGGAAGTTACAATGTATGTAAAGGTCGGCGACAAGGTCATCACAAGCAAATATTCCGGAACAGAGGTAAAGCTCGAGGGTGAGGAATATAATATTGTCCGTCAGTCGGATATACTTGCGATTGTAGAATAATTTTTCGGAGGTAATATATTATGGCAAAGCAGATTGCATATGGTGAAGAGGCAAGAAAAGCTCTTATGAGCGGCATTGATCAGCTTGCTGATACCGTAAAGATAACACTTGGTCCCAAGGGCAGAAATGTAGTTCTTGATAAAAAATTCGGTGCACCCCTTATCACAAACGACGGTGTTACTATCGCTAAGGAGATCGAGCTTGATGATCCCTTTGAGAATATGGGCGCTCAGCTGGTCAAGGAGGTTTCCATCAAGACAAATGATGTAGCAGGCGATGGTACTACAACAGCAACACTCCTTGCACAGGCTCTTATCCGTGAGGGTATGAAGAATGTTACAGCAGGAGCTAACCCCATGATCCTCAAGAAGGGCATCAGCAAGGCTGTTGAAACATCAGTAGATACTCTCAAGACCAACTCAAAGCAGGTCGAGGGTTCAAAGGATATTGCAAGAGTTGCAACAATCTCAGCAGCTGATGAGTTTATCGGAAACCTTATTGCAGAAGCAATGGAAAAGGTAGGAAATGACGGTGTTATTACTGTTGAGGAATCCAAGACTGCCGAAACATATTCAGAGGTAGTTGAGGGTATGATGTTCGACAGAGGATATATCACACCTTATATGTGCACAGATACTGATAAGATGGAGGCAGTTATCGACGACGCCTATATCCTTATCACAGATAAGAAAATCAGCAATATACAGGACATCCTTCCTCTTCTTGAGGAGATCGTAAAGTCCGGCAAAAAGCTGGTAATAATCGCTGAGGATATCGAGGGCGAGGCTCTCACAACTCTTATCCTCAATAAGCTCAGAGGTACCTTCACCTGCGTTGGCGTAAAGGCTCCCGGCTTCGGCGACAGAAGAAAGGAAATGCTCCGTGATATCGCAGTACTTACAGGCGGTCAGGTTATTTCCTCTGAGATCGGTCTTGAGCTTAAGGATGCAACAATGGATCAGCTCGGTCAGGCTCGTCAGGTCAAGGTTGACAAAGAGAATACTATCATCGTAGACGGCGCAGGCAGCCAGGATGAGATAAAGGCAAGAGTAAGCCAGATCCGCGCACAGATCGAGACAACTACCTCTGATTTTGACAGAGAAAAGCTCCAGGAGCGTCTTGCAAAGCTTGCAGGCGGCGTGGCAGTTATCAAGGTCGGCGCAGCTACAGAGATCGAGATGAAGGAAAAGAAGCTCCGCATCGAGGATGCTCTCGCAGCTACAAAGGCAGCTGTTGAAGAGGGTATCGTAGCAGGCGGCGGCACAGCGCTTCTTAACACAGTCGGCGCAGTTTCAGCACTTGTTGACACCCTCGAGGGCGACGAAAAGACAGGCGCAAAGATCGTTCTCAAGGCACTTGAAGAGCCGGTTCGCCAGATCGCAGCAAATGCAGGTCTTGAAGGCTCTGTTATCGTCGATAAGATCCTTTCCTCAGAAAAGACAGGCTACGGCTTCAATGCTCTTACCGAGGAATATGCAGATATGATGTCAAGCGGTATCGTTGATCCTACAAAGGTAACACGTTCTGCACTCCAGAATGCAGCATCTGTTGCAGCAATGGTACTCACAACAGAATCACTTGTAGCAGATATCAAGGAGCCTGCTCCCGCAGTTCCTGCAGCCGATCCCGGAATGGGCGGTATGTACTGATCCCTGCAAAACAAAAGCTTAACGCTTCGCCACTTACCGGCGGAGCGTTTTTTTGGGCGCTTTTCTTTGAATCAATACAAGCGATGCATTAAATGTAATAAACTATCCCGAAATCACAAAAAATATGTTTACTTTATAAGTGAAAGTAATTATAATAAAAGTAACGACAACTATAAGGAGTGTTTCAGATGAAATTCCATAGAAAAGCAACGGCGTTATTTTCTGCACTTGCTATTCTTGGCGGTGTGGCTGTGTGTGATCTGCCTGTGACAGCGGATAATACCGTATATGCCGCAGAAACTCAGCTCACGATAAGCAAAGGTGTTCTGTCACTGGGTAAGGGTGAAAGCTTTAAGCTGACGGCAAATAAAAGTGTGAAATGGAGAACCTCTGCGCCGAAGCTCGTCACTGTTGATCAGAGCGGAAATGTTAAAGCTGTTGGTATCGGTACTGCATGGGTGACAGGAAAAGCCACTGATGGAACGGAAAAATCCTGCAAAATAACGGTCAGGAATGCACCCTCTAAAATCACACTTTCAAAGGGCGTTGTAACTATCGGAGTGGGAGAAAAATTCTCGGTGACTTCCACTATACAAAATGAAACAGCCTGTGCAAAGAGGACATACCGCACAAGCAACAGCAGTATCGTCAAAATGACACGGACAGACTGGCAGGGAGATTTTGTAGGAGTAAAGCCGGGAGTTGCATATGTGACAGTGCGCTCATATAACGGCAAAGAATCTACTTGTAAGGTCACTGTCAGAAAAGCCCCCACATGGGTAAGTATTTCAAAGAAAAATCTGACAATGACTGTTGGTCAGAGTGCTACCCTCAGCGCAGGTATTGCCTCAGACGCAGGGTGTGCAAGCAGAACTTTCCGAACAAGCAACAGCAGTATTGTCAAGATGACAAAGACAAACTGGACAGGCAGCTTTACTGCTGTAAAACCCGGAACAGCGTGGGTGACAGTGCGTACTTATAATGGAAAAGAATCGTCTTGTAAGGTTACTGTAAAAGCAAAAGAACAGCCTAAGCCTTCTACAATAAAAGTAACTTCTATAACTCTTAACAAAACAAGTGTTACTTTGGAAGAAGGAAAGACAACTACACTTACAGCTACAGTAAATCCCTCAAATGCTAATAATAAGACTATAACTTGGTCAAGTAACAATACAGGAGTTGCCACAGTAAATAATGGCACAGTTACTGCTAAAAAAGCTGGTACTGCTAATATTACTGCAAAGAG